>DAOQKI010000124.1:0-11359 GCA_035334485.1 Opitutaceae bacterium
CGGGCCGCATGCGGGCGCCGGCGGTGGCCTTGATGCGGGCGATGAGCTGCGGGCCGAGCTCGCCGAAGGAGTAGGAGCCGTTCGGCTTGGCCAGCACGTCGAACGCGCCGAGCCGCAGCGCCTCGAGGGCGTAGGCCGAGCCGCGCTGCGTGAGCGAGCTCATGATGATCACCGGCAGCGGGCGCTGCTCCATGATGATCCGGAGGAAGGTCAGGCCGTCCATCCGCGGCATCTCGAGGTCCAGCGTGAGGACGTCGGGGTTGAGCTCGCGGATCTTGTCGCGCGCCGCGTACGGGTCGACCGCGGTGCCCACCACCTCGATCTCGGGATCGACGCGCAGCGCTTCGCTCACGAGCTTCCGCACGACGGCGGAGTCGTCGACGATGAGGACGCGGATGGGGCGGGGGGCCATGGCGGGGATCAGGCCGTGCGCGGCCGCTGGTAGATCGCGGGCCGGACCAGCCGGAGGCCGTGGCGCACGTTGCTGAGGCTCTCGGCATGGCCGACGAGCAGGTAGCCGCCCGGGACGAGGCGGCGGGTGAGCTTGGCGACGAGTTCCTCCTGCGTGGGACGGTCGAAGTAGATCATCACGTTGCGGCAGAAGATCACGTGGTAGGGCTCGCGGTCGGGCGGCTCCTTCTCGAGCAGGTTCAGCTGGTGGAAGGCGATCCGCTCGGTCAGCGCGGCGCGGACCCGGTAGTTGCCCTCCTGCGGGCCGTAGCCCCGCTGAAAATAGGTGCGGATGAGGTCGGCCGGGAGCTTCTCGATCGTCTCCGCGCGGTAGATGGCCGCCTCGGCCTTCGCCAGGATCCGGTGCGAGATGTCCGTCGCGGTGATGGACCACGGCCAGGTCGGCAGGTTCTCGGCGAGGGTGATCGCGACGGAGTAGGGCTCCTCGCCGGACGAGCACGCGGCGCTCCATACGCGGAGGCTGGGCCAACATTCCTGACGCGCGCGGGCCGCCAGCTCGGGCAGGGCGTGGTCGCGCAGGAAGTCGAAGTGCTGCGGCTCGCGGAAGAAGAACGTGTGGTTGGTGGAGATGACGTCGATCAGGTTCGACAGCTCCTCCTCCGCCCCGGGCGTCTGGAGCATGCGGCAGTAGTCGGTTACCGACGGCAGGTTGGTCGCGCGCAGGCGCTTGCCCAGCCGGGCCGCGACCAGCTCACGCTTGTCCGGACCGAGACTGATGCGGCTGCGCTCGTAGACGAGGTCGCAGATGAACTCGAACTCTTTGTCCCTCATGAAGAATTTTGGGGTAACATCGGCACGTTTGCCGGCAAATGAAGGGACGACTCGCGGGCCGGGCGGGATTGCCGGTCACGGGCGGCAAAATTTTCCCGCCGGCGTCGGCGCCGGGAGCCGCCGGCCGCGGGCCCCGCGGCGCGGGAAATCTATTCGAATGGGGTAGAGCGGGTTGCGGAGCCGGTGGGCGCGCTGGCACCGGCCTTGCTCAACGCGGGGCATGATCGATCCCATTTTCCAGACCGACAACTATCAGTTGGCGCGGAAACTACTCGACGCATCCGCGCTACGGCAGGAGGCGATCGCCTCCAACGTGGCCAATGCCGAGACGCCGGGCTATCGCCGGCTCGATCTGGCCCCGGACTTTGCCGCGCAGCTCAAGGCGAGCGTGGACCGCGGCGACGGTGCCGCGGCGCTCTCCGGCCTCCGGCCGCGCCTCGCCGAGGACACCACGGCCCGCAGCATGCGGCCCGACGGCAACACGGTGGAGATCGAGCACGAGCTCCTCGCCATGAACCGGAATGCCGTCGAGTACGACTACCTCTCCGAGGTCGTCTCCAACAACCTGAAGCAGCTGCGCGTCGCGATTTCCGGCCGCACGGTCTGAGCCCCTGACCCATGAACCTGATTTCCGGCATCGACGTCACCGCGGGCGCGCTGAATGCGCAGAAGACCCGCCTCGACATCGTCGCCCAGAATATTGCCAACGCCCAGACTACGCGGACCCCCGAGGGCGGCCCGTATCGCCGCAAGGTGGTCTCGTTCGAGACCGAGCTGGTGCGCCAGGAGGGCCAGTCCGGCGCCTCGCTGCAGAGCGTGCGCGTCGCGGGCATCACCGCCGACCCGACCCCCGGCCAGCAGGTCTACAACCCGCAGCATCCCGACGCCGGCCCTGACGGGCAGGTCACGATGCCGAACGTCAACCTCGCCTACGAAATGGTCGACCTCATCACCGCCTCGCGGGCGTACGAGGCCAACCTCTCGGTGGTCAAGAATTCCCGCCAGATGGCCATGAAGGCCCTCGAGATCGGCAAGTAAGCCTGACCCGCCATGTCACCCATTGGAGCCGTCAATCCCCTGGCCTCGTCGCCGCTCACCCGCATCGACGCGCCGCTGCCGAAGACCGTCGTCAACGCGCCGGCGGGCCCGTCGGTCCACGGCGCCGGCTTCGGCCAGGTGCTCGACGGCCTCGTCGCCACGGTGTCCGACAAGCAGGCCACCGCCCAGGCCCTCACCCGCCAGGTCCTCCTCGGCGAGACCGGCCAGCTGCACCAGAGCGTGATCGCGATGCAGGAGGCCTCGGTGGCCTTCTCCATGATGGTCGAGGTCCGCAACAAGCTGGTCGAGTCGTACCAGGAACTCATGCGCATGCAGGTGTGAACCATCCCTTTGTTTGATCGATGAAGCCCTTTACCCAATCCCTCCTCGACCTGTGGAAACAGTTCGGCGTCAACCAGCGGGTCTCGCTGGTCGTCGCCGCCCTCGCCGTTTTCGGCGGCCTCGCGGCCGTCGTCCTCTGGTCCCAGCGCCCCGACTACCAGCTGCTCTACGCCCGCCTCGGCGAGAAGGATGCCGCCGCCGTCATCGGCTACCTCGAGAGCCAGAACATCCCGCACCAGGTGACCGCCGGCGGCAGCGCCGTGCAGGTCCCGAGCAACCTCGTCTACAAGCTTCGCATGGATCTCGCGGCCAAGGGCCTGCCGAGCGGCGAGGGCGTCGGCTTTGAGATCTTCGACAAGGGCCAGTTCGGCCTCTCCGACTTCGTGCAGCGCACGAACTACCTCCGCGCCCTCCAGGGCGAGCTCGCCCGCACCATCGGGCAGCTGCAGGGGGTCCGCGGCGCGCGCGTCATGATCGTGCAGCCCGAGAACCGGCTGCTGCTCACCGAGCAGGGCGTGAAGCCCACCGCGTCCGTCTTCGTCGACGTCGGCGGCGGCCGGCTCGAGATCGACCAGGTCAATTCCATCCGCCACCTCGTCGCGAACGCCGTCCAGGGCCTCCAGCCCGACCAGGTCGCCGTCGTCGACAACCGCGGCCACGTCCTCTCCGAGGAGCTCCGCCAGGATCCGACCCTCGGCACCGCCTCGAGCCAGATCCGCTACCGCCAGCAGGTCGAGGACTACCTCGCCAAGAAGGTCGAGAGCATGCTCGCCGCCGTCATCGGGCCCGGCAACGCCGTCGTCCGGGTCTCGGCCGAGATCGACACCGAGGCCACCGTCCTGACCCAGGACAAGTTCGACCCCGAGGGCCAGGTCGTCCGCTCGCAGACCGTCACCGAGGACAGCACCAGCTCCTCCGAGTCCCGCGGCGCCGGCGGCGCGGTGGGCGTCAGCGCCAACGTGCCGGAGAAGTCCGGCGGCGCGGGCGAGGCCGCACGGCCCGTCTCCACCAGCGAGCAGTCGCGCAAGAACCGCACGACTTCCTACGAGATCAATCACGTCACCACCAACATCACCCGCAATCCCGGCACCGTGAAGAACGTGACCGCCGCCGTCTTCGTCGCGCCGCGCACCGCTGCGCCGGCCGCCGGGGCCACCGGCGCCGCCGCCGAGCCGTCGGTGGTGAAGCGCACGCCCGAGGAGCTCAACGCCCTCCGGCAGGTCGTGGTCAACGCGCTCGGCCTCAAGGCCGCGCCGGGCCAGTCGCTCGACTCACTTGTGTCGCTGCAGGAGATGGAATTCCAGCCGTCGGCCGAGCGCCTGCCCGCGCAGATCGCCGCGATCCAGGGCGAGAGCCGGCTGCAGGGCTGGATGGAACTCGCGATCCGCTGGTCCGCCGTCGCCGGCGCCGCCCTCGTGCTGGTCGTCTTCTGGCGCACGCTGTCGCGGCAGAAGCCGGAGCCGGTCCCGGTCGAGGTGCTTGCGCTCTCGCCGGACGCCGCCGCGCGCTCGCTGCCGAGCGCCAACGCCGTGACGCCCGAGCTGCTGAACGAGCTGATCCGCCAGAAGCCCGCCAACGTGGGGGTCGCCCTCCGCGATTGGGTGGCCGCCCCGGCGAGCAAGAACTAACCGCCCATGTCCGCCGACCTCGACTACACCAAGCTCAACCGCCAGCAGAAGCTCGCGGTGTTCCTCGTTTCCATCGGGCCGGAGGCCGCCGCCGAGGTGCTCCGCCAGTTCGAGGACGCCGAGATCGAGCTGCTCTGCCGCGAGATGTCGACCCTCGCGATCATTCCGCCCGCCACGCAGAAGCTCGCCCTCGAGGAGTTCGCCACCGTGGTCGCCGCGAGCGCCAGCTCGGCGCTCGGCGGGCTCGGCTACGCCCAGCGCACGCTCGAGATCGCGAAGGGCGACTACAAGGCCTCCGCCATCATCGGCCGCGTCGGCCCGGTCGGCACGTCGGTCGACGTGATCAAGGACATCAGCGAGATGGAGGGCCGCCAGATCTTCAACCTGATCAAGCACGAGCAGCCGCAGACGATCTCGTTCGTCCTCTCGTACCTCGACAGCGCCAAGTCCGCCGAGGTCTTCGCGCTGCTGACCCCGGAGCTCCGCGAGGAGGTCCTGGAGCGCCTGGGCACGATCGAGTCCACCTCGCTGGAGCTGGTCGGCAAGATTGCCCGCAGCCTCGGCAAGCACTTTGACAGCAAGGTCCGCCCCGCCTTCCACCGCAGCGGTGGCGTGCGCTCGGTCGCCGACCTGCTGAACCAGCTCGAGAAGGACATGAGCAAGAACCTGCTCGCCCGCCTCGAGGAGCGGAACGCCACCCTCAGCGCCGCGATCCGCAAGAAGCTCTTCAGCTTCGAGGACCTCAGCCGCCTGCAGCCGGCGGACCTGCAGCGCGTCCTGCGCGAGGTCGACTCGGCCAACCTGGCGGTCGCGATGAAGTCCGCGAGCGAGGCGCTCCGCGAGCGCATCTACAGCTCCATCTCCAAGCGCGCCGCCGAGAGCCTCAAGGAGGAGCTCGAGCTCCTCGGCCCGGTCCGCCTCAAGGACGTCGAAGCCGCCCAGGACACAATCATCCAGGCGGTCCGGCGGCTCGAGGAGGAGGGCCAGATCACGCTCGAGTCCGATTCCGCCGGCAGCGTCGTCGCCTGACCATGGCCCACTCCAAGCTCATCGCCTTCGACCGCCCGCTCGCCGGGGCCGCGCTCCGCGGCCAGGGCGGCCGGCTGTGCACGGAGGTCGAGCTGGCCTCGCAGGCCCAGGCGGCCTACCGCCGCGGCGTCGATGACGCGCGCGCCCTGGCCGACCAGCAGATGGTCGAGCTCCGGTCCGAGCTCAGCGACCTCAGCGACGGCGTGCTCGGCAAGGTCAGCGCCCTCGAGGCGTCGCTGCTGGCCCAGCTCCGCGAGGCGCTCCCGGGCCTCGCCGTCGAGATCGCCCGCCGCCTGCTCGCGGGCTTCGAGCCCCCGCCCGAGGTCGTCGGCCGCGTCTGCGCCGAGGCCCTCGAGGAACTCTTTCCCGAGCGCGAGAATCTCGAGCTCGTCGTCAGCCCGCGCGACGCCGCGCTCCTCGACGAGCTGCGGCCCGACTGGGCCCAGCGCTACCCCGGCCTCAAGATCCGGCCTGATCCCGCCCTGCGCGCCGGCGACTGCCAGGTGCGCAGCCGCTTCGGCCTCACCGACGCCCGCCTCGCCACCAAGCTGGGGGCGCTGGCCCATTCCCTCCACCCGGCATGACCGCCTCCGTCGCCCCCCTCGTCGAGGTCCTGCGTTCGCAGGTCCGCCACGTGCCGCCGGTGCAGCGCCTGGGCACGGTCACGGCTGTCGCCGGCCTGATCATCGAGTCCGACGGCCCGAACGTCGGCCTCGGTGAGCTCTGCCTCGTCCGCTCGGCGCGTGACAACTTCAGTGTCCAGGCCGAGGTCGTCGGCTTCCGCGAGCACCGCGTGCTGCTCATGCCGCTCGGCGGCATGGCCGGCCTCCACGTCGGCTGCGAGGTCGCCGCCTGCGATCATCCGCCCATCCCGCGTCCCGGTCCCGAGCTGCTCGGGCGGGTGCTTGATGCGCTCGGCCGCCCGTTCGACGGGCTTGGCATGCTGCCGGTCGACCGCCACACGCCCGGCGCCGCCCAGCCGCCGCACCCGCTGCGGCGCCAGCGGATCCGCGAACCCTTTGTCACGGGCGTGCGCGCCCTCGACGCCTTCACCCCGTTCGGCCGCGGCCAGCGCCTCGGCCTCTTCGCCGGCTCCGGCGTCGGCAAGTCCACGCTGATGGGCATGATCGCCCGCGGCTCCGAGGCCGACGTGATCGTCGTGGCCCTCGTGGGCGAGCGCGGCCGCGAGGTGCGCGAGTTCATCGAGAAGGACCTCGGCCCCGAGGGCCTGAAGCGCGCCGTCGTGGTGGTCGCGACGTCCGACACGCCCGCGCCGCTCCGGCTGCGGGCGGCCTTCACCGCGACCGCGATCGCGGAGGCCTGGCGCGACGCCGGCAAGAACGTGCTGCTGATGATGGATTCCGTGACGCGCTTCGCGATGGCGCAGCGCGAGATCGGCCTCGCCGTGGGCGAGCCGCCCGCGACGCGCGGCTACACGCCGTCGGTCTTCGCGCTCCTCCCGCGCCTGCTCGAGCGGGCCGGCGCCGGCGAACGCGGCGCGATCACCGCGCTCTACACCGTGCTGGTGGAGGGCGACGACATGAACGAGCCCGTGGCCGACGCGGTGCGCGGCATCCTCGACGGCCACATCGTGCTTTCCCGCGCCCTGGCGCACTTCAACCACTATCCCGCGATCGACGTGCTGGAGAGCGTGAGCCGCCTCTCGCGCGATGTCTGCACGCCCGAGGAACTGACCCTGGCCGGCCGGGCCCGCGAGCAGCTCGCGCTCTACCGCAAGAACGAGGACCTCGTGTCGATCGGCGCCTATCAGAAGGGCGGCAACCCGGCGCTCGACGACGCCATCCAGCGCCAGCCCGCGCTGCGGCAGTTCCTCTGCCAGACCGTCGAGCAGCACAGCGCCCGGCCCGAGACCTTTCGCCACCTCAAAACCCTGCTGTCATGAAACGCTTCCGCTTCAATCTTCGCCCGGTCGCCACAGTCCGGGCCTACCGCGAGGCTCAGGCCCGCGACGCGTTTGCCACCGCCGTCCACCACTATGTCGAGGCCGAGGAGAAGCTCGCGCGCGTGCGCGAGCGCAAGTCCGAGTTTGAGGCCGCGCTGTTCGCCGGCCGCACGGACCGCTTCCAGCCGGCGCTCGAGGCGCAGACCCTGAACGCCTACCGCCGCGAGTGCCTGGAGGAGATGGAGTGCGAGCGCGCCGTGATCGCCGCGCGGGCGACGATGTACGAGCGCCGCGACGCCTACGTGGACGCGCACCGCCGCGTCGAGGTGATCCAGCGGCTCGAGGTGAAGGCCCGGGCGTCGCATCGCCGGACGCAGAACCGCGAGGAGCAGGCCGAGTTTGACGACTTCGCCGGCCGCGCCGCGCACCGCAAGCTGGTTTCCGCATGATCACGAAACTGCAGAATCCGATCGCCGCCGCCGCCCTGGGCCTCGTGCTCAGCGTCGGCATTGGCGCCGCCCTGGCCTGGCGCGCCGCCGCCCCGCTGCTCCAGCAGCTCGCCGTCGTGGCGCGACCCAAGCCGGTCGCCCCGAACAAGGAGAAGGGCTGGGACTTCTGGACGATCGAAGTCGAGAATCTCTCCACCGACCTCAAGGAGGAGCGGGCCCGCCTGCGCAAGCAGGCCGACCTGCAGGAGCAGCGCGCCGCGCGGCTCGCCGCCGAGGAGAAGGAACTCGCGAAAGTCCGCGCCGACATCGAGGTCCTCCGCAAGAGCATCGGCGACAAGGTCGTCGAGATCACAGCCGACGAGTCGAAGAACCTGCGCACGCTGGCGCAGACCTACACCAATCTCTCGCCGCGGGCCGCCGTCGCGATCATCCGCGAGCTGGATGACGTCACCGCGACCAAGATCCTCTCGCTGATGAAGCCCGACGTGGTCGGCCCGATCTTCGAGGAGATGAGCCGCACGATGGCTCCCGACGGGCCGCTCGCCCGCCGTGCCGCGATCCTGTCTGAAAAACTCCGCCTGATGAAGGCCAACAAGCCGGCCAGCTCAAACTGAGCCGACCGGAACCGCACCCAGGGACGGGCGCGCCGCGCAACCAAGGAGGGTCACGCCATGCATGCAACTAGCTCCCGCCAATCTTCCCATCGATCCCTCCCGTTCCGTCGCGCCCGCCGCCGTCCTGGCCGCGGCCGGCCTCCCCATGCCCGGCGTTTCCCTGCCGCCGGACGCAGCTGGCCCGACTGACCTGTTTTCCGCCCTGCTGGGCGAATCGTGCGCCGCCACGCCGGCTGAGGACGGCACGTCGGACCCGGTGACGGTTGCCGCCCCGGTTGCCTCGCCGGTTTCTTCGGCGCCCAGGAAATCCGCGGAGATCGCTCCGTCCAGCGACCAACTCGCCGCCGCCGCCTGGGCCGGCTGGATGCCGTCTCCTCTCCCGATCGCGCCCACGCCCGCACCCGGCCTGCCCGCCGAGGGCGAAGCTCCGGCGGACGACTCCGACGAGCCCGAGGTGGGTTCGGACTCCGCTTTTCCCCGTCGCATGCCAGCCGGCTCCGGCGAGGCGCCCGCTCGCTCGGTCGCCCCGGGCCTGCCGATGGCCTCGCAGCTATTCTCCGCCAAGTTTGCCGTGGCCCTGCCGGTGGCGGAAGACCCGGGCGTCGGGCCGGTATCCGCTCCCATCGCGGCGCCGGACGCACCCGCGCCTGCCACCGTGCCGTCCGCGCCGGAATGGGGGATTTCGTCCCCGGCAAAAGGTGCCGCCCAAGCCAGCCGGGCCGGCGCTTTCCCGGTGGCACTGCCCGCTCAGGCCGTTTCCCGTGCCGAGGCGCCTGCGTCGCTGAGCCCGGCGCCGTTGAATCTCCCAACCACGAATCCGGTGACCCTGCCGCTGGATCCGGTCGCGACTCCTGTGGCTGCGCCCCAGGTTTCGCCGGCCCCGGCCTCGGTGCCGGAGGCTGCCGTCACCCTCCCGGTGCCCGTTGCGTCGCCGGCGGAGTCTCCGATCGGGGCCGAAATCGCCGACGCCCAGCCGCGCCCGGCGCTTTCGACCGACCGCGCCACTCCGGTGCGGACCAACCGCCGGATCGACCGTGAAAACCCTGCCGGTTTGACCCCGGAAAAAATTGCCGCTTTCACGCGTCCAGACTCGCCGCGCGCGGTCGCCGCGATTGAGCCCGCGGAGAAAAAAATTCTAAGTGTTGATGAAGCAGAGGTTACAAAGCACACCGAGCCGCTTGGCATCGGCGCTGCTAAATCGGCCCCTGCCGTGTCGAATTCCTCTTCCAACCACCCTGCGACGGTCACCGCGACCGTCAGCCCGCTTGCGGGCCGTGCGTCGGAAGTGGTCTCGAGTGGTTCCTCCGAGTCGCAGGCCGCGAGCCACGCCCAGCGGGCGGTGGCCACGGTGCTGGCCACGGCGGAGCGCCTCAGCTCAAGCGGGCAGTCGTCGGTTCATCTGAAGTTCGCCGTCGGTGACGCGGACCTTTCGGTCAAGATCGAGCTGCGTGCCGGCGAGGTTCACACGGTTTTCCGCACCGACTCGAGCGAACTGCGCTCGGCCCTGACGGCGGCGTGGCAGTCGGTCGACACCGACACGGCCCGCGGCGTCCGCCTGGCCGATCCGGTGATTGCGCCGGCCACGACCTCCTCGGGCAGCGACGCCCAGCTCAGCCAGGATGCGAGCGGCCAGTCCGGTTCCCGTCGCGAGACGGCCGCGGCCCAGTCGCCGATCCATTGGCGCCACGACTCCGTCGAGTCGGCGGCTGCCCCGACGGTGACCGATTCCCGTCCGGCGCTTCGTCCCGACCTCAACCTCTACGCCTTCGCCTGATAATCATGTCCTCGATCTCACCCGTCTCGTCGACCACCTCCACCTCGGCTGGTAACACCCAGTCGACGACCCTCCTCTCCAGCAAGCAGACCCTCGGGCAGAATGACTTTCTGCAGCTGCTTTCCACCCAGTTTCAGAATCAAGACCCCATGAAGCCTATGGAAGACACCGCGTTCATCGCGCAGATGGCCCAGTTCTCCGCGCTCGAGCAGTCCCAGACCCTGACCCAGCAGATGACCCAGCTCCGGGCGAACCAGGACCTGGCGACGGCGACGAGCTACATCGGCCGCCAATTGACGGTCGACCTTGGCGACGGCACGACGGCGACCGGCGTTGTGTCGGGCGTCGACGCCTCCGGCTCAACCCCGCAGGTGATCATCAACGACCAGGCTTATCCGCTTTCGTCCGTGCTCCGCGTGGAGCTCGGGTCTCCCGCCAGCACCGCCCCGACCGCCACCGCGGCCTAAACCTCCAACCAGCATACCACCATGTCACTCATCGGCACTATGGGCAGCGGCGTCAGCGCGCTGCGGACCTTCATGAAGGGTCTCGAAGTCATCGGCAACAACATCGCCAACGTGAACACGACGGCGTACAAGGGCTCGACCGCCTCCTACGCGGACAGCTTCAGCAACATCCTGCAGCGCTCGGCGCCTTCCTCCGCCAGCAGCGGCAACACCGCGTTCCTCGGCGTCGGCACCGGCGTCCAGCTCTCGGGCATCACGGCGAACTTCACGCAGGGCTCGCTGGAGAGCACCGGCAAGTCGACCGACCTCGGCATCTCCGGCAACGGCTTCTTCATCGTGCAGAGCCCGACCGACGGCCAGACCTACGCCACGCGCGCCGGCAATTTCCGCTGGGACGACCAGGGCTACCTCGTCAACTCCCAGGGCTACCGCGTGCAGGGCAGCGCGGGCGACATCGTGCAGGGCACGCCGCCGTCGGGCACCGAGCTCCAGTCGATCACGATCGACCGCAGCGGCAACGTCGTCGAGTTCTACTCCGACGGCACGTCCGCGACGAACAACCAGCTCCTCCTCCAGAATTTCCGCGACGTCAGCGCGCTCACCAAGGAGGGCAACAATCTCTACACCGGCTTCGCCGCCGCGGGCCCGCTGAGCGGCTCGCTCGCGACCGCCACCAACACGCCCGGCACGAACGGCCTCGGCGTGATCCAGTCCGGCACGCTCGAGCTCTCGAACGTCGACCTGACCGACCAGTTCTCCGCGCTGATCACCACGCAGCGCAGCTTCCAGGCCGGCTCCCGCCTCATCACGGTGTCCGACACCGTCCTCGAGGACATCGTCAACCTGAAGCAGCGGTAATTCCCCGCCATGGCT
>DAOQKI010000125.1:0-11235 GCA_035334485.1 Opitutaceae bacterium
CCGGTCCCGGTCTTGTTGTACACGCCGTCGTTCTGGAACGTGAACGAGTACCCGCCGCCAAACGGGTTATCAAGGTGGCTGTCGGCCGAGTCGTTGAATGTGCCGCTGGTCGAATTCGTGAAGACGGCATTGTAGCCCGAGCGGAGATAGCCCGCCTGCCAGTTGACGATCCCGTTGTTGAGCACGTTCTGGCCGTTGAACGCGTGGTCGGCAAAGGTCGTGATGTCGAGGGTGTCGAGCACGCCGACGGTCTGGGTCGGGATCGAGCCGCTGGTCCACGTGAACACGGTCTGGGCGTGACCCGGGAGCGCCAAGCCGACCCAAGAAAAGAGGACAACCGTCCAAACGCGACGCATCACGGCCAAGGCTCGGGGCTGTCCCAGGGGGGAGGACACGAGCGGGGAAAATGGACTTCCCCTCGGGAAACGCCACCAAATTTCCTGCCGGGCCCTCCCGGGCGCCCCTAGCGTTTCCGGTCCGCGGCCAGCCAGACGGCCAGGCCCATCAGGCCGCCGCCGAGGAGGAGGCGGGGCAGGTCGGCCTGTTCGCCGAAGAAGGCGAGGGAGCAGGCGACGCCGAGGGGAACCTTGGCATTATTGAAAACCGCGAGGGTGCCGACATTTACCCGCGCGGCCCCGACGTTCCAGCCGAAGAAGCAGGCGCCCGAGGCGATCACCCCGAGGTAGGCCAGCACGGCCCACTGGGCGGCCGTTGGATGCACGGCGCTCCAGTCGGTGAAACACAGCGAGCCGAGGCCGGCTGCGACGACGGCGCCGGCGTAGGGCAGTGCGAACAGGGAGGCGTCCGTCCGCTCCGGCGGGAGGCCCGCACGCTCGCGGCGCCACGCCAATTGCCCGGCGGCAAAGCAGAGGTTGGCCAGCTGGACCAGCAGGAAGCCCGGCCCGAAATTCCCGGTCGGCGTCGCCTGATACCAGACCGCGGCGGAGCCGACGAGCGCCAGCGCGGCGGCCGCGAGGTACCGCAGATGCCAGCGTCGCGCGAGCACCGCATCGAGCCCGGCGACGAACAGCGGGGTCGTGAGCGTGAACAGCACCACGGCGTAGGCCGGCAGGTAGGCGTAGGAGCGCTGGTAGAACAGGTACATCAGGCCGAACTGGACGGCCCCGATGCCCGCGAGCCGCAGCGCGCGCGCCGCGCCGATCCCGGCCGGGCGCAGGAACGGCAGGAAGACCGCGAGCGCCAGGACGAGCCGGAGCGTGGCGACCGCGGTGCTGTCGAGGCCGGCCAGCTGTCCCTTGATCAGGCCAAAGGAGAAGGCCCAGACGAGCGAGACCAGGAGCAGCAGCGGCATGGCCTAGACGCGGAACAGCGTGCCGAGCTTCTTGCCGAGGAGCACGCTGAGCCCGGCGATCGTGATGCCGAGGAACGCCATGGCCCACACGCCCAGCGCGCTGGCGATGAACTTCCCGTCACCCAGCAGCTGGAACAGTTCCATGATCGCCTTGGTGATCGGATAGAACGCCTGCTTCTGCGCGAGCACGAGCGAGTCGCTGACCTCGAGCATGGCGAACGCGAACGCGAGCAGGCCGCCCGCGATCAGGTTGGCGGTGATGAGCGGGATCGTGATCCGGAGCGTGGCCTTGAGCGGCGGGCTGCCGAGATTCTGTGCGGCCTCCTCCAGGGTCTCGCTGGTCTGCTGGAAGCCGGCGGCCGCCGCGCGCACGACGTAGGGCAGGCGCCGGATCGAGTAGGCGATGATCAGCAGGATCGTCGGGTTGCGGACCGGATTGAGGAACGCGAAGAACCGTCCCTCCTGCGACATTGCCAGGTAGCCGAAGGCGAGCACCAGGCCGGGCACGGCCAGCGGCAGCATCGCGAGGAAATCAAGCACCTGCCGCCCGGCGACCTTTGAGCGCACCACGACGTAGGCGATCGCGACGCCGAGGAAGAGATCCACCACCGTGGAAATGCTGGCGAACTTCAGGCTGTTCGCGATCGCGGGCACCGTCAGGTCGTGACCCAGCGCGAGGCGGAAATTGTCGAGCGTGTAGGCCTGCGGCAGCACCGCCGCGTACCACTCCCGGGCGCAGGCCACGAGGATGACGCCGAGGTGGGGCAGGACGGCGACGGCCGTGACCCCCGCGAACAGCGCGGTGCAGAGCCAGGCGCGGCCCGGGGGCAGGCGCCGCGGGCCGCCGGTGCTGGTCGCCTTGGCCATCATCGCGTGGCTGTCGCGGCCGAACAGTCCCTTGCCGAGCGCATAGATGCCGATCGAGCTGGCGAGCATGATCGCGACGAGCGCGAACGGGAACGGATTCCCGCCGATGTCGCGCAGGCCGTAGTAGATCTGGACGCTCGTAAGCCGCGAGTAGTCGAACACCAGCGGCGTGCCGAGTTCGGTGAACGACCAGATGAACACGATGGTGCCGCCGGCAAAGAGACCCGGCTTGATGAGCGGGACCGTGATCTTCCAGAAGCGCCGCAGCCCGGTGCAGCCGAGGTTGGCGGCGGCCTCCTCCATCGCCGGGTCGATGTTGGCGAGCGCGGCGACGGCGTTGAGATAGATGATGGGATAGAGCGAAAGCGCCTCGACGACGGCGACGCCCCAGAACTGGTTCGCCGCGAACCAGTCGTAGGTCCACCCGGTCGGCCGCAACCCGAGGTCGATCAGGAGCGAATTGAAGGCGCCGTATTGGCCGAAGATCTGGCGGATGCCGATCGCGCCGACAAACGGCGGGAGGATCATCGGCACCAGCACCAGCGAGCCGAGCAGCGTCTTTCCCGGAAACACGAACCGGTCGCTCACGAAGGCGAGCGGGAGCGCGAGCAGCATCGCCAGGGTCGTCGCAGCGAACGCGAGCAGGAACGAGTTGCCCAGAGCGCCGCGGTAGGTCGGGTCGGCGAGCAGCGCCGTGAAGAACGACAACGTGAAGTGGCCGTCGGCGTCGACAAACCCGCCCTGCAGGATCTGCGCGATCGGCCACAGGAAAAACACCGCGAAGAAGGTCGCGGTGAACGCAAAGACGGCACGGGCAAACGTCGTCGACATCGCCGCGGAGTGTGTCGAGCCGCCGTCGCGCCCGGCAAGGCGAATTGGGCACGATGAATGGAGCTTTCAGCGGTCAGCTTTCAGCCGTCAGCTCTTTGAGCCTGTCGGCCGAAGAAACGTCTTTGGCTTCTTAGGCCTGCGCATCTTTGGTGGCCTCCGTCCGGGGCTGAATCGCTGCACGCGAGCTCAAAGCTGACAGCTGAATGCTGACAGCTGAGAGCTGATCGCTGACAGCTGAAGGCTCTAGTGTCCTGTCTAGCGGGCGGACCGACGGACGTGGCGCTCGAAGGCGGCGAGCGTCTCGGGACTGACGTGATGCTCGATGCCCTCGGCGTCCAGTTCGGCCGTGCGCTCGGGTACGCCGAGCGAACGGAGGAAGGCCACCACGGCGGCGTGCCGCTGCCGGCAGGAGGCGGCGAGACGACGGCCGTCGTCCGTCAGGAAGATGGCCCGGTAGGGCTTGGCCGTGACAAACCCGTCGCGCTGGAGGCGGGCGAGCGTGCGGTTGACGGTGACGTGGGTGACCCCGAGACGGCGGGCCAGGTCGACGACGCGGGCCTCGCCCTGCTCGTGGGTGAGGTCGGCGATGGCCTCGACATAGTCCTCGGCCACCTCGGAGGCGTGCTCGCGCCGGGTCTGCTGGAGGCTGGCGGCCTGCAGGTCGGAAGAGCGGACGGAGCTGCGCGAGGGGCGGGGAGCTTCCACGTACACGGCACCGGAAACACGTTGGCCTTGACAAGTCGAGCCGGGAAAATGTAGCCCTTGCTACATCATGTATTCCGACCTACGTCACCAGCGGCCCGAGAGGGGCGGCACGCGATGAGCGAGCCGGTCCAGGCGTCGCCGTCGGGCGAGACGGGGTGGAAGCGGGCGAACGGCACGCCCAGCCTGCCGGAGTCGCATGGCTCGGTCCGCGTGCCGGCAGCGGCCGGTTTCTGGCGGAAGCTCCTGGCGTTCTCCGGCCCGGGCTATCTGGTCGCGGTCGGTTACATGGACCCGGGCAACTGGGCCACGGACCTCGCCGGCGGCTCGCGGTTCGGCTACACGCTGCTGAGCGTCATCCTGCTTTCGAACCTGATGGCGATCCTGCTCCAGGCGCTGTGCCTGAAACTGGGCATCGTGACGGGCCGCGACCTGGCGCAGGCGTGCCGGGACCATTATTCCAAGCCGGTCACGATCGCCCTCTGGCTGCTGTGCGAGGTGGCGATCTGCGCGTGCGACCTGGCGGAGGTGATCGGCACCGCCATCGCGCTCAATCTGCTGTTCCACATCCCGCTGGTCTGGGGCGTGGTGTTGACGGCGTTCGACGTGCTGCTGGTGCTCTGGCTCGCGGGGCGCGGCTTCCGCTGGCTCGAGGCGCTGGTCATTGCGCTGGTGCTGCTGATCGGCGCCTGCTTCGGCCTCGAGATCCTTTTCGCGCAGCCGGCGGTGCGGGATGTGCTCGGCGGGTTCATCCCGTCGCCCGAGATCATCCGCAACCCCGAGATGCTCTACATCGCCATCGGCATCCTCGGGGCGACGGTGATGCCGCACAACCTCTACCTCCATTCGTCGATCGTGCAGACGCGCAAGTACGAGCAGAGCGCTGGGGGCAAGCGTGAGGCGATCAAGTTCGCCACCATCGACTCGACGGTCGCGCTCATGTTCGCGCTGTTCATCAACGCCGGAATCCTCGTGGTCGCGGCGGCGACCTTCTACACGCAGGGCCGCCACGACGTGGCCGAGATCCAGGACGCGTACAAGCTGCTCTCGCCGATGCTCGGGGTCGGCGTGGCGAGCGTGGTGTTTGCCGTGGCGCTGCTGGCGTCGGGCCAGAATTCCACTCTGACCGGCACGCTGGCCGGGCAAATCGTCATGGAGGGATTCATGAACATCCGCCTGCGGCCCTGGCTGCGGCGGCTTATCACGCGCGGTCTGGCGGTGATCCCGGCGGCGATCGTGGCCGGCGTCTATGGCGAGAGCGGCACGGCGAAGCTCCTGGTCTTCAGCCAAGTCGTGCTGAGCCTCCAGCTGCCGTTCGCCGTCGTGCCCCTGGTGCTGTTCACCAGCCAGCGCGAGAAGATGGGCGAGTTCGTGAATCCCACCTGGGTGAAACTCCTCGCGTGGGTGACCACCGGCGTTATCGTGGCGTTGAACGTCAAACTGCTGCTCGACTTCGTCGGCCTGACCGGCGGAGCGGGCGCCTGAGCCATGTACCGCAAGATCCTCGTCGCTCTCGAGAACGGCCGCGCCGACGCCACGCTGGTGCCGCACGTCGCCGAATTGGCGCGCCGGCTCGGATCCGAGCTGCTGCTGGTCCACGTCGCGGACGGCTGGGCGGCGCGCAATTACGAGGGCCTCAAGCTCGCCGAATCCGACGAGATGAAGGGCGACCGGGCCTACCTGGCCGGCGTGGCGGACCAATTGAAGGAGACCGGCCTGACGGTCGCGGCCGAGCTCGGCCTGGGCAATCCGCCGACCGAGATTCTCCGGCTGGCGGTCAGCCGCGGCTGCGACCTGATCGCGATGACCTCCCACGGGCACAAGCTGCTCGGCGACATTTTCCTCGGCAGCACGATCGACAAGGTGCGCCACAACACCGCGATCCCGATCTTGGTCGTCCGCGCCGACAAGCCTGCCGGCAAAGGCTGAGTTGGCCCGCCCACGGAATACACGGAACACGCGGAAGCGATCCGCCGAGGCTCGATCGGATCCGATTCCGTGTGTTCCGTGTATTCCGTGGGCCAATAGGTCTGGGGCTTTTCCACTTTAGCCGTTTCCTCGGAACGGAATTTGGTCACGATTCCGGTCACGCATGGGACTGATCGACTGCCACGTTCATCTTTATACGCCGACCATCAACCGCGACCCGGCCGGGTGGGCGGCCCGGCGGGGCGAGCCGCACTGGGCGAACCTGTGCACCCGCCGGCGGAAGGACGGACAGCCCGTCCAGTCCTTCCCGAGTCCCGGCGCCCTGCTGCGCGCGATGGATGCCGCCGGGGTCGAGCGCTCCGTGCTGCTTGGTTGGTATTGGGAGCAGGCGGAAAACTGCGCGACCCAGAACCGGTTTTTCGCCCGCTGTGTCCGCCAGCATCCGGATCGGCTCATGGCCTTTGCGACGGTGCAGCCGCGCGCGGGACGGGACTCGGCTCTCGGCGAGGTGCGGCGCGCCCATGACGAGGGACTCGTTGGGCTCGGCGAATTGTCGCCGCACTCGCAGGGCTACGCGATGGAGGACCCGGCATTTTCCGCGGTGCTGGAGCTGGCGGCGGAGTTGAAGCTGCCGGTGAACCTTCACGTGACCGATCCGGCGAGCCGACCGTATCCGGGACGGGTCGAGACGCCCTTGGCGGACTTTGCGCGACTCGCGGCGAAGTTTCCGGCGGTGACGTTCATCCTCGCGCACTGGGGCGGCCTCGGACCGCTGCTGCCCGGTGCGGGTCCGGCGCCGGCCAATGTGCTCTACGACACCGCCGCTTCACCGCTGATGTACGACGAGACCGTCTGGCGGCGTTTCCTGCAGGCCGTGCCGTCCGACCGAGTGCTGTTCGGATCGGATTATCCGCTCAATCTCTACCCGCGCATCGATGCCGAGGCGAACATGACCAGATTGGTCGCCGAACTGCACCGCGCCGGCCTAGACGCCGCGACGCTCCGAGCGATGGTCCAGGAGAACCCGCGACGGCTGATGGCCGCGGCCTTCAGCCGTCGCGGAGTTCGGATCTCGTAGCTCGAAGTTCGATGCTGAACGGCGCCAATCCGGTGCGGCGGCCGATCCCCTCGAACTGCGAACTGCGAACTCCGAACTGCGATCTCCGATTCCCGATCCTCACGCCCCGTACTGGCTGAGGAACCACGCGATCGCCTGGCTTTGCACGTTCGGCACGACGATCTGCAGGGCGGTGGTCAGGCCCGAGGCCAGCGGCACGGGAATGGTCAGCACCGGGCAGCCGCCGACACTGGCGGGCGCGGTGAGCGCCAGGATCCGGCTCCGGTTCTCCAGGGTGCACTCGGCCTTGGTCAGGGCGGGCAGCGGCGAACCGGGCAGGATGAGGTAGTCGTAGCTGCGGAAATAGGCGGTCCAGATTCGCCGGATGCGGTCGGCACTGGTCCGTGCCGCCTCGCGCTGGGCAGGGGTGATCTGGTGGACGCGGTTCAGGCGCTGCCACACCGCTGGGTCGTACCGGTCGCGGTACCGCTCGGCCCACGGCTGGTGCACGCTCCAGGCTTCGTCGGCCACGATGACGTTGTAAGTGTCCACCGCCTCGGCGAAGACGCCGAGCAGTGCGTCGCGGGTCTCGGTGTCGACCTGCTCGGCCCGGGACGCCGCGGTCAGGCCGAAGGCGCGTGACACCCGGATGTCGAGCCCAGGCAGCTCGAGGTAACAGCCCCGCGGGTGCCGTTCCACCGGGGCGAGGCCGACGAGCGCGCGGGTGACGGTGGCGAGGTCGGCGGCGTTCGTGGTGAACCAGCCGGCGGTGTCGAAAGACGGCGACAGCGGGAACGCGTCGCGGATCAGCTCGTCGCCCGGCGTCAGACGCAGGCCGAACAGCCCGCAGAAGGCGGCCGGGATCCGCACCGAGCCGCCCGTGTCGGTGCCGATGGCGAAGGGCACAATGCCGGCGGCGACGGCGGCGGCCGAGCCGCTGCTGGATCCGCCGCTGGTCCGGCCCTCGAACTGCGGGTGCTCGCAGTCGCCGTAGTGCGGATTCTCGCCGGTGATGCCGTAGGCGAACTCGTGCAGGTGGGTGCGCCCGGCGAGCACGGCGCCGCGTGCGCGGAGACGCTGGACGAGTGCGGAATCGGCACTGGCGGGCGGCCGGACCTCGGGGAGGAACTCCGAGCCGGCGAGCATCGCGCGACCCGCGACGGGGAAGAGGTCCTTCACCAGACAGGGCAAGCCCCCGAGCGGCGCGGGGCGGGGGGCGGCGGCCAGCGCCGCGGTGAGCGTCTGCTCGTCGGTGAGGTTGACCAGGATGGCGCGACGCTGCCCCGGGCGGAGCTCGGCCACGCGCTCGTGGACGAGGCGCGCGGCCTGCGAGGGCGTGAGATCCTGCCAGTCGGCGATGGTCATGCGGGGAGTATCAAGGCGCCGGCCGCGGCGCGCAATCCCCGCGACACACTTGGGGCTCGCGCTTGGCGCCCCGGCCCGTGCAATGGCGCCATGAGACTCTCCGCCTGGACCAAGGCCCTGACCGGCGCGCTCGTGGCGCTCGCGTTGGCGGGTTGTGCGCGGGAGTCGGCGGCTCCGGCTCCGGCCGGCGGCCTGCGCAAGGTGGTGCTGCAATCCGACTGGTTTCCCCAGGCGGAGCACGGCGGCTTCTACCAGGCGGTCGCCCGGGGCTTTTACCGCGAGGCCGGACTTGACGTGGAGATCCTGCCCGGCGGTCCGGGGGCGACCATCAAGCTGAACGTCGCCAAGGGCGTGGCGGACTTCGGCCTCTATCGCAGCGACGACGTCGTGGTGGCGGCCAGCCGCGGGCTGCCCTTGCTGATGGTCGGCGCGGTGCTGCAGCATGATCCCGAGGCCCTCCTCGTGCACGACAGCAGCCCGGTGCGGGAGCTCCGCGACCTGCACGGGCGCAGCGTCATCGCGCCGCCGAGCATGACCTGGATCCCTTATGTCCAGCGGAAGTATGGCATCCATTTCGACCTCCAGCCGCTGAACTACGGCCTGGCGATCTTTCTGGGGAACCCCGACGCGATCCAGCAGTGCATGCTCACGAGCGAGCCGTACTTCGCGGAGCAGCGCGGCGCCAAGGTGCGCACCATCCGGCTCGCGGACTCGGGGTACGATCCCTACCACACGATCATCTGCCGGCGCGAGCTGGCCCGCGCGCACCCGGAGGTGGTGCGAGCGTTCGTCGCCGCGTCGGTCCGCGGCTGGCGCGATTTCCTCGAGGGCGACCCGGCACCGGCGTTCCGGCTGATCAAGCAGCACAACACGCAGATGAGCGACGGGCAGCTGGACTACTCGCGGCGGGCACTGATCGCGCACGCCTTGGTCCAGGGCGTGCCCGAGAAGGGCGAGGACATCGGGCAGATCGACGAGGAGCGCATCCGCCGGCAGATCGCCACGCTGACCGAGGTCGGGATCCTTGATAAGCCCGTGAAGCTGTCGGACGTGGTGACCCGCGCGTTCCTGCCGCCGGCGCGGCGGTGAGACGGGATTTCCCTTGGTCCGGGACCGATTATCCGCCTGATTTCTCCCATGAATCCTGAAGCCAAACTCGCCGAACTCGGCCTCACGCTCCCGAATCCGCCGGCCGCCGCCGGCAGCTACGTCCCGACCGTGCGGACGGGCAATCTCCTCTACTGCGCCGGCACGATCTGCATGGTCGCCGGCCAGATGACCCACACCGGCCAGGTGGGCAAGGAGCACACCGTCCAGTCCGGCGCCAAGGCCGCCGAGGTGTGCGCGCTCAACACCCTTGCCAACATCAAGGCCGCGGTCGGTTCGCTCGACAAGGTGGCCCGCATCGTGTTCGTCAGCGGCTTCGTGAACGCCGTGGACGGTTTCGCGGACAGCCCCGCCGTCATCAACGGCGCGAGTGACCTGTTCCTCAAGGTCTTCGGCGAGGCCGGCAAGCACGCGCGCGCCGCCGTCGCCGTCAACGGCCTGCCGAAGGGCTCGACCGCCGAGGTGCAGGTCGTGGTGGAGCTCAAGGCCTGAGCGCCGGGCGGGTGCCCGGAGCTCGGTTGAAAGTTGATGGTTGAAGGTTGAAAGGCGGCAGCGCCGCCATGGGACCGATCGGCCCACTCAACTTTCAACCATCAACTTCCAACTCGCGTCCGCACCGCGCCCGCGCCGCCGCGAAAAATGCAGGCTCGCGGCGGGCGCCGGACTTTTCCAACGTGGGCGACCCCTATGAAACGGCTCCTTGCTCTGGCTGGTGCGGTGGCGTTGGCGGCGGTGGCCGCGGCGCAGACGTATGAAATTGCGGTCATCCCGAAAGGGACGACCCACGAGTTCTGGAAGGCGATCCACGCCGGCGCGGTCTGCGCGGCCCAGGAGCTCAAGGCCGAGGGGGTCACGGTCAACGTCATCTGGAAGGGCCCGCTGCGCGAGGACGACCGCGAGCAGCAGGTGCAGGTGGTCGAGAATTTCACGGGCCGCCGCGTGAGTGGCATCGTGCTCGCGCCGCTCGACGCCCGCGCGCTCGTGGCGCCCGCCGAGGCCGCGGTGCACGCCGGCATCCCCGTGGTCGTCATTGACTCAGCCCTGAATTCGTCGGCGCCGGTCAGCACCGTCTCGACGGACAACTACAAGGGCGGGGTGCTGGGCGCGCGTCGGCTCGCCGAGGTCCTTGGCGGCAAGGGCAAGGTGATCCTGCTGCGCGTGCTGGCCGGCTCGGCGAGCACGGAGCAGCGCGAGGCGGGCTTCCTCGACACGGTGGCGAAGGAGTTTCCCGGCCTGCAGGTGATCTCCAGCGACCAGCACGCGGGTGCGACGCGCGACACGGCCTACCGGTCCGCGCAGAATCTGCTGAACCGCTTTGGTCGCGAGGTGGACGGCGTCTTCGCCCCGAACGAGTCGTCCGCCACCGGCATGCTGCTCGCGCTCAAGGACGCCGGCCTTGCCGGCGGGCGGGTCAAGTTTGTCGGCTTTGACAGCGGCACCCAGATCGTCGCGGCGCTGCGCACCGGCGACCTGCAGGGCATTGTGGTGCAGAATCCCTTCCGCATGGGTTACCTCGGCGTGAAGACCATGGTGGCGAGCCTCCGCGGCACCAAGGTCGAGACCGTGATCGACACCGGCTGCGGGCTGATCACGCGCGAGACGATGGACGAGCCCGCGATGGCGGACCTGCTCCATCCGCCGCTCGAGAAGTACCTGAAATAATCACCGGCGCCCGCGCGACGGGCACTCCGGGATTGCAGCCCATGCGGGGCGCGTGGTTAGTGGACGCGCATGAGCACCCCCGCCGCCTCACCTCCGCGCCTGCGGCTGGCCGGCGTGACGAAGGCCTTCGGCGCGACCCTGGCCCTGCGGGGCGTGTCGCTCGAGGTCGCGGTGGGTGAGGTGCACGCGGTGGTCGGCGAGAACGGCGCGGGCAAGAGCACGCTGATGAACATCCTCAGCGGTGCCCTGCGGCCGGACGCCGGCACAATCGAGCTCGACGGACAACCGTACGCGCCGGTCGACACCCTCGACGCGAAGCGTCATGGCGTCGCGATGATCCACCAGGAGCTGAGTCTCGCGCCGCACCTGAGCGTGACGGAGAACATCATGCTGGGGGCCGAGC
>DAOQKI010000126.1:0-11054 GCA_035334485.1 Opitutaceae bacterium
CACGAATTCGAAGCCCGGGTGCGCGGCCAGCAGCTCGAGCACGTGCGACTCGAGGCCTCGTCGTGCGCGCTGCCTGCCCGAAGCACGTCCACCTGACGCTGGTCGCCACGATCGACGGCGTGGAGCGGACGCTGCTGCGCTCGGTCCCTGGCACGGGCAAGGCCCACGAATTCGAAGCCCGGGTGCGCGGCCAGCAGCTCGAGCACGTGCGACTCGAGGTGTCGTCGTCCCGCGACGGCGCTGACGAAGTCTGGCTCTACTGGATCGGCTGCGCGCACGACCGTCGCCGGGCGGCGATGCTGGCGCAGCCACAGACCTTCGCGCCGGAATGGGCGAACTGGCTGCAGCCCGAGGGCGCGGCGGTCGAGGCCCGCCCGCGGTTCGGCTTCTATTTCGATGACGCAGAGCTGGAGGCCCTGCGGCGCAAGGCGCTCTCGCCGCTGTACCGGCCGCTGATGGACCAGCTCCGGGCGCAGGCGGAGTCGGCGATGACGGACGCGCGCACACCGGAGGGCCAGATCGGGAAATTCCTCCCGTCGGGCGACATCTGGTCGATCCAGTGCCGCGAGCGCGACGCCGGCACCCGGTCCTTTCACCTCGACGCGCCGGTCTGCGCCTTTGTCGGCCTGATCGACCGCGATCCCGCCTGTCTCCGGTTCGCCGCGCGGGTCGCGGTGAGCCTGGCGCACACCGAGACGTGGGCACCGCATTTCATGGAGAGCTTCCCGGGGTCGACCTGGGACACGCGCGGCTTCCCCGAGTCGCACGTCTGCGCGGGCCTCGCGCTGGTGCTGGACTGGGCGGGCGCGTGGTTCACGCCGGCGGGCGAGCACCTGGTGCGCTACGCGATCGCGACCAAGGGCCTGCCCCGGGCCCGCGAGGCGTTCCTCCAGTACGAGTACATGTGGGACTGCAACCAGCACCACATGGTGGGACTCGGGCGGCTGCTGGGCCTGCTCGTGCTGCAGCGCGCGTGGCCGCGCACGATGGCGGAGATCGATGTGTTCGAGCGCGACCTGTACGAGATCATCGACCGCTACATCCAGGCCGACGGCTCGACGCACGAGGGCGTCGGCTACTGGTCGAACAGCTTCCGGTCGACGATGCCGGGCCTGATCGCGCTCGCCCGCCTGCGCGGCCGGCCGGTGGCCGAGCTGGTGCCGGCGAAGCTGCGCTCGATGGACGCGTACATCGCGTCGCTGCTTTCGACGACCGGCGAGCCCGGCTCCTACCTGCCGATCGCGGACACGGTGGGCGACGCGGTGGCGGTCGACGCGATCAGCTCGCTCGCGCACGGCGTGGGCGGCCCGCTGTGGCGCGGCCTGATGGCCGACTGCCTCCGCCGCGGGAAGCGCGTGAAGCGCGACTGGACGTACGACGGCTGCTTCGCCGTGATCTGCGGGCCCGAGCAGTGCCCGGAGGAGCAGGTCAACCTCCCCGCCTTCACCAAGCTCGCCAAGGCGGGCATGGCCTCGAGTTTCCGCCGCCTCGACGGCGAGAGCGTCCGGCTCTTCCTCGTCGGCGCGATGGCCAATGCCGGCCACTGCCACCGGGACAAGGGCAGCTTCATCCTGGAGGCCGGCGGCGAGGGCTTCGCCATCGACCGCGGCGCCGTGCCGTACGAGGACGCCGCGAACCTGCCGTTCATGAAGAGCGAGCTCGCGCACAACCTCGCGGTCCCGGACGGCGGCGGGCAGCAGAACCCCTCGCCGCATGCGTGCGACTGGTCGGCGGAGGGCGACGCCACCGCGCTCCGGGCCGAGGTCGACACCAGCCAGACCTGGCTGGCGCCCGTCACGCGTTGCCGGCGCCGCATCGAGTCTCCGACCCCCGGCCGCATCGAGATCACGGACGAGTTCGAGCTGACCGAGCCGCGGGCCGTGACGTTCTACCTGCACACCCCGCTGGCCGCGACGGCCGCGGCCCAGCGCGGCGAGATCCGCGGGAGCGTCTTCACGCTCTCGGTCTCGGCGCCCTGGGCCGAGACCGGCGTCAGCGAGCCATGCGGCGTGAACTGGAACTACACGCCGATCCACCGCCTCGCCTTCCGGTCGCGGGCCGCGCGGACGCACCGCCTGGTGACGGTCCTGGAACTCACCCGCCGGCAGGCCTGACCCGTTCCCCGCCATGACCGACGTCACCCCGCCCGCCGCGCCCAAGCTGTACCGCGTCGGCACGCTGACCTACACGCGCTTCGCGCTGCTGCAGGTGGTGTTCTGGATGCTCTGGGGCGACTTCTTCTTCCAGCTGCTGCAGTCGATGGTGACGATCACGCCGCTGCTGCTTCGCTGGCACGGCGCGAGCGACGCCACGATCGGGCTGGTGAGCGGAACCTTGTCCTCCGTCGTGGCGTTTTTCTGGTATCCGGTGGTGGCGACGCAGAGCGACCGCCACCGCGGGCCGCTGGGCCGGCGGCGGCCCTTCCTGCTCTGGTGCACGCCGCCGGTGGTGCTGAGCATGATCCTGCTGGGCATGTCCAAGCCCGCCGGCCTGTGGCTGAAGGACCTGCTGTCCTTCCTCGGCCCGGGGCTGACGGCCAACGGCTGCACGATCGGCTGGATCAGCGTGTTCGTCGTCGTGTTCCTGCTCTTCAACGCGTACATCGTGCAGGTCTTCGCGTGCCTGATTGCGGACGTGATTCCCGAGGAGGTGATGGGCAAGTTCACCGGCATCTACCGGGCGGTCGGGGCGGTGGGCAGCCTGGCGTTCAACCGCTGGGGCCTGGGCTATGCGGAGACGCACACCGTCGCGCTGTGCGTGGTGGTCGGCGCCCTCATCGCCGTGGCGTTCACGGTGATCATCTGGAACGTGAAGGAGGGCGAGTATCCGCCCCCGCCGCCGAAGGCCGAGGGCGGCCGGCTCGGGGCGGTGAAGGACTACGTGCTCACGAGCTTCCGCCTGCCGTTCTACCTGAATTTCTTCGCGGTGACCTTCTTCTGGTGGGCCTCGCTGGTCCCGCTGAACTACGTCGTGTTCTTCGGCACGCAGGCCGGCCGGACGGGCTACGCCGCGACGCTCGGGCTGTCGCTGCAGGATTTCGGCGAGGTGAAGGGCTGGACCTTCATCGTGCAGATCCCGGTGTTCTTCATCGTCGGCTTCTTCGTCGACCGCTTCCATCCGGTGCGGGTGGCGACGATCGGCATGCTCCTCGTGGCGGCGACCTACTTCGGCTGCTACTGGCTCGTGCAGGACCGCGGGACGCTGCTGCTGTGGTGGTGCCTGAACCAAGTGGCGATCGCGGTCTTCCTGGGCGCGGCATCGGCGATGTCGCCGCGGCTGCTGCCGCGCGACCGGTACGGCCAGTTTGTGAGCGCCAACCTGATCTTCGGCATGATCGGGCTGATCTTCGCGCCGCCGCTGGTGGGCTGGGTGCTCGAGTGGCTGGCGGACTACCGGTATTCGTTCATGCTCTGCGGCGCGTGCTGCGCCCTGTCGTTCGTGGCGATGGCCGCGCTGCAGGTTCAGTGGCAGCGGCTCGGGGGCGAAGAGGGCTTCGTGCCCCCCGACCCCGGCCTCCCCGCGCCGGTCCCGTCCAAGCCGACCGGGACCTAGCCTCCGGCCGGTGGGCCGCGCCTAGCGCCGCCTAATCGAGATGGAACAGCTCGGGCAGCGTGGTCGAGACCGGGCTGTGGTCGGGATTCGACGGCATGAGGTCGCTCATGTGCCGCCACCAGCGCTGACAGACGTCGGTACGGGCGATGGCCGCCCAGCGCGCCTCGTCCTCGATCTCCACGTAGGCGAACAGGGTGTCGCCGGGGCCCCGGAAAATTGAGTAGTTGCTCACGCCGTGGGCCTTGAGGGTGGCGGCCAGCTCGGGCCAGATCGGGTCATGCCGGGCCGCGTATTCGGCCTCGCGGCCGGGGGGCAGGTGCATGACGAACGCCTTGCGGATCATGGGGGGAGGGTTCGCCCGAGCGGAGCGCCGGGCCGCGCCGAACGCAACCCTGCGCCGGCTCGAAAATCATTTCCTATATGCCAAAGATCATTGGCTGAATACCGCCCGGAAGCCCGGCCCGCTATAGTCCGGCCGACCCCAAGGTTTCGGCCGCCCCACCCCGTCCCGGCCGCCCCCGCCTGCTCCCCCGTTCGGGCCCCGGCCCGTTACGTGTGGTGGTTGCGCCCCACGCGCCCGCCGCGCGCGCGAGCCGGTGGCGCGGCATATGATTTCTGACGCGGATTCGCGCAGCCCGCTAGGTGAGATCGCGGGCCCAGTCCTTGCGCGGGGTCTTGGCCGGGCGGCGGGCCGGGCGGGCCGGCGCCTTCTCCTCGCCGAGCGCATGGATCTGGCGGCGCCACTTGTCGGGGGCGACGCCGAAGGCCTGCTTGAACGTGGTCGAGAAATGGAACCCAGAGCTGAACCCCAGCCGGGAGGCGATTTCCTCGAGGGTGGCGTCGTCGTTGGCGGCCAGCTGACGGCGGGCGCGGGCAAGGCGGAGGCGCAGGATGTACTGCCACGGGGCAAATCCCGTATGCTGCCGGAAAGCCCGGCGGAAGTGCGAGTAAGCCACGCCCAGGCTGCGGGCGAGCCGCTCGACATTGACGGGCTCGGCGAAGTGTTCGGTCAGATACCGCTCCGCCTTCTGCACGGCCTGGGTGAGCCGCGACGGCGCGGCGTGCTGGTCGGCCATCATGGCCCACGCGGCGACCACGCCGTAGCCGCGGGCCACCAACTCGGGCTGGAAGCCGGGGGTGCCGCCCCGGGCGAGCCCGTGGAGATCGTCGAGGGCCTTGTCCAGTCCGACGAGAAAGCCGCCCTCGCGCACGGCGGTCTCGGCGGCGAAGACGCCGCTGCGCAGCCAGGCCTCGACCAACGGACCCTGCACCTCGACCCAGCTCTCGTCCCAGCCCGTCGCCGGGTCCGGCCGGTAGCGATGCCAGGTCCCGGGCAGCACGACAAAGGCCATGCCGGCCTCGACGATCCGCGCGCCGCCGGTGCGCATCTCAAAAGTGCCCTGCCCGGCCTCGATCAGGACGATCTGCAGCGCCTCCAGCACGCGGCCCCGTTCCCAGGCGAAGTGATGGTCGTCCGGGTGGCGCGACAGCGGGTACGCGGCGCCCGGGGGCACATGCGTGTAGCCGCTCGCCGTGACATCGACCCCCCACACCTTCTGCTCGCGGGTCGGCAGGAAATACTGAAAGTAGTTCTGCGCCGCCTTGGTCATATTTTATATAAACAAGATCATTACTCCGATTCAAATTCAAGGACGCATTCAGGTATCGTGGCGGCGTGATCACCCCGGCACCGCTCATCCTTGGCTGTGGCCATTTGCCGCTGGATCGCTCCCGCGAGCGGCAGGATGCCCGGAACGGAACCAGCACTTTCGCGCAGGTGTGTGCGCGGGTAGGCCGCCGCGCGGCTGTCGTTGCCGGGTGGTGGCGACGGCTCGCGCGGCGGCAATAACTTTCGTATTCATCCCTCCCGGGCTGAATACCCATCCCACCAAACTGAACCAACCGATCCCACCCCGCCCATGAACACAGACAGTCCCCCTGGCTTCACCCGTTTCTCCCGGCCCGCGTGCCGGGTGCTGGTGCTGGCCCTCCTCGCGACGACGGCCGTTTGGGCCCAAGTCGCCCCGGCGCCCTCGAGCGTCGACATCGCCGACAACACCGCCACGAAGAAGGCCAAGGACGCCAAGGATACCGAGGCGGTGCAGCTGCCCGCGTTCGAAGTGAAGAGCTCCAAGGACCAGGGCTACTTCGCCAAGCAGTCCGTGTCGGGCATGAAGACCAGCCAGGACCTCTCCGACATGGCGGCCAACGTGCGCGTGATCCCGCGCGACCTCATCGACGACATCGGCGTGCCCGAGTCGGCCAGTGACACGCTGAAGTTCGTGACCAGCGGCGTGAATCCCTACGTCCGCGGCGAGCAGATGCAGATCCGCGGCCAGCGCGTCGGCTTCACGATGGTCGACGACATCCCGGACCTCAGCTTCTTTGCGGACAACGCCGGCATCGACACCTACGAGGTCCTGAAGGGCCCGCAGGCGCTGCTCTACGGCTCGAACCCGAGCCTCTTCGGCCTCGTGATCAAGACGACCAAGAAGCCCCTGCCCGAGTTCCAGGGCACCCTCGGCACCAGCATCGGCGACTATGGCTGGCGGCGCGTCGACCTCGACCTCACCGGGCCGCTCATGAAGGGCTTCTCCTACCGGATCGTCACGGCCTACCAGAAGTCGAACGGCTTCAACGAATCCTACCGCGACAACCGGCGCATCATGAACACGACGCTGCAGTGGACGAACGGCAAGGCCACGGTCCGCGCCTCGTACGACTGGCACCAGTTCGACCTCGGCACCTTCGACGCGGTCAACGTCATCGACAATCGCGGCCCGATCCTGAAGCCCTACCACTCCCCCAAGGGCCGGTTCTTCCGCTATGCGCCGAACTGGGGCACCTACGGCCTCTACTTCAACGACCTCCGCCTGAATGCCACGTACCAGTGGAACGACAACTGGCAGTCGCGGGTGTATTACCAGACCGAGCGCGGCGACCGTCCGTCGATCGACTACCTCTATGTCGGCACGCGCGACTTCGCCAACAACATCCTGACCCTCGACTACTTCGACTACGATGAGAACTTCATCGCGGAGGTCTACGGCACGGACAACATGGGCAAGTACACCATCGGCAAGGTCAACCTCCAGACCAACTTCGGCTACCTCTTCGACACCCGCCGCGGCGTGGGCCAGACGTTCACCTACACCCCGGCGTTCATCACGACGAGCTTCACGAACCCGATCGACTTCAGCACGATCCCGGTTCCCACCTCGCCGAAGAACAAGCCGTCACCGCCCCGCGAGGACGGCCAGACGGAGACCTTCTACTTCCTCGAGACGGCCTCCATGTTCGACGACCGCCTGATCGTGAACGGCGGCATCTCCCGCATCGAGGCGACGAACCCGCAGGCGCCGGCCAACGACACCCGCGACAGCGCCAAGCGCGCGGGCATCGTGGTCAAGCCCCTCAAGGACGTCTCGCTCTACTACGGCTACGCCACGATGTTCCAGGCGACGTCCGCCACGACCATCGACATCAATGGCAACCGCCTCCCGAACCGCCTTGGCGAAGGCAATGAGGTGGGCGCGAAGGCCACGCTCTTTGACGGCCGGGTCACCGCCACGGTGGACTACTACTGGCTGACGTTGAGCAACATTCCGGTGCCCTCGGGCTCCCGCAATTCCAGCGGCCTCGGCTACTACATCCTCTCGCCCGAGCGCAAGTACACCGGCTACGAGGCCGACCTGCAGTTCCAGCTCACGAAGAACTGGCAGCTGACGGCGGTCTTCTGGACCGGCGAGACGCTCGACACCGACGGCAAGCGCGCCAGCAACACGGTGAACGAAAGCGCGGGCGGTTTCACGCGCTACAACTTCACCGAGGGCAAGCTCAAGGGCTGGAGCGTCGGCGGCGGCACCTACGTCTCCGGACCCCGGTACTTCCGCGGCGGACAGAAGTTTGACGGTTACCAGGTGACCAACGTCTTCGTGGGTTACCGGCACAACCAGAACCTCAGCTACACGCTCCGCGTGAACAACATCTTCGACGAGGAGTACGTCGCGGGTGCGTGGAGCACGGGTGACGCCGACATCGGCGATCCCCGCATGATCCGCCTCTCGGTCGAATATCGCTTCAAGTAAGGTAACGGCTAGGGTTGTTTCAAGGAGCCCGGGTGATTCACCCGGGCTCCTTTTTTTTGGGTGCGCCGCAGCACCGCGGCATTCACCCCACCACGCCAGACGGTTTCCCTCGGACCGGCCTTACGGCGAGTACGACATCTCCCACGCGCGCAGTCCGCTGAGCTCGATCTGCGCCCCGCGCACCGCGAAGCCGACGCGACCGCTGCCCGGCTCGCGCGTGTAGGTCTGCACGAGCAAGTCGTCGACATACAGCTCGAACAACTCCCAGTGGCACAGCAGGCGAAACGTGTGCGCACGGTCGGGATCCAGGCCCGTCACCGTCGCGCTCCCTTTGCCCGACACGTCCTCAGAAACGAAATTCCTCCGCCCGTCGGCCCCGGTCGTTAACTGCCCGACCCAGGTCTCACGGGTCTCGGCCCGGCCCACGCTCATGAGGAGCGCCATCGCCTTTCCTGGTTGCTCCTCGATCATCACGCCCGCGGCGGGCGCCGCGCCCGTCGCCGCGGCGCACGCGGTGATGCGGCCCTCGAGAACCAGACCCCGGTCCCGGTCATTGGGCACGTCGAGCAGGACCTGCGCCCATCCATCCGCCTGCCCGGCCGCGGTGAGCGCGACCGACTCGGCCGTGAGCGGCAGGCTCCGGCCCTTGATCGCCTCGTTGCCCGGCCACCAGCCGAGCCGCAGGTGTCCGTCCGCGTCGATGACCGGACGGCGCAGCGGCAGCAGGCAGGGGCCAGGTTGCCCGTGCCGCAGCAGCGAGTAGTTCGCGACCAGCAGCCCGTCGCGCGCCCGCACCCACGAGGCCAGCCACGTGAGAAATTCGCCGGTGTTGCCGCACAGCCGGAACGCCGCGGCATCCGGGCGGAACGGGCCACGGGGACCATCGCCGATGAGCGTGTAGGTCGCGTAGCCCTTGTGACCGTTGTAGCCGCTCGCCCCGCCAAGCAGGTAGTACTTGCCGCCGATCCGCTCGCAGCCGCCGTACTCGAAATGGTTTCGCGGCTTCACCTCGCCCCATTCGGTCCTGGCCGGGGGCAGGACCTCCCAGGTCCGCCCGTCGGACGACTGCATCATTCCCGGCAGGTCGACGCCCTCCTTGGGCACCGACACGACATAGCCCCAGAGTCCGGCCTCGGGCCGCCCCTCTTCCTTCGGGAGCATGTACATGTGGTCCCACCGGTCCCGGAGGTACCAGCGCGGGTCGGGATGAGTCGTGGCAAGGTACGTCCAGTGCCGCAGGTCCTTCGACTCGTAAAAGCGCATCGTGTCCTGGGGCAGCTGGTGCTTGCCCTCGAATCGACCCACGCCGTGGTTCATGACAAATCGGTCCCCCACCTTCGCGACGAAACACTTGAAGAACGAGGCGCCGTCCGGCCGGTCGTGTTCGCTGATGACCTTGCCCTGCTCCGTCCAGTGGACGCCGTCGGGCGAGGTGGCCAGCAGGCAGTACGCGTCGTCGCCCTCGGTGTCGTACATCATGAACGCGTAGTAGAGCCCGTCGTGCCACAGGATGGTGGGATCCCACATCGAGCCCTGCGCCGGGCGGAAGACCATCGCGGGGGCGGTCACGCCGAGGATCAGGGCCGCCGCCAGGGCGGCAAGGCGGCGGATGAGGGGACGCAGGGGTAGCGGACGGCAGTTGGTTCTCACGGCCGGAAAAGGGGTGCTGGAAGGTAGCGCAAGGGGGCGCCGGCGGGAATAGCGGCGTTGATCAAATCCATATGAGATTTGCCGCGGAACCCGGGCCGCCCGGGGCGCCGCCGCGCTGTCAATTCCCGTATGCACCGGCCGGACGGGTCCGCCGGCCCGTGCCGCACGGGACCCGGGACCATGAATATCCAGCGATTGAGCATTTACTGTATGTCAAAGATCATTACCCAGATTCCCAACCTCTCCGAGATGTTTTATTTTTGGGGGTCATGTTACCCCCTTTCCGTCTCGGCCTGTTTGGCGTCGGGCTTGACGCCTACTGGCCCCAGTTTACCGGGCTGAAGGAGCGTCTCGAGGGCCACCTGGGCCAGGTCGCGCGCCACCTCGCCCGGCCCGGCGTGGAACTCGTCAACCTCGGCCTCGTCGACACCGCTGATCGCGCCTTCGCGGCCGGCAGCGAATTCCGCCGGCAGGACGTCGACCTCATCGTCCTCCACGTCACGACCTATGCCCTTTCCTCCACGGTGCTGCCCGTGGTGCGCCGGGCGCGCGTCCCCGTGCTGGTCCTCAATGTCGCGCCGAGCGAGGCGATCGACTACGCGAAGTTCAACGCCCTGGGCGACCGGACGCGCATGACCGGCGAGTGGCTGGCCCACTGCTCGGCGTGCCCGGTGCCGGAGATCGCGAATGTCTTCCGCCGTGCCGGCATCCGGTTCCATCTCGTGACCGGCGTGCTGGCGGACGCCGACCCGTGCTGGCGCGAGGTCGATGCGTGGGTGGACGCCGGCCGCGTTGCCGCCCAGCTCCACGGCCAGCGCCTGGGGCTGATGGGCCAGTACTACGGCGGGATGCTCGACATCTACTCCGACCTGACGCGGCACTGCGCGACCTTTGGCACGCACTTCGAGATGATCGAGGTCGAGGAGCTCAGCGCCCTGCGGCGCGAGGCGGCGCCGGCGGCGGTAAACACGCGACTGAAGGAATTCCGGACCACCTTCGACATCCAGCCGGACTGCGCGGAGGCGGACCTGATGGACGCCGCCCGCACCTCGGTGGCGCTCGACCGCCTCGTGGCGATCCACCGCCTGGGCGGACTCGCGTACTACCACAAGGGCAGCGGCCTGGCCGAGAACGAGGCGACGATGGCCTCGATCATCCTCGGCACCTCGCTGCTGACCGCGCGCGGCGTCCCGGTCGCAGGCGAGTACGAGGTGAAGAATCTTCAGGCGATGAAGGTCATGGATCTCCTCGGCGCCGGCGGCTCCTTCACCGAGTACTACGCCATGGATTTCACGGACGACATCGTCCTGATGGGCCACGACGGTCCCGGCCACATCGCCATCGCCCAGGGCAAGACCCGCGTGCGCCCGCTGCAGGTCTACCACGGCAAGGTGGGCCGCGGCGTGTCGATCGAGATGGCCGTGAAACACGGGCCCGTCACGCTGCTCTCGGTCTACGAGACGCCGGAGGGCCGCCTGGCGCTGCTGCATGCCCAGGCCGAGTCCGTGCCGGGCCCGATTCTCCAGATCGGCAACACCAACAGCCGGTACCGCTTCGCCTGCGGCGCGCGCGAGTTCGTGAACCGCTGGAGCGCCCACGGCCCGGCGCACCATTGCGCGATCGGCGTCGGCCACGTGTCCGACCGCCTCGAGAAACTCGGGGCGCTGCTCGGAATGGAAACCACCCGCGTCTGCTAGGTACGCCGTGAAGGCCCGCCTGCTCCGGATTCTCGCCAGCGCGGTGCTCACGGTCGCGGCGGCCCGC
>DAOQKI010000127.1:0-11043 GCA_035334485.1 Opitutaceae bacterium
CCGACCTCGAGGCCCGCGCGAAGCGCGAGGCGGATCTGGCGAACTTCAAGATCGCGACGCTGGCCTCGCTGCTGGGCAATTCGCCGCAGGCCGTGGCCGTCGCGGTTTGGAATCCCGCCCGCCAGGAGGGCGTGCTCCGCGCCGAGCATCTCCCGCCGCTCGCACCCGACCAGGACTACCAGCTTTGGCTCATCGACCCGCAGTACCCGATCCCCGTCGACGGCGGCGTGTTCACCGTCGACCCGGCTACCGGCGAGGCGCGCGTGACGTTCAAGGCCGACAAGCCGGTCAAGTCCGTCGCGAAGTTCGCCGTCAGCCTCGAGCGCAAGGGCGGAGTCGCCAAGGCCGAGGGTCCGATGGTCCTCCTGGGCCAGTGAGCCCCCCGGGCGCCGCCCGAACTTGAATCTTGCCCCGCCCGGACCTCCCGGAAAACCTCGGGCCCGCATGATCATCAAACCCAAAATTCGTGGCTTCATCTGCGTCACCGCCCACCCCGAAGGTTGTGCCGCGCACGTCCAGGAGTGGATCAACTACGTCAAGTCCAAGGGTCCCATCGCCAACGCGCCGAAGCGGGTCCTCGTGGTCGGTTCCTCCATGGGTTATGGTCTCGCCTCGCGCATCACCGCCGCCTTCGGCGGGGGCGCCGCCACGATGGGGGTCTTCTTTGAGCGGCCGTCCGAGGAGGGCCGCCCCGCCACGCCGGGCTGGTACAACTCCATCGCCTTCACCAAGGCCGCCCGCGCCGCCGGTCTCTACGCCCGCAACTTCATGGGTGACGCCTTCTCGGCCGACCTGAAGCGCCAGGTCATCGAGGCCATCAAGGCCGACCTCGGCCAGATCGACCTCGTCGTCTACTCCCTCGCCTCCCCGCGCCGCACCCACCCCGTCACCGGCGCCGTGCACAAGTCCGTGCTCAAGCCCATCGGCGCACCGTACACCAACAAGACGGTCGACACCGACCGCGGCGTCGTCAGCGAGGTCACCATCGATCCCGCCGCCGAGGCCGAGATCGCCGACACCGTCACCGTCATGGGCGGCGAGGACTGGGAGCTCTGGATCCAGGCCCTGGCCGACGCCAAGCTCCTCGCCCCGGGCGCCCAGTCGGTCGCCTACTCCTACATCGGGCCCGAGGTCACCTGGGCCATTTACAAGAACGGCACCATCGGCATGGCCAAGAACGACCTCGAGCGCGCCGCCAAGGCCATCGACGCCAAGCTCAAGGCGAACGGCAAGGGCCGCGCCTTCATCTCCGTCAACAAGGCGCTCGTCACGCAGTCCAGCTCCGCCATTCCGGTCGTCCCGCTCTACATCGCGATCCTCTACAAGATCATGAAGGCCCGCGGCACCCACGAGGGCTGCATCGAGCAGATGCAGCGGCTCTTCGCCGGCCATCTCTGCAGTCCCCAGGGCCCGAAGTTCGACGAGGCCGGCCGCGTCCGCATCGACGATCTCGAGATGGTCCCCGCCGTCCAGGACGCCGTCCGCCAGATCTGGCCCGGGGTCACCACGGAGAATCTCGAGGCCGAGACCGACATCGCCGGCTACCGCAGCGAGTTCCTCAAGCTCTTCGGCTTCGGTCTCGCCGGCGTGAACTACGAGGCCGACACCGAGCCGCACGTGCCGATGCTCTGAGCGCGGCCCGCCCGCTCCCGGACCGGCCCGCCGCCCTTCCTCCCATGCGAGCCGTCATCCAGCGCGTCAGCTCCGCCCAGGTCTCCGTCGCCGGCGAGGTCGTCGGCCAGATCGGCCCGGGGCTCCTGGTTCTCCTGGGCGTCCAGCTCGGCGACACCGACGACGAGGGTCGCTGGCTCGCCGAGAAGATTGCCGCGCTGCGGATCTTCGAGGACGCCGCCGGCAAGATGAATCTCGCGGTCACCGAGCTGCCCGACGACCCGGCCGCCATCCGCGCACCCCGGATCCTCGCGGTCAGCCAGTTCACGCTCATCGCCAGCACGCGCAAGGGCAACCGGCCCTCGTTCAACGACGCCGCCAAGCCCGATCTCGCCGTGCCGCTCTACGAGTCCTTCGTGCGCCATCTCGAGCGCGCCTCGAGCCGGCCCGTCGACACCGGGCGATTCGGGGCGATGATGGCCGTCAGCCTGGTGAACGACGGACCCGTGACGCTCGTGATCGACTCCCGGCTCCGCGAGTGACCGCCGCCTGCGCCCATGGTCGAGTTCGAACACGCGCTGCTGCTGCTCCTGCTGATTGCCGCGCTCGGCGCCGTCACCCGCTGGCTGCCCTGGCCCGCGCCGATCACCTACCTGATCGGCGGCACCGCGGCCGCCCTGCTGCCGGGCTTCCCGCGGCTGCAGCTCGATCCCGGCTTTTTCTTCCTCTGCTTCTTGCCCCCGCTGCTGTTCTCCGACGGCTGGCTGATGCCGCTCCGGGAGTTCGTCCGCGCCCGCCGGCCCATCTTCCTGCTCGCGGTCGGCCTGGTCGCGTTCACCACCCTGGCCGTCGGGCTGGTCGTCCACCTGCTCGTCCCTGATCTGCCTCTCGCGATGGGCTTCGCCCTCGGCGCCATCGTCTCGCCGACCGATGCCGTGGCGGTGAACGCGATCACCGAGCGACTGCACGTGCCGGCACGCCTCACGACGATCCTCAACGGCGAAAGTCTCATGAACGACGCGACCGGCCTCGTGGCGTTCAAGTACGCCCTCGCCGCGGCGATCGCGGGAACGTTTTCCTTCCGCGCCCTGCTGGGCGACTTCGCCTTCGTGGCGCTCGTCGGCCTCGTCGTGGGACTCGGGCTCGGCTACCTCGTGGGCCGGCTGCGCGATTTTCTCCGGCACCTCCAGGCCAGCGACGCCTACATCGAGACCACGCTCTCGCTCATGACGCCCTATGCCGCGTACCTCGCCGCCGAGCACCTCGGCGTCTCCGGCATCCTCGCCGTTGTCGCGGCCGGACTCTACTCGGGCTGGCGCGACCCGGTGCACATGGACGCCGAGACTCGCCAGAGCGCCTTCGCCGTCTGGAGTCTCGTGATCTTCTGGCTCAACGGCATCGCCTTCGCGCTACTCGGCCTGCAGGTCCCGACCATCGTCCGGAGCGTCACCGACCACTACTCCACGCTCCAGTTGATCGGCCTTACCTTCGGTGTCTCGGCCGCCGCCGTCCTCGCCCGCCTCGTCTGGGTCTTTCCCGGCACCTACCTGCCGTATCTGCTCAAGGAAGTCCGCCGCAACGAGGTCCCGCCGCCGCCCGGCGCCGTCTTCGTCGTCGGCTGGGCCGGCATGCGCGGCACCGTCACGCTGGCGGCCGCCCTCTCGATTCCACTCACGCTCCCCACCGGCCAGCCGCTGCCCGGCCGCGACCTGGTCGTGTTCCTCGCGCTCGGGGTCATCGCCGTGACGCTTCTCGTCCAGGGCACGACGCTGGAATGGTTCATCCGCAGGCTCGGCATTCCCGAGGACGCGAACCGGCCCCGGGAGGAACTTCTCGCCCGCCGGACCGCCGTGGAGGCCGGCCTCCAGGCGCTGCGCGCGTTGAACGAGTCGGCCAACACGCAGGAGAAGCGCGCGTCGCTCGACGCCGTCATCGACGAGTACGACCGCCGGCTTGCCGCGCTTACCGCCCAGGGCGAGACCCGCAGCCGCGCCCGTTCCCGGCGCCGCGCGGGTCATCATTACCGCACCGTCGCGCTCCACGCCGAGCGCCGCGCCCTCGACGAGCTCTGGCGCGGCGGCGCGATCATCGACGAAGTCTATCGCCCGCTGCAGCAACTCCTCGACTACGAGGAGTCACTCCTGCGCACCACCCCCAACGACTCCGAGGACTGAGCCACTGGCGCCGACGGTGGGTTGTTTTGCCACCAAGGGCACGAAGCGCACGAAGAAGGACCTCAGCCTGATTGGTCAGGAAGCGGAGATGCCGCTTCTCCGCAGAGCAGCACCAATGCCCAATCTTCGTGTCCTTCGCGCCCTTGGTGGCAAAACAAACCGTCGCCGCTCAGCTCGGCATCGCTTCGGGCGGGCGGTCGTACTGGCCCCAGGCCAGCGCGGCGTCGGTCATCGCCTGCATGTTGCCCGGCGGCACGTCAGAGTTTGCGAGACAGCCGGGACACAGGACGAATTTCCACGTCAGTTTCTTCGCCAGCTCCAGGACCCGCCGGCTCGCATCCAGCACCTCGATCCGGCTGCCCTGGCTCAGCACGGTCGACGGATCGATGTTGCCCCAGATGCACGTGCGGTGACGGACGACGCGCAGCGAGCGCTCGAGGTCGTTGAGGTGGTCGAGTTCCAGCACCTCGCAGCCGGTGCCCACCATGTCCTCGATGATCGCATTCGTCTGTCCGCAGATGTGGAGGCTCAGGTAGCCCGGACCCATCAGCTCGCGGTAGCGGCGCTCGAAAGCCTGACCGAATTGCCGGTAGTGCCGCGGCGAGATCAGTGACTGGCCCGCCGCGCCGTCGCCGATCGACGTGAGGTCCGCCCCGGCCGCGAGCTGGGCCCGGGCGAAGCGAACACCCACCTGCGCGCAAAACTCCAGCGCCGCGGCGAGCTTCTCCGGCGCCTCGTCCACGAGGTCCATCATCAGGGCCTCGTGACCGCGGAGCTGGAACAGCAGGCCAAACGGCCCCTGATCGGCGCGGCCCATGATGGCCTTTTCGTTGCCCACCAGACGGCGCAGTTCCCGCGTCGTCTCCAGCCAGAGTGGCAGCCGGCCATCGCGCTCCGGGTCCGGCATCGGCAGGTCGCCGAAGGCCGAGAGGTCCCGCAGCGCGGGCTCGGCCACGGAGGCGGGGGCGTCCTCCGGGAAGTGCAGCCGCGCACCGAGCGCCTCGGCCAGCGTGCACGTGTCGAAGTCGAGGATGATGCAGTCGTAGCCGAACCGCTCGGCCGCGTCGGCCATCACCCGCGCCGCCAGTTTCGGGTCCCGCCGGAAACGCTCCAGCGTCACCCCGGCCTGCCGCGCGCAGAACGTGAAATTGTGCTGGGCCACCGGCACCCGCGGGTGCGGCTGGCCGGCCAGGGCCGCCAGGATCAGTTCTCGGGAGTTCATCGCGTGCCGCGCCGCTTGGCGCGCGCCCATTCCCGCCGAGTCCGTTCCGCCCCGCAATGCGCGAGCGCCCCGGGCCGAAATCAGAACCGCAGGTTGCCGCCGCTGGCAGCCGCGCTACTGGCGGCGGCGACGCATAAATTGCCGACGGAGAAGCAAGCCTTATCTGCGCTCCGCAAAATATGACCAGTCCGCCTTTGACCCAATCTGGGCCTTCGGCTGCACTCCTCCGCGTGGAGCGGAAACCACGTTAAAAAACGGGACGGCCCACAACCCGTCCGCCAGCTACAGCTGAACCTACGAACCCCAAATGAAACGTACTGTTAGCCTGTTGATCGCACTCGCGCTGCCCCTCGTGGCCGGCGCTCAAGACAAGGCCGCTGCCCCGGCGGCCGCCCCGAAATCGAAGGTCATCTCATCGTACTACGTCAGCGTGAAGGACGGCCACGACGCCGCCTTCCGTGCCGCGCTGGTCGCCCATGCGAAGAAGTTCCACAAGGGCGAAAACGCCTGGCGCGTCGGCGATGTCCGGTCGGGCCCCCACGGCAACATGTACCAGATCGTCGAAGGCCCGAGCACCTGGACCGCCCTCGATGGACGCGGCGACCTGGGTCCCGAGCACACGAAGGACTACGAGACCAATGTCATGCCGCACGTCGCCTCCACCACGCCGGACGTCTACGCCGTCTACGAGGATGACTTCAGCACGGTCGCCACGGCCCAGTGGTCGAGCAAGGTGCTGATCAACCGCCTGGTCGCCAAGCCTGGCTGCAGTTCCCACCTCGGCGACGCGCTGGCGATGCTCAAGAAGTGCAACGAGAAGCGCGGCTTGAACACCGCGGTCTGGCGCACGTTCGGGTCGGGTCCGGCCGCCTATGCAGTGGTCTATCGACTGAAGAACGGCTGGAAAGACTTCGACGATGACTCCCCGGGTCTCCGCAAGACCATGAACGAGATCTACGGCCCCAACGGCTATGAGAACTACATGAGGATCATCGCCAACAACGCCGCTGAGTCCTCCAGCGAGCTGGTTGAGTACCCGGCCGATCTCCAGTAACTCTTCCTGCGTTTTGTTTCACGCCGCCCACACCACGTGGGCGGCGTTTTTTTTGCGCCATCAGGGTCGCGATCGCCCGCCGCCGGCAGCGGTCGTCCGCCTTTCAACTCTCACCGTTCAACCTTCAACCGCTAACCCAGCTTCACCGCCACCGCCGCGCGCTCAAATGTCTCGGCGCCCAGCAGCGGCCGGGCCTTGAGACCCGCGAGCGGCGCGAGCCAGCGGTCGGGGATGATCTCCAGACGCGTGTTGTGGTGCGTCGCGATCGCGTTGAAGTAATCCCGCGCCAGCGCCACCCGGGTCTCGGTGTCCGACAGTTCGCGCTGGAGACCAAGGAAGGCCGCGTCGGACTTCAGTTCGGGATAGCGCTCGATCACCGCCTGCACCGTCGGCGCCACACCCGCCACGTCCGGTCCCGGTTGCCACGCCGGCGTCGCCTGCGCCTGCGCCCGCAGCGCCGCCACCTCCGTCTGCACGCGCCGCTCGTGGTCGCGCAGGCCCGTGACGGTCGCCACCAGCCGCGGAATGAGATCCGCCCGGCGCTTCAACTGCACCTCCACCAGCGACCACGCCTGTTCGACGCGGTTGCGCAGCTGGACCAAACTGTTGAACGACATCCAGAGCCAGGACAGCGCCCAGAGCAGCGCGACGCCGCCGCCGAGGCCGATCGGCAGCCACACGCCGAGTTCCTCCCGGCCGGTGGCCACGATCACCGACACCGCCGGCAGCGGCAACACGGCCAGCAGGCCGAGCAGCCAGAACTGCAGTCGATAACCCCGCTGCACCTTGGCCTCGCTCCGGCAGCTGATCAGGAACATCTCCGCGTCGCGGTCCTTCGCGATCTCCGGCGCCACGACGTCCGCCCGCTCCCGAGCCCGACCGGCCACGAACAGCGCCGCGTCCACCGGGATGCCATCCTCGCTGAACCGACGGCGGTGGTTCGTATCGGCAATTTCATCCGCCGGCCCCTTGCCGAAATACAGCGCGTCTCCGCGTCCCACCGTCTCGCTGAACAGCGTCACCGGTTCGACCGTCGCGCCCGACGGCCGGATCAGGACCGCCCCCGTGTCGTCCTGCACAAAGAACGGCGGCTCCTCGCCCCCGTGCGCCACCGTCCGCCAGCCGGTCTTCCGCACCGTGCGGGTCTGGGTCTTGCCCTTGCTGTCGGTGTAGGTCTCGGTCTCCCACCGCTCCCACTCCTCCTCGACCGAAAAGCGGTACCACACGGTCGCGGCCTCCGCCAGGTAGCTCGTCACGGGCTCGCTGATCGTCGCCCGGCCCGCGAGTTCCACCTGGCCGATGAACACGCCCTTCGCCTTCGATGTCGGGGTATCGACCAGGAAGCGCAGCCGCCGGCCGGCGCGGATGGCGAAGCCGAGAAACAGGGCGGCCAGCGCAACGCCGATCACCCACTGCCACCAGGTCCCTTCCGCGTTCATGCGCCCACCATCGGACCGTTCTCCCGGCGAGCCAAGCCCGCACTGCGCGCGGCGACCAAGGTGAACGTTCAGGGGCGTCCATCGCTTTTGCTTTGCCCCCGTCGCGTTGCCGGGGGCAACTCGCGGCCGCAATGAGTTCCGCCCCGACCCCTTGGAAGCGCGCCAACACCGACTGGTTCATGCAGTGCAAGTGGGGGATGTTCACCCACTACCTCGCCGACTCCGCGAGCAACCTGAAGGCCATCGAGCTGCCCGTCGACGACTGGAACCGCCGGATCGACGCCTTCGACGTCGACGGGCTCGCCCGCCAGCTGGCCGAGGCGCACGTGCCCTATTTCGTCATCACGCTCGGGCAGAACTCGGGATTCTACCTGTCGCCGAACCAGGCCTACGACGACATCGTCGGACGCCGGCCCAGCCGCTGCTCCCGGCGGGACCTCATCGCCGATCTCGCCGCCGCGCTCTCGCGTCGCGGCATTCGTCTGATGGCCTACCTGCCCGGCGGCGCGCCCGCGGCCGACGAGCTCGCGAAGTCCCGCCTCGAGGGCCAGGTCGACGCGCGCCTCACCGAGTTGCAGCGCCACTGGGAGGCCGTGGTCCGCGAATGGTCCGTCCGCTGGGGCCGCGCGCTCAGCGGCTGGTGGATCGACGGTCCATACCAGACCGAGGCCTACCGGCACCCCGATGCGCCGAACTACCGCAGCTTCGCCTCGGCCCTCAAGGCGGGCAACCCCGACTCGATCGTCGCATTCAACAACGGGCTCCGCACCCCGCTCTACTCGATGACCGAATTCGAGGACTACACGCCCGGCGAGATCGAGCGCGACATGACCGTCTCGCCCGGTCACCTGCCCGACTTCTCGCGGCTGGCGAACTACGAGCGCTTCCTCAACGGCGCCCAGCTGCACGTGCTCACCATCATGGGCGAATGGTGGGGCAAGGGTCCGGTGCGGTTTCCGGCCGAGCTCACCATCGGCTACACCAAGTTCTTCAATCAGCGCGGCGGCGTCGTGTCGTGGGATGTGCCGCTGACCGTGCAGGGCCACGTCGATGAGGCCTTTCGTCCGCAGCTGACGGCCCTCGGTGACGCGATTCGCGGCGGCGTCTGGGCCTGACCCCGGCCCAGCCTCCTCACGTCGGCTGCTACGGGCTCGGTAGCAGCCGACGTGAGGAGGCTGGGCTGAAATTTCCCAAGCCTTCGGCTTGGCGGCGGCGCTCCGGTTGTTTTGCTTTTCCTCCATGCGCACCCCCTCCGCCCTTGCGGTCGCCGCCTGCTGCTTGCTTGGCGCCCTCAGCGCCGCAGCCGCTGATCTGCCCTACTCGGTGGCCGACACGCCCTGGACCGAGCCCTATGGCAACCATCGCGTTCGCGTGCATGTCGACGAAGCGGCCAGCGCAGTCCAGGTCCACATTCCTTGGCGCCGGCGCGACCGGAACCCCGGGCAGAAGGCCGTCATCATGGTCGACGCCGCGACCAACCAGCGCGTCACAAATGTCATCGCCGCCCGCGTAACCCGCGAGTCCGGCGACCTCGTGTTCCAGCCGGTCACTGCGCCCGGTGACTACTGGGTCTACTTCCTGCCTTACAAGTACGAGGGCTGGGAGAACGCTCCGACCGCCGTCTATGCGCCGCCGGCGGACACCGCCGATCCCAAGTGGCTGCAGCCGCTCGCTCCCGCGATCGCCGAGCTGGCGGCCGGCCGTCGCGCCGACCTGCCAGCTGCACAGGCCGTCGAGATCCAGGCGATCAATGAGTTCAACCGCTTCGACCCCATGGAGGTCATCGCCACCGCCGATGAAACCCAAGCGCTGCTCGCAGCGCATGCGGGCCAGCCGTACCTGGTCTTTCCCGAGGACCGCCATTTTCCGATCCGGATGACCGACGAACTGCCGCTGCGCTGGATAAAATCCGGTCCGGCGGCTCGCTTCCACGGCGCGGCCGACCGCGGGGAGTATTATGCGTTTCAGCTCGGCCTGTTCGCCGCGCGCCAGCCGCTCGAACAGGTGAACCTGGAATTCTCCGATCTGCGCGCGGCCGACGGCACGGTCATTCCCGCCGTGGATTTTCACTGCATCAATCTCGGCGGCACCGACTGGCTCGGCCGGCCGTTCAAGAAGGTCGTCAACGTCGCGACCGGCTCCATTCAGCCACTTTGGATCGGCGTGCAGATTCCCCGCGACGCCCGAGCCGGCCAGTACACCGGCACCGTCCGCGTCCGGGCGGCCAACGCGCCCGCCTCGACGGTGACGCTGAACCTCGCGGTGTCCCATCGGCTCATCGCAGACGCCGGTGACAACGAGCCATGGCGCCACTCCCGGCTGCGCTGGCTTGATTCGACCATCGGCCTCGACGAGGCGGTCTTCCCACCCTACACGCCGGTCACGGTGCATGGCCGCACGCTGGGACTGCTCGGCCGCGACTTCACCTTCACGCCGCAGGGCTTGCCCGAGAGCATCCGCAGCCGCTTCGGGCGCAACGTCGACACCACCGACGCCCCACCGCAGGAGATTCTCGCGGCGCCCATGCGGTTCGTCGTCGATGGCGCGGTCTGGCAGGGCGAGGCGAAGGTCACGCATCAGGCCCCGGGCGCCGTCGCTTGGTCCTCCACCAGCCAGGCGGGCAATCTCGAGCTGACCTGCGAGGCGAAGCTCGAGTGCGACGGCTACGTGAACTACCGGCTGAAGCTCCACGCGCGCGCGGCGGCCGACCTCTCGGATGTCGCGCTCGAGATCCCGGTCCGCTCCGAGGTGGCGACTTACCTGATGGGCATGGGCCGCAAGGGCGGCCTGCGGCCGAAGGAGTGGTCGTGGCAATGGGACCTGAACCGCGCCAACAACCAACTCTGGATCGGCGACGTGAACGCCGGACTCAGCCTCAAGCTGAAGGACGTCGCCGACCACTGGGACATCTACACGCTGAAGCAATCCGGCCTTTACCGCGACTGGAGCAACGGCGGCAAGGGTGGCTGCACCGTGCGCGAGGTCGACGGCCACGTCGTGATCCGCGCCTACACCGGACCGCGGCGGGTCGCCGCCGGCGAGGACCTCCAGTTTAATTTCGGCCTGCTCATCACGCCCGTGCGCGCACTGGACCCGGCGCACTGGGACTGGCGCCACAGCCACATGCCGCACAGCCACCTCTCGGTCCCGGAGGCGAAGGCCGCCGGCATGAAGATCGTCAACATCCACCAGAGCGAGCCGCTCAACCGCTACATCAACTACCCGTTCCTCGCGGTCAATCCGCTCACCACCTACATCCGCGAAGCCCACGCTTCCGGCATCAAGGTGAAGCTCTACTACACGGTGCGCGAGCAATCGAACTACACCGCCGAGCTCTGGGCCGTCCGCAGCCTCGGCGACGAGATTTTCCTCAACGGTCCCGGGTTTCATCTCGCCGACCAGTTCTCCGATCAGAAGTCCGTGGCCCGCGACAACGTCGGCAGCTCCTGGCTGCGCGAGCACGTCATCACGGGCTACGTCCCGGCGTGGCACGAGCCGCTCGGCCCGGGGCACTACGACGCCGCGATTGCCACGACCGGCCTG
>DAOQKI010000128.1:0-10803 GCA_035334485.1 Opitutaceae bacterium
TCTCGTTCGTGACGTGCGGGATCACCTGCACCGTCTTGCCGAGGTAGTCGCCGCGCCGCTCCTTCTGGATGACGCTCTCGTAAATCTGGCCCGAGCTCAGGCTGTTGAGCCGTGACAGCTTGCCGCTCGTGAAACGCTCGTAGTGCCCCAGGTCGAGGTCCGTCTCCGCGCCGTCCTCCAGCACATACACCTCGCCGTGCTGAAACGGGCTCATCGTGCCCGGATCGACGTTCAAGTACGGGTCGAACTTCTGGATGCGGACGGTGAGGCCGCGCATCTCAAGGAGCGCGCCGAGGGACGCCGCCGTCAGGCCCTTGCCGAGCGACGAAACCACCCCACCCGTCACGAAAATGTATTTCATCGGGTTGGATGAAGCCGGGGGTTTTGCCCGTGACAAGAAAAAGCCGGACGCAACCCACCTTTGCCCCAACATTTTGCTGCGCAAATCTTGTCCGCCGCCCGGTCCCTATCGCACGAACCGGACCGTGACCGCTTCACCCCACCGCAAGGGCATCCCCTCCGCCGGGTTGCTTCCCGCCTCCGGCCGGAATCCGGCGGCCGCCAACGATGTGGTCTGCAGGCTCAACCGGGCCCCGGCGAGTTCCGTCCGCGGCCAGGTCCGGACCGTGCAGGTCGCGTGGTGGCCGTCGGCGCTCACCTCCACGGTGAGGCTCAGTTCGCCGAAGATCGTGTGCACACGGTTAAGGCGCGTGACCGCACCCGGCGCCAGCCAGGCCTGCGGCAGCGCCTCGCACAACCGCAGGTCGTCGCCGCGCTCGTGCGCGAGCATCATGACCACCACCCGCCACAGCTCCAAGCCGTGCCAGGTGTGCGGGTAGTCGCCCGCCGGCCGCAGCGCTGAGCCGACTGGCGGCTGCTCCTCGGCCCACACGCCGGTGGGCGCGGCATGGTTGACCACCGCATAGACGACATCGGCGGCCTTCTCGGTTTCTCCCAGCAGCAGGAGCCCACGCGCATACAACAGCCCGTAGCCGGCCCACACGCCGCCGCGCAGCCAGCCGGTGCTGACCGGGAGGCCCTGGACCTCCACCGCGCGATGCAGGTCCACCGTGCCCGCGAGCAGGGCATCATGTCGCGGCAGCCAGCCGGCATAGCTGTAAAACTCCAGCGTGCCCCATTGCGCGTTCTGCGGAATCGCCTCGGGCTCCTTCTGCCCGACGGTCAGGGGCAGGTAGAGGTTGCCGTGCGCGTCGCGGCGCTGGTCGCGCTGCGCCGCCCGCTGGTACGCGGCCCACAGCGCCGCGAAATCGCCGCGCAGCTCCGCCTCGTCCGCCCCGCGTTGCAGCACGTGCGCCGCCCGCGCCATTTCGTCGAGACCCTTGAGCATCCAGAAGACCGCGGAGTACTCCGCCGTCATGCCGAAGCGCCCGCCGTCGGCAAAGCTCGCCGGCATCAGGCCGTAGTTCACCGCCTGGGGATCGGCCAGGGTCTGCTCCCGCAGCCGCCAGCACGCCCGCGCCGCCCGCATCATGTCCGGCCAGCGCGACCGAAGAAATTCCCAGTCGCCCGACCGGCGGGCATAGCGCCCCATCAGCCACAGCGTCTCCGGGGTCTCGCGGTAAACCCGGTCCGGCTTCATCACGGTGACAAGCCCATCGGCATCGCGCTGCTCCCACAGGCTGGCCAGCGAGCGCCGCGCCCCATCCTCGTCGCCGAGCAACCCGGCCGTCTCCACGCCATAGACGATGAAGTCCGCCCATATGCCGCGGTAGAGGGTGAGGCCCGGCTGGAACTGCTGCCGGCCGTTGACCACCTCGCGGGCCTGCCAGGCCGGACGCAGCGCCGCCTCCATCGCGTCCTGCAAGTCCGGATCCGGCACCTGCACCGCGTCGTACGGGATGCCCTTGAAGCCCAGCCAAGCGGCGCGCGTCGCCACGAGGGCAGCCTCGACCGACGGCGGCCAGGACTCAGACGGGCGGCCCGACCGCACGACCACCGCGGCTTCGGCCGTATCGGCGGGAAAGGTCAGCAGCCAGCCGTCCGGCGTGGGCGCGGCCGCGGCGGGATACGGCAAGGCCCGCAGCCAGGCTCCGTCCCCATCCGCCAATTCGCCACGTTCCGCGTGCCACACGAGTTCGCGACCCGTGCGGACCTGCAGCGTGGGACGCACGCCGGCTCCGGTGAAGGTCGCGTGCATGACGTCGAACCGGGTGGCCTGCCGGTTCTGCTCGGTGCCGCAAGCGATGCGAAGTTCGCAGGCGGGCTCGCGGTCGAGCGAACCGCGCACCATGCGCTCGCGGGTGAGCACGGCATCGGCCGGATACAACCAGATGCCCGCGATCACGGTGTTGGGATCGGCTCCCGGCTGGCCGCCCACCTCGACGTCGAGCCAGCCGTCGCCGTCGGCGTCGTGCGCCGCGAACCTGAAAACCTGCGGCTGCTGGCGCGGCGCGCTGGCCGCGAGGTCCGCCCGCTGCGCTTCGGCCCCCTCGACGCGGAAGACCGCGATCCGCTGGTTCAGCTTGGTCTTGTAGCTCTCGCAGACGCCGAGCACGACCTGCCGACGCGCCCCTGCCGGCACCCGGACGCGGTAATGCACCGGGCGGTTGGTGCCCCACGCGGTGTTGCGAAAGGCCGGATCGCACCGCTCGGTCGGACTCGCCCAGCCCATCGCGCCCGACAAACCGTCGAGCCGCTGGTAGGAGCCGAAGTCCCCCGTCGAGTCCGACGCGGTTTCCGGCCAGAGGCTAGCCGTCTCGACGTGGACCCGCACGCCATCGGCCGCCAGGTCTGTGGCGAGGATCGCGACGCGGGGATGGACGAGATGCTGGTCCGTTCGCCGAAGCGTCGCGCCCGCAACGCCGAACTCCACCGTGGTCCGGGGCCGGGCGTACGGGCCGGGGCCGAAATCGTAGAGCAGCCCGCCGCAGTCGTTCGCTAGCTGCTTGTGCCAGTCGTCGGGCCGGTTGAGGGCGGTTTGCCAGAAGGCGGTCGCGTACCGGAAGTCCACGGTCCTCGGCGCGGGCTCGGCCGCGCCGGCCAGCGCCGCGCACGCCAGCCATCCCGTCAGTCGTGGGGTCCAACGCATGGGTCGGGCCGACTCAGCCAGCGCGGGCGGCCACCGTCAACCGCCGGGATCAGTGCAGCAGCAGCCAGAGCGTCGTGGCGGCGCCGCCGATCAGCACGAGGCCGATGAGCAGGTAGAGCGCCCACTTGAGGACCTTGGCGAAGAGCCAGATCAGGACGGCGGCGACCACGGTGAGGCAGGCGGCGACGAACCACGCGGGGTAGCCCGCGAGCGAGTCCAGGGCGCTGGACGAAGGCAGAGTCACGCCCCAGTCGTTAACCCGTTTCGCGCGCGAAGCTATGAAATTGTACCGGGCCGCCCGCGCAAAAGGGATTGCCCCGTCCGGGCCGCGCCGCCCCACTTGCCCCATGCATTCGAAACCCCAGCTGCTGGCCTGGCTCACCTGCGACGCGGTGCACATCGATCCCGGCACGGGCAAGCACACGATCCTCGGGGTGTTCTCGAACATCAACGCCCGCCAGTTTCCCGTCACGCATCCCTTCATGGTGTGGTTCCTCACGCTCACCGACTGCGCGGCCGGCACGCACAAGATGCGGCTCTCGATGGGACTGGACCCGACCCGGATGCAGGTCCTGATCGAGCGCCCGTTCGAGTCGGGCAGCCCGATCCACCGCATCAATCTCATCAACGAGATCCGGAACCTCACCTTCCCCGCCGCCGGCGACTACTCGATCCTGATCGAGGTCGACGACGAGCCCCTGCTGGCCACGAACCTCACGGTCAGCGGCGGCTGAGCCCGGACCGCCCGTTTTTTCCCGCATGGCCTCCTCCCCGTTAGACCTCATCGGCGTCGGCAGCCCGATCATGGACCTGCTGGCGCACGTCGACGACGCGTTCCTCTCGGCCCACGTGGCCGGGGCCAAGGGCGGCATGGTGCTGGTGGACGACGCCGACATCGTCCGCCTGGTCGCCCGCGCCGGCGGCCAGGTTGCGCGCCAGACCGGCGGCTCGTCCGCCAACGCCACGCTGGCGGCCGCGCGGCTCGGCCTGCGCACCGCCTTCCTCGGCAAGCTCGGCTCCGACGTCACCGGCGAGGAGTACTACGAGAGCTTCGTCGCCGCCGGCTGCGACGGCTCGCGCTTCAAGCGCGCCCTCGCGCCCAACGGCCGCTGCCTCTCGCTGGTCACGCCCGACGGCCAGCGCACGCTGCGCACCCATCTCGGGGCGGCCATGCTGCTCGACCCGGCCGAGATCTCGGCCGCCGACTTCCAGGGCGCGCGCCATGCGCACATGGAGGGCTACCTGCTCTTCAACCCGGCGCTCGCCAACCAGGTGGTCCGGTCCGCCCGCGCCGCCGGCTGCACGCTGAGCATCGACCTCGCCTCGTTCGAAGTCGTGAACGCCGCGCGCGACTGGATCTTCGGCCAGCTCCGCGAGGGCGTGGACCTGGTCTTCGCCAACGAGGACGAGGCCCGCGCGCTCTTCCAGCGCGACGACGCGTACGAGAGCTTCGCGCGCGAGCTCGCCGGGTTCGGCGGCATCGCCGCGGTCAAGATGGGCAAGGACGGCGCCTGGGTCGCCCGCGGCCGCGAGCTGCACCGGATCCGGCCCGTGCGGGCCGAGCGCGTGGTCGACACCACCGGCGCCGGCGACTCCTGGGCGGCCGGCTTCCTCTACGGTCACCTGCGCGGCGCCCCGCTCGCCGCGGCCGGCGCGATCGGCTCGATCCTCGGCGCCGAGACGGTCCAGCACCTCGGCGCCGCGATCCCCGAGGCGCACTGGCCCCGGGTCCGCGCCGCCGTGGGCGCCGTGTTTGCCCCCTGACCGGGCGCCCGGGGCCGGATCGCTGGTAACCTTTCCTTCCCAGTCGAGTTTAAGGGTTTCCAGCCAACACCTCCCCCCATGCTCTCGCTCCGCTCGATCACGAAGCGTTACGGCAGCCTCACCGCCCTGGACCAGGTCTCGCTCGAGATCGGCCGGGGCGAGTTCTTCGGCCTCCTCGGGCCGAACGGCGCCGGCAAGTCCACCCTTATGTCGCTCACCAGCGGCCTGCGCTCGCCCGATGCCGGCAGCGTGACCGTGGACGGCGCCCCGATCTCGCCCGCGGAGGCGGCGAGCCGCGTCGCGATCGGCCTGGTGCCGCAGTCGATCGCGCTCTACCAGGAGCTCAGCGCCGAGCAGAATCTCCGCATCTTCGGCGAGCTGTACGGGCTCCGGGGCGCGCTGCTCCGGGAGCGCATCGCGGAGGGGCTGGAGGCGGTGCAGCTCACGGAGCGCCGCCGCGACCTGGTGAAGAACTACTCGGGCGGCATGCAGCGCCGCCTCAACCTGATCGCGGCCCTGCTGCACCGGCCGAAGCTGCTGCTGTGCGACGAGCCCACGGTCGGCGTCGACCCGCAGTCGCGCAACGCGATCTTCGACTACCTGACCGCGCTCAACCGCGCCGGGCTGACCATCATCTACTCCACCCACTACATGGAGGAAGCCACGCGGCTATGCTCGCGGATCGCGATCATTGACCACGGCCGGATCCACGCACTGGGCACCCTCGACGAGCTGCTCACCCGCCTGCCGTTCGAGGAGGAGATCAGCTTCCCGGCCACCGCGGAAACGGCCCCGCTGGCGGCGCACCTTGCCGATGCCGGCAAGGTAGTCTCCGCCGACGGCCGCCACCGGTTCCAGCCGCGGCCCGACTTCCGCCTGTCCGCCTTCTACCAGCGCGCCGAGGCCCTGGGCCTCCCGCCCCGGCTGTTCACCGCCGCCCGTCCCACGCTCGAGGCGGTGTTCCTCCACCTCACCGGCCGCAACCTCCGCGAGTGATCCCCATGCGCACCGTCTTCACCCTCGTCCGCAAGGACCTCGCCAATTTCCTCCGCAACCGCGCCGCGGTCAGCCTCACGTTCATCGTCCCGGTCGCGCTGATCTACATCTTCGGCTGGGTCTTCGGCCTCAACCAGAAGGACGTCGGTCCCACCGGCATCGGCCTCGGCGTCGTCGACGCCAGCGGCAATCCCGCCGCCCAGACGCTGATCAACGCCCTCCGCGCCGATCCCGCCTTCCGCGTCATCACCACGGTCGACCAGCCCGGACGGCCGCCGCGGCCGCTGACCGAGGCCGACCTTCGCCCACTGATCCACGACGGGAAATTCCGCTTCGCCGTCGTGCTGCCGAAGGACCTGATCCGGACCGACGGCATCGGCCTGCACCTCCAGATCCTGTCCGACCCGCGCAACGAGATCGAAAGCCAGATGGTGAACGGCCTGCTGCAGAAGGCGATTTTCTCCAACGTGCCCCAGCTCCTTGGCCAGTCGCTGCAGTCCCGCGCGAAGGAGTTTCTCGGCGAGGAACGCTTCCAGACCTTCAACCGCAGCTTGGCCAACACCATCACGACGGCCTTCGGCGGCGACAGCGCCAAGGTGCAGAAGGAGATCGAGTCCGGCGGCCTCGGCCTGCGTGAGATCACGTCCGCGAACACGCCCGCCGCAAAGCCGGCGGATCCGTCGCTGCGCCGCCTCGACACGCCCGCGCCAACTGCCCCGGCCAACAGCCCGGCCGTCACGCCCGATGCCAAGACCGACACCAATACCGACGCCAAGCCCAAGGCTGAGGACTTCTTCGCCCGCCTCATCAAGATCGACCGCGAGCAGGTCGTCGGGAAGGACGTGCGGAGCCCGCTGGCGACGCGCCTCGTCGGCGGCTGGGCCATCATGTTCCTGCTGTTCGCCGTGAGCGGCGCTTCGGCGGCGTTCTTCGACGAGCAGAACGCCGGCCTGTTCCAGCGCCTGCTTTCCGCCCCCGTCACGCGCGCCCAGCTCCTCTGGAGCCGGTTCACCTACGGCGTCGCGCTCGGCCTGCTGCAGCTCACCGCCCTGTTCATCGCCGGCCGCGTGCTCTACGGCATCGATGTGTTCGGGCACTTCGCGAATCTCGTGATCGTCTGCACCTTCGCCGCCGCCGCCTGCGCGTCGTTCGGCATGTTCATCGCAGCCGTCACCCCCAACGCCCAGGCCGCGAGCGGACTCTCGACCTTCCTGGTCATGGTGATGAGCGCGACCGGCGGCGCCTGGTACCCGATGAGCTTCATGCCCGAGTTCATGCAGAAGATCGGGAAGTTCACCGTCGTCTATTGGTCGATGGAGGGATTCGCGCAGGTCCTGTGGGCCGGCAGCCGGCTCGCCGACCTCCTGCCGATCCTCGGCGTGCTCGCCGGCATCACGATCGTCGTCATGGCCATCTCCATCTGGCGGCTCAATCGGAAGGCGATTTTCGAGTGACGCGCGCGTCGCTCGAAAATCGCAGGTAGCAGGGGACAGGGAGCAAGTACCAGGAAGCTAGCGACTGATCTGGTGGGTGGCCGCAAATAGGCGCAAGAGGCGCATACGGACCACCGTCCTCGGTCGAACCCTTTCGCCATTTCGGCTTCATCGCTTTCCCACTCTCCCACTTTCCCAATTTCCCAATTTCCCAATTTCAGCTTTCTGCCCCGCCCCCTCCCATCTTGTTACTTGCCCCCTGTCCCTTGTCACTTACCCCTATGAGGTCCCATGTCCACGGATCTCGCCCAGCTTGTCACCGGCCTGGCCCAGCGCGCGCGCGGCGCGTCGCTGGTGCTCGCGACCGCGTCGACCGAGGCGAAGAATGCGGCCCTGCGCCGACTGGCGGACCTGATTGACCGCTCCCACGGCGCCCTGCTGGCGGCCAATGCCCAGGACCTCGCCTCGCCGGAGGCCGCGGCCCTCACGCCCGCCGCCCGCGACCGCCTGACCCTCACGCCCGCACGCCTGCAGCACCTCGCCGAGTCCGTCCGCGAAGTCGCGGCGCTGCCCGACCCGGTCGGCGACGTACTGGAGGAGTCCACGCGTCCGAACGGTCTCCGCATCCGGAAGCTGCGCGTGCCGATCGGCGTGATCGGCATCATTTACGAGGCCCGGCCGAACGTGACGATCGACTGCGCGGTGCTGTGCCTCAAGAGCGGCAACGCGTGCATCCTCCGCGGCGGCAAGGAGTGCTTCCAGACGAACACCGCGCTCGTGGCGCTGATCCAGCAGGCGCTCGCCGGCGGCCTGCCGGCCGACGCGGTGCAGCTCGTCCCGACCACCGATCGCGCGGCGCTCCTGACTCTGCTCAAGCTCGACACCCTGATCCACTGCGTGATCCCGCGCGGCGGCGAGAACCTGATCCGCTTCGTGGCGGAGAACTCCACCATTCCCGTCATCAAGCACTACAAGGGCGTGTGCTTCGTCTACGTCGACGCCGCGGCCGACCTCGCCATGGCCGCCCGGATCACCGTCAACGCCAAGGCCTCCCGCCCGAGCGCGTGCAACGCGGCCGAGCAGCTGCTCGTGCACCGCGCGGTTACGGCGCAGTTTCTACCGGACGTCGGCCGAGCGCTGGTCGCGCAGAAGGTCCAGCTGCGCTGCGACGCTGCCAGCGCGGCGGTGCTGGCAGCCGCCAGCGTGCCGCACACCGCCGCCGCCGCCGCGGACTACACCACCGAGTTTCTCGACTACGTGATCGCGGTCCGCGTGGTCGATTCGCTCGACGCGGCGATCGCGACGATCAACCGCGACAGTTCCAATCACTCCGACGCCATCGTCACCGCCGACGCCGCCGCGGCCCGGCGCTTCCTCGCCGAGGTCGACAGCGCCACGGTGTACTGGAACGCGAGCACGCGCTTCACCGACGGCTTCGAGTTCGGCTACGGCGCGGAGATCGGCATCAGCACTGACCGCCTGCACGCCCGCGGGCCGATGGGTTTGCGCGAGCTCTGCACTCACAAGTTCGTGATCGAGGGAACTGGACAGGTGCGCGGCTGACCCATTGGGCATGAACGCGCGTCCCGCCCTCCACGTTTGCCTCCTTGCCGGCCTTTGCGCTGCCCTGCTCGCCGGCTGCTCGGCGGTGCACTCCTGGGTGCAGCTCGGTTCGAATCATCCGGCCCGGGCCGGGGCGAGCGTGAGCGTTCCGCTCGGAAAGTAGCCCCGCATGCGCGCGACGCCGGAGTCCTGCGTCGGTGCCCGGATCTGGTGGTCCGCCATTCTGCTCGGGCTGCTCGTGTTCGCCGGGCGCAGCGCGCTGGTCTTCCACGCCGGCTCGCCAGTGCCGTTCCATGACCAGTGGATTGCCGAGGCCGAGCACCTCCTCGTCCACGACGCGCAGCACACCCTGACGTGGCACAACTTCGTCGTGCCGCACAGCGACCATCTTCACGTCTCCACCCGCCTCATCGCCTACACGCTGTACCGCCTGACCGGCCGCTGGGACATGCTGGCGGAGATGCTCGTGAACAACGCCCTGATCGCCGCGGCGTTCGCCTGGCTGTATTTCCATTTCCGCCGCACCGCGCCCTCCATCTGGGTAGGCTGGGCGGCGGTGGCGTTCGGCGCCTGGCTCGCGTCACCGCTTTTCTACGGCAACGCCCTCTGGGGCTTTCAGTCATCGATCGAGCTCTTGGTTTTCACGGCTGTCGTGCAGCTCGTCGCGGCGTGCGCGTTGCGCGGGTTTGATCGTCACTGGATCCTCGCGGCCGTCGCCGGCCTGATCGGCGTCGTCTCGTTCGGCAGCGGCGGCTTCGCGTCCGTGGTCGCGGCGCTGGTCTGCTTGCACCGCCTGCGCGAACCCGACGCCCCGCGACGCGCCCTCATGGCGGGCATCATCGTGAATCTCGCGATCTGCGCCGGCGGCTGGCTCGTCGTGCGCCGCAGCCCGTCGTTGGGCCAAGCTGCATTCGACCCTGGCCAGGTGCTGCACACGCTCCTGCACGCCCTCTCGTGGCCCGCAATGCAACCGTCGTGGTTCGCCTTGCTGCTGTGGCTGCCCGTCCTCCTTGCCACCGTGATCGTGATTCGCGGCAAGGCCGGGCCCTGGCTGCCGGCATACGCACTGGCGGTCTGGACGGTGCTGCAGATCGCGGGTGTGGCGGCCATCCGCAGCGCTCCGGTGCCGGCGTTGCCGCCGCGGTACTACGACTTCCTCGCCGTCGGCGTGGTCGCGAACGCGCTGCTCACGCCCGGCCTGCTCGCCGCCGCTGGCCAAAGAGGTTTCCTCCGGTTCGCCACGCTCCTGCTCGTGCTTGCATGGGCCGCCGAGGTCGGGATGAAGGGCTATGCCTTCGCCCGCAGCCATACGATTCACGACGTGCCGGCCCTGCGTGGCTATGCGGTTGGGCAGATCGACCTGCTCCAGCGATACTATGCGGGCGGTGGCCGGGCAGCGCTCGAGGCGGCGGCGTTTCCGGTGCGGCCCTATCCGGAGTCGGCTTACCTGCAGGGCCTGCTCGACCAGCCGGTGATCCGCGATGCGCTGCCGGCTTATCTCAAGGCTCCGTCTCCAACCGTCGCGCCGGAACTGACCACGTACCGCTGGCCCGTGGACGGACCGCGACGTTCAACCTGGTACGCGCTGGCCCTCGGCGTTGCCGCCGCCGCGGCGGTCGGCTTGATGTTCTTAACAGGCGGTCGCTTCCGGCTGCGGGCTCAGGTTGGCGCGAGCCGCTGAATCCGCCGGGCGAGTTCGACATCCTTGGCCGTGACCTTACCGCCGGCGTCGTGAGTGTTGAGACGGACAGCGACGCGATTATAGACGTTGGTCCAGTCCGGGTGATGATCCATCGCCTCGGCCTCGAACCCGACCCGGACCATGAAAGCTAGGGCCGCGCGGAAGTCGGCCAGCGTGAACGTGCGCTCGAGCGCGTCGCGTTGAAAACTCCAGCCCGGGAGCTGGGCCAGGGCCTGCTCGATCTCGGCCGACGAAAGGGGTTTGGTCGCCATGTGGCGGAAGATGGCGGAGACGGACGGAGTGGCAAGGGCAGTCGG
>DAOQKI010000129.1:0-10292 GCA_035334485.1 Opitutaceae bacterium
TGCGGATTGCGGATCGCGAATTGCGGATTCCGGGTTCGGAAGCAGTCACGTCTCACACTTCGCAAGGCGGCCTTGATCGAAGCGGGCGAAGTCTGAGGGATGGGACCACCGCGCAGCTTCACCTAGCCGGCTCCAGCCCGAAACCAAGCCCGGCCGGCCAGCGCGACTCACGCTAGCGGAATCCGCAATCCGCGATCCGCAATCCGCAATTGTCTGGTGACGCCACCCGCGTTTCCCGCACCATGACGGCATGAAAGCGGAGAGCGCGCTTGCCAGGCTGGGCCTCTGGGCCGAGCGCGAGTCGCTGCTGCCGGACCTGCGCCGCGCCACCCGGGCGACGGCGGCGTTCATGGCGCCGCTGCTGGCGGCGCACTTTGGGTGGTTGGCGGGCCCGGTCGTCTTCGCCGCGATGGCCGCGCAGAACATCGCCCAGGTCGATGTCCGGGGCGCCTACCGGGTTCGCGTCAGCGTGCTGCTGGCCATGACGCTCGTGCTCGCCGGCGCCACCTGGCTTGGCGCCACCGCTGCATCGCCTTTGGGAGCCGCCATGGCCGCGACCGCCCTGCTCGCGGCGTCGCTCGGGCTCTGGCGGCACCTCAGCCCGGACTACGGGCCGTCGCTCGCCGCCTCCTCCGCCCTGCTTTTCCTGATCGCGCTCGCCCTGCCCGAGGGTTCGCCGACCACGATGGCTCTTTTCTCGCTGGGCGGCGGACTGTGGGGCGTGGTCCTCCAGGCGTCCCTGTGGCCGTTCCGGCCCCAGCATCCGCTCCGCCAGACCGCCGCCGAGACCTGGCAGGCCCTCGGCGACCTGTTCACGGCCATGGCTTACGACGAGCGCGACCCGAGCCTGCGGCAGCGGGAGATTGCCGACCGCGAGGCGGCGGTGCGCACCACGCTCGACCGGACGACGGCCCTGCTCGGCACCGGCCCGGCCTCGCGCCTGCGCACGCAGCTCGACGCCCTCAACCTCACCGCCGCCCGCGTCGCCACGCGCGTGGTGGTCTTCCAGGCCGCCCTCGACGCCCACCACGAACGTCCCGAATACCCGCGCCTCACCCCCGCCGTCCAACCTCTGCTGACCTCACTCGCCAACACGGCCCGCGTCGTGGCGCTCGCGCTGGTCTCGCGCCAGGGCTCGCGGCTGGCCACCGCCGAGGTCCGACTCCGTCGGCTCGGCAACCTGGTCCAGGTGGTGCAGGCCCGCCTCGCGGGGCACGCCCTCCCCGGCAGCGGCGAACTGGTGGACCTCCTGCGACAGCTTGCCGAGCAACTGCCCGTCGTGCGCCGGCAGCTGGAAGCCACGCGCGAGGGCGGCCCCGAGCACCGGGCGTTCTCGCTCGAGCTGCCGGAACTCGAGGCCCTGACGTTTCGGCCTCTAGCCGCCGTGCTCCATCTGCACGGCCGGGTCGACCCCACGCTGGTCCGCTTCACCGCGCGGCTCGCAGTTCTGCTGGTCCTGGGAGTCGCGCTGTTCCAGCTGGGTCACATTCACCACGGCTACTGGCTGCCCCTGACCGTCGTGGTCGTCCTCCAGCCCGACTACGGCTCGACCCGCCTCCGCGCGGCCCAACGACTCCTCGGCACCCTCGCCGGCGGCCTCCTCGCGAGCGCCCTGCTCTTCCTTCACCTGCCGGCCGCGGTCCTGCTCGCGGCCATCGCTGCGACCATCTTCGGCTTCTCGTACCACCTGCGCCGCAACTACGCCGTCGCGGTGCTGTGCATCACCGTGATGATCGTGCTCCTCACCGAGGCGACGGCCACCGTCACGGTCCGCTTCACCCTCGAGCGCCTCGTTGCGACCCTGGCCGGCGGCACGCTCGCGATGCTGGCCGCGCTGATCTTCTGGCCGGTCTGGGAGCGCGAACGCTTCCCCGCCTTCCTGGCTGCCGCCCTGCGCGCGAATCGGGATTACCTTGGCCTGCTTCAGGCCCGCCTCGCCAACGGCGGGACCTACGACCAGGCGGTCATCGCCGGCAAGCGCCGGGCCGAGACCGCCAACGGCGTCCTGTTCGCCTCACTGCAACGGATGAACGCGGACCCCGAGCACCAGCAACGCCGCCTTGAGGAAGCCGCCGCCCTCGCCAACGGCAACCAGCGCCTCACCCGGGCGCTCACGACGATCGGGCTGCACCTAAGCGGATCGCCCGTGACCGAGCCGGCCGCCGCGGAGTTTGCCGCCCTCGCGAACGACGCCCTCGAGACGCTGGCCCGCCAGGCGGGAGGCGACGCGACGGCCACCGCCCGACTATCCGAACTGAGGACCGCGATCGGTGCCTTCGATGCGCCGGTCGCCGCCGGCACCGGTCGCGACCAGTGGGTGTTTGGCCAGATGAACCGCGCCGCGGTCGAACTCGGCGCCATGCTCCTCGCCGCCGAGGACGCCGCCCAAGCCTAGCGCTCGATTGGCCGTGGTTGGCCACGAAGGGCACCAAGCACACGAAGTAAATCCTCAGAGGTTGGGCTTCGTGGTCTTCGTGCTCTTGGTGGTCACCGACGCCGAGTCCAAGGCTTTGGAGCGAGCGCGGCTTACTCGCCGGCCTTCGCGAGGGTCGGCCAGGCCCGGACCTCGGCGAATGACGGACGGGTGCGGGCGAAGACGTCGCGGAGTCGCGAGTATTCGCGGTAGTCGATCACCCGTCCGGGTTGCGCCCGGCTGTGCACGAGGAAGTCTGCCTCCGGCGGATAGCAGGCGACGTTGACGTCCTCGTAGAACTTCGCGTCGGCCGTGCCATTGGCGTCCAGCGACGCGGGCTCAAGCCCGACGTTGTTGGGCACATCCGCGGCCTTGTAGCGCAGGTCGACGCTCCAGCGGATGTGATCGGAGATGTTCGGCGTCGAGCAGTGCGGCGTCCGGTTCGTCATGAACACGGCCCCGCCGCGCGGACAGGCCGCGGTGATCGCCTTCCGCGGGTCGTCGGGAAGATCCCCGTCGCGGATCACGAGAAAATCGGCGTTGCCGCCCGCGTGGTGCTGGTAAACTGGCCCGCGGTGCGTGCGCGGCAGAATCTCCATGCAGCCATTCTCGGCCGTCGCGTCCACGAACGGCACCCAGCAGGTGATAATCAGGTGCTGATCGCAGTGGCCGGCCAGGTAGCCGCTGTCCTGGTGCCACGGCACCACGCCCCGCCCGAGATTCGGCAGCTTGGGCCGGATGCGGTAGGGCGAGGCCACGACTTCCTCAGAGCCGACCAGCGCGGCGATCGCGCGCAGCAGCGCCGGATGCACGATCAGGTCGAAAATCTCGCGCGAGTAGAACCCGCCGCCGCGCTCACCGATGAGCGACTTGATGATCGCGTCGCCGCACTCCTTGGACTCGCGAAAGATCGCGGACAGCTGCCGGTCGAAACCCAGCTCCTCATGACGATCCCGGAGCTTGCCCTCGGCCTCGAACTGCCGCGCGAGGCGATTGATCTCACCGTGCAGCGATGCGCGAACCGGCTCGAGGTCAGCGGCCGGAAACACGTCCGGCACGATGAGGTAGCCCTCCTCGTGGAAAAACCGGACCTGCTGCGGGGTAAGCGGCGGGGTCATCCGGGCCGGGACTCTGGTCAGCCGCTCCCGGCAGGGCAAGCTCTGACCGGCGGCGCGCTGCGCGCGGCTGAGTCGAACGTCGCAGGTCGAAGGTCGAATGCCTGGCTAGCGAAAGGCAGATTTCCTTCGTGTGCTTAGTGCCCTTGGTGGCCACCCAAGACGAGGTAGCACCTAGCGCAGAGTCGCGACGGCAAGACTGACAGCGAAGGCGAGGAACACGACGCCAAGGGCGCGATCGATCCAGTGGCCGTGACGCAGGAAGCGCTGCCGAACCTCGGCGCGCGTGAAGACCACGGCGACCAGCGAGAACCACGCCATCGTCGCGAGCGACATCCAGATCCCGTAGCCCGCCTGGATCAGCTTCGGCGTCCGGGGGTCGACGATCATCACGAACAGCGAGATGAAGAAGAGCGTGACCTTGGGGTTGAGGATGTTCGTCAGGAAGCCGGTCATGAACGCCCCGTGCGTCGACGGAGTCGCCGGCCCGCCCGCCGCGCCGGGGTCGGCATGGGACGCGGGCTTCGCCTGCAGCGAGGTGAGCCCGAGCCAGGCGATGTAGGCGGCGCCGGCGGCCTTCACGACATTGAACCAGAGCTCGGAGCTGCGGATGAGCAGGCCGAGGCCGAGCACCGAATAGCCGACATGCAGCAGGATGCCGGTGCCGACGCCGATGCTCGTCCACACTGCAGTGCGACGGCCGTGGGCCAGGCTTTGCCGGACCACGATCGCGAAATCCGGTCCCGGACTGGCCACCGCCAGCAGGTGCGCGAGCGCGACCTGCGAAAACTCAACCCAGGGGTTCGCCATCGGCGGCCCGCCCGCTCAGGGCTTCAGGTCCTTGAAGCCCGGGTCGGCCAGCAGGCGATCCAGCTCCTTGTTCTCGACGAACAGGCGGATCGTGCGGTCGTCCGGGCGGTCCCGGCGGGCCTTCTCAAGCGTGGAGCGGGCGTCGTCGTCCTGGCCCAGCAGCGCCAGCAGGTAGGCCTCCTGGATGACCGCCTGCGAGTTCGTCGGGGCGCGGCGCTGCGTGGCGCGCGCGGCCTTCAGGGCCTCCTTGAACGCGTCGCGGGAGCCGGCCCGGTTGTCGAGCTTGCGGCGGACGGTGCCGAGCGAGATCCAGTATTCCGTCGTGTCCGGGCAGACCGCGACGGCCTGGGCCAGCAGGCCCTCGGCGCGGGCGAAGTCGCGGAGATTCGCGGCAAAGGCCGCCTCGCTGGCGAAGTTCGCGCCCTGCTTGCGCTCCAGCGGCGTGATTTCCTTCGGGCTGCAGCCGGCGAGCAGGACCGCGGCCAGCGCGAGCGCGCCCAGGCCAAGGCAACGGAGGGATTTCGGGACGATCATCACGGGGAAATTGGTTCGGACGCCACGCGGCGGCTCACAGGTCGGGCGGCACCGTCGCGATCGCCTCTTCCAGCGTCGAGATGCCCTCCTTCACCTTGAGCAGGCTGTCCTGGTGCAGAGTCTTCATGCCGCAGCGCATCGCGATGCGCTTCAGCTCGGCGGTCTCGACCTCCTTGTTGACGGCCTCGACGATCTCGTCGTTGGACACCATCAGCTCGTGGATGCCGATTCGGCCCTTGTAGCCGCTGCCGCCGCACTTGGAGCAGCCGCGCGGGTTGTGGCGGTAGATCGTGCCGCTCCAGCCGATCGCCTTCTCGAGGATCTCCTTCTCGCGGCCCTGCGGCTGGTAGCTCACGCGGCAGGTCTTGCACACGCGCCGCATCAGGCGCTGCGAGCACACACACAGCAGCGACGACGAGATCATGAACGGCTCGATGCCCATGTCGGTGAGACGGGCAACCGTGCTCGACGCGTCGTTCGTGTGCAGCGTGCTCATCAGCAAGTGACCGGTGAGCGCGGCCTCGACGGCCACGTCGGCGGTTTCCTTGTCGCGGATCTCACCGACGAGGATGATGTCAGGATCTTGACGGAGGAAGGAGCGCAGGGCCGCGGCGAACGTGAGTCCGATCTGCCGGTGCATCTGCATCTGGTTGATGCCGGCGAGCGTGTACTCGATCGGATCCTCAGCGGTGCGGATGACGAGCTCGGGCGAGTTGATCTCGTTCAGCGCCGAGTAGAGGGTCATGGACTTGCCGGAGCCGGTCGGTCCGCAGTGCAGGATCATGCCGTACGGCTGGCGGATGACGTCGCGGTACTTGGCAAGCGCCTCCTCGGAGAAGCCGAGCGCCGGCAGCGGCAGCGTGGCCTTCTGCTTGTCGAGGATACGCATGACCACGCCCTCGCCGTGATTGAGCGGCGCGGTCGAGACGCGGAGGTCGAGGTCGAGCGACTTCTTGGTGAACTGCTTGAAGATGATGCGTCCGTCCTGCGGCAACCGGCGCTCGGCGATGTCGAGGTTGCACATGATCTTGATACGGGCGACGAGCGCTGGCGCGACCTTCGCGGGGAGCCGGAGCTTTTCCTGGCAAAGACCGTCGATGCGGTACCGGACAATGATTTCGTTCTCCTGCGGCTCGATGTGGATATCGCTCGCCCCCGCGAAATACGCGTCCTCGATCACGCGGTTCGCCAGCTGGATGATCGGGCCCGACTCCTCATTGACCATCTCCTCCTCGTTGGCCTGCAGCGAGGCGCCGAACTCGACGCCGATCTGCTGGACCACGTCGTCGAAGCCCGACGCCCGCGTGTCCTGGCCCTGGCTGAAACGGTCCCGGATGTCCTTCTCGCGTCCGAGCATCCGCACGACGCGCAGGCCGGTCATCTCGTGGATCTTGGCCGGGACGGTGACCTCGAACGGGTTCGCAAACACCACCAGCAGGAGATCGCCGACGGTGCCGACGGGGATCACGAGGTTTTCCTCGCAGAACTCGCGCGGGATGCGCTCGAACGTGGCGGGGGTGATCTTGAAGCGGGCGATGTTGTAGGGCGCGAGGCCGAGGGCCCGGCCCTTCGCGACCAGGATCTGGAGGGGCGTGATGCGGTACTCCTCCTGGAGCAGGCGGTCGAGCGCGTCGCCGTTGAGGTCGGCGGTGACGCTGGCAATGACGTCGCGCTGGCGGCCGGAAATCCGGCCCATTTCCATGAGCTTGGCGACGATCTGAGTCTGGACTTTTCCCAGCGGCATGGCGTCAGTTCGCGGAAGTCGGCGGTTTCGCGGGGTTGGCGGCGGGCGCGCCGAACGGCGGCTTCGAGCCGGACGCCGGGAACGGCGGGTTGGAGCCGCCCGCGAAGGGCGTGCCCGACGGCACCTTCGGGAACGGCGTGCCGGACGGCGGCCGGGGAAAGGGCGTGCCCGAGGCGGTCTTGGGCAGCGGCGGGATGGCGGCCAGCGCGGCGGCTTTCGGGAAGGGCGTCGGCGTCCCGAACGGCGACCGCGTGTTGGGGGCGGGCGCCGGCGTGCCGAACGGCGTGCGCGTGCCGGCCGGGGTCGGTGGCGGCGGGGCGATCCGCTCGGCGGCGAGCTTCTCGAGGTAGTCGGCGACCACCTCCAGCGTCGTGCCGAACCAGAGGATCGGGCCCGTGAACTGCTTCTCCCAGAAACTCCGCACCGCCGGGCTCAGGTAGTAGGCGGTCGCGATGAAGTGAAAGTCCTCGTCGTGGTCGAACGGCACCGACCACGTCGCCCAGCAGGTCGGGATCTCCGTCGCCTTCTTCACGTCGTCATGCACCTCGTAGCCGCGCAGGTCGACCAGCCCGATGCCCTCGTTGTCGACGCAGTGCTGGAGGATGTCCTCCTCCTTGAACGCCTTGAGCTCGTACGCGAGGATGCCCAGCACCGTCGCCTGGCGCGGCTGTTCGGTCGTGATGATCTCCAGGAGGCGCTCGTTGGCCTTCTCGAGCTCCTCCAGTTTCACCAGGTTCGCCTCGACCAGTCCGGCACCGAGCAGGCGGTTGGCCCGCAGCATGAGTTGGCGATGTTCCGACGACATTGATCTCTGGTCCCCAGCGTGGCTTACGCGGCCGGGCGAGGCGATGTTTTTTCGCGGCGGCGGAGGGCCGTCACCCGCTTCAGCAGCTCCTTTTTCAGCCGCGCCAGCCCGTCGCCGGTGAGACACGAGATCTCGATCACCTCGGCGGTGCGATGGCGGCGCCGAAACTGCTTAAGCCATGCCGCCGCCTCGGGCCGGTCCATCTTGTTGGCCACGACCAGCCGCGGCTTCGCCAGCAGCGCCGGGTCGTACAGCTTGAGCTCCGCGAGCAGGTGCCGGTAGTCGTCGCGCGGGTCCCGGCCGTCCGTGCCTGCCATGTCGAGCAGCACCAGCAGCACCGCGCAGCGCTCGATGTGGCGCAGGAACCGGTGGCCCAGCCCGCGGTTCTCGCTCGCCCCCTCGATCAGGCCCGGCACGTCCGCCAGCAGCAGCCGCCGCGCCTGCTTCATGTCCTCCGGAAACTCGATCACGCCGATCTGCGGATGCAGGGTCGTGAAGGGATACGCCGCCGTCTTCGGCCGCGCCGCCGTGATGGCGTTCGTCAGCGAGGACTTGCCCGCGTTCGGGAACCCGACCAGGCCCACGTCCGCGATGCTCTTCAGCACCAGCCGGTACGACCCGCCCTCCCCCGGATGGCCCGGGTTGGCGCGCCGCGGCGCGCGGTTGGTCGGCGACTTGAAGTGCCGGTTGCCCCACCCGCCGTTGCCGCCCTTGCACAGCACGATCTGCTCGCCGTCGTGGATGACCTCCGCGACCACCTTGCCCGTGGCCATGTCGGTCACGACGGTCCCCAGCGGCAGGCGCAGCACGCACGCCGCGCCGTCCTTGCCATGCTGGTCCGAGCCCATGCCGTGCTCGCCGCGCTCGGCGCGCCAGTGCGGCTGGTACTTGTAGTCCACGAGGTTGTTCGTGTTGACGTCGCCCAGCAGGACCACGTCGCCGCCACGGCCGCCATCGCCGCCGTTCGGCCCGCCCCACGGCTCATATTTCTCCCGCCGGAAGCTGACGCAGCCGCGCCCGCCGTCACCGGCCTGAAGTTTCACTGTGCACTCGTCGACAAACATGGCCGCAACCATGCAGAACCCGGACCGTTTGCCAAGGGATGGATTGCGCCGACCTGACGCGGTGGCGTCAGGTCGGCAAGTGTGAGGTAACAGGCCTCAGGTGACAGGGATCCAGCGCCCAGTCCGCACACAACCACGGTCCGCAGTCCACCGCCCACGGTCCACGGTCCACCGTCCACAGTCCACCGCCCACCGTCATCCGCCGCCCGTCCACCGCCACAGTCCACCGTCCACCGCGCACCGCCCCGCCTCACACCCGCGCGGTCACGGCGACGGCCTTCCGGCCGTAGGGCACGAGGACGGAGGTCGCGGTCTGCTCGAGCACCGGCGCGTTGGCGGTGAAGCGGGCCTTGGCCCGGCCCTTGCGCGTCGCCTTCACGGTCAGGCGCTGGCCGCGGAAGGTCAGGGTTGCGTCGAGTCGCTTCACGCCCTCCAGCAGGCGCGGCTGGATCCGGAGTCCGTTTTCCTCGGGCCGCACGCCGAGGATGTGGCGCACGTAGAGGACCACCAACTCGGCCCAGTTCCAGACCACGATGCCGACCTGAGGGAACGGCGGCGCGAGCCGGCGCCCGTAGAACTCGAACCAGGTGCCCGCATTGGCCCCGGCCACTTCGCCGAGCCAGTTCAGCACCCGGGCGACTTTCGCGCCGTCCCCGGCCTCCGCCGCCGCGCGCGCGACGAACAGTGACGCAAACGGCCACGCCCCAGGCGAGTCCGGCTCCGAGGTCACGTCGTAGCGACCGTAGCCGCCGTGCTTCCAGTCCTGGTTCCAGAGTCGCTCCATGCTCGCGAAGGTCCGCTTCGCGACCGGCGAATCCGGCGCGACCAGGCCAAGCGCGATCGGCAGCACGCACGACGTGTCCGGATTGATGCGATGCTCCCCCGGCCCGCCGAGCGGAACCTCCTTGGGCAGCGAGGCCTCGGGCCACGCCGTGATGGTTTCCTGCACCGCACCGTCCGGGGCCCGGCGCTTGATGAAGCCACGCTCGTCGTGCATTCGGAACCGCGGGTCCTCCAGCATCGCCGCCTGCAGGCGTTTCGCCTCCGCCGCCCAGCGCACCGCCTGCTCCGGGTGCCCGGTCAGGCGTGCCAGTACGGCACCGGCCTCGAGGCCGTGGATCACGTAGCCCTGGTAGATCATCTCCATGCCGGGCTCGATCCCGTGAACCTTGTGCCGCTCCCAGAACTCGCGGCGATTCATCAGGAGGCCGCTCTCGGGATGACGGAAGACGGGCTTCAGCGGGAACTCCGCCGCCGCCGCCACCTTGTCCCAGCGCCGCCGCACGAGGTCGAGGTTGCCGGTCCACAACACGTAGTCCCGCAGCGTGCAGAGCAGGATGCCGTTCTGGTCCAGCTCCACATCCGCCGGGTCGCGCTTGACGCTCGAATCCAGCGTGTCGCCCTCCGGCGTCACGAATTTGTCCAGCAGCCGCGAGAACACTGTCGTCGCCGGCCCCGTCGCCCCGATCATCGTCAGTCCCAGCGCGATCATCGCCTGGTCGCGCAGCCACTCGAGGTTGTACTGCCAGATGCTACCGTCGATGCAGCCTAGCCGCGACGCCGCCACCGGCAACTGCCGCGCCGACGACACGAAGAAGTGATCCCAGTCCCGCCGCCCGAGCGACACCCGCGACAGTCCGCCCCAGAACGCGCGCGCCGCGGCGTCCGGCCGCGCCGAACGAGCCCACGCGGCCTTCACCTGGTCGGACTTCGGATTCATGCGGTATTCGACCGTCACGGTCCGGCTGGCGCCCGCGCGCAGCCCGAGACGGCGGCGCAGGCGTTGCTGCTTCACGCCGGTCACCAG
>DAOQKI010000130.1:0-10241 GCA_035334485.1 Opitutaceae bacterium
ACGCCCGGAGGCGTCGAGCCACGTCACTCGCCAGACGGCGCGGTCGGTCAGGAAGGAGACCCGGACGGCGGACCCGGCGGCCGCGGCCGGGCCGAGCGTGACGGGACGGAGGACGTGGAGCGTGGCGACGGGGTCAATTTCCACCGTGGCAGGGTGCCGCCGGGCGGCGCCGCGCTCAAACGGCAAGCGGCTGGGAAAAAACCTGACACCCCGGGCCGCGGCGGGCGCGTGTCAGGATTGTTGCCAACCAATTCAGCCTTTGCATCCCGGCCCGGATCGGCGGTGATGGCGGCGAACCCACGCCACCTGCGACGGCGAGCCCGCCGTCGGACCGCCCCATGACGCCGAGCTTCCGCGCTGTAAACATCGACTGCAATTTCGACTATGCCTTCGAGCGCGAGCAACTCGCGGCCGCGGGCGTCGAACTCGTGGAGCGCAAGTCCGCGACGGAGGACGAGATCATCGCCGCCTGCGCGGAGGCCGACGCGGTGATCCTGGAGGGCCCGAAGACACCCATGACGCCGCGCGTGATCGACGGGCTCCGGCGCTGCCGCGTGATCGCCAAGTATGCCGTGGGGGTGGACAACATCGATGTGAAGGCCGCGACGGCGCGGGGCATCGTGGTGGCCAACGCGGCCGACTACTGCACCGAGGAAGTCTCCGACCAGGCGGTGGCGCTGATCCTCGCGTCGGTCCGGCGGGTGGTCTCGATGGACCGCTACGTGCACACCGGGCGCTGGACGGGCTACCCGCGGGTGACACCGCTGCGCCGGGTGAGCCAGTTGACGCTGGGGCTGGTCGGGCTGGGGCGCATCGCGCGGGCCACGGCCCGCAAGATGGCCGGCTTCAAGCTGCGGATCATCGCGACGGATCCCTACCTGCCGGCGGGCGCCCGCGAGCCCGGCGTCGAGATCGTGTCGATGGCGGAACTGCTGCGCGAGTCGGACATCGTCTCGGTGCACGTGCCGCTCATGCCCGAGACCCGGGGCCTCCTGAACGAGCACTCGTTCCAGGCCATGAAGCCGACCGCGGTCGTGGTGAACACGAGCCGCGGTCCGGTGATCGACGAGCCGGCCCTGATCCGGGCCCTGCGCGAGAAGTGGATCGCCGGCGCCGCGCTGGACGTGGTGACCGAGGAGCCGCTGGATCCGGCGAGCCCGCTGCGGGAATTTGACCAGGTGATCCTCACGCCCCATTGCGCCGCCGATTCCGCGGACTCCCTGGCGCACGTGCGCCGGACCGTGGTGGAGTCGGTGGGCGCGGTGGCCCGGGGCTTCTGGCCCCCGTTCCCGGTCAACCCGACGGTGACTCCCCGCGAGCCGCTGCGGCCCTGGGCCGAGGCGCGGCGCGGCTAACGGCCCGATCCGATTTTCCATGAAGACTCTTCTCCACGTGGCGACCTGGGTCGCCTGTTGCTTTACCCTGACTGTCGCCCGCGCCGCCGAGCCGGTGGACCTCGGGTCGCGCCGCGCCCTGTTTGTCGACGAGCAGCTGATCGCGCGGCTCGACCGCCTCGAGCTCCGTCTCCACCCGCCGGTACCGCGCGAGACCGTGATGGTCTACGACGCGCCGTGGGAGGGCAGCGGCTCCGACTTCCAGCGGTTCATCCGGGTGGGGGACACGCTCCGCATGTATTACATGGCGACGAAGCTGACCTCGAGCGACGGCAAGAAGATCGGCGGCGGCGTGGTTTATGCGTGCGTGGCCGAGAGCCGGGACGGCCGGCACTGGACGCGCCCGGACCTCGGCCTCTTCGAGTTCGAGGGCTCGCGCCACAACAACATCATCTGGGCCGCGCCCAAGCTGGACAACTTCACGCCGTTTCTCGACGGCAACCCGGCCTGCCCGCCCGACGAGCGCTTCAAGGCGACGACCAACGGCCCGGGCGGGCTGTATGCGCTGAAGTCGGCCGACGGCCTGCACTGGAGCCCGCTGCAGGCGGAGCCGATTCTGACCAAGGGGCGGTTCGACACGCAGAACAACGCCTTCTGGGACGCGCGCCGCGGGATCTACTGGTGCTACTTCCGCGGTTTCCACGACGGCGCGGGCGCCTCGGTCGATGACACGAAGCACGGGGCGCTGGGCATCCGGGACATCCGGGTGGCCACGTCATCCGACTTCCGGCATTGGTCCGAGCCGCAGCGGCTCGCATATGGCGACGCGCCGGACGAGGCGCTCTACACCAACCAGGTCGAGCCGTACTACCGGGCGCCGGACCTCTTCGTCGGGTTTCCCACCCGCTACGTCGACCGGAACTTCACGCCCGCGGCCATGCGGGCGCTGCCCGACCCGGTGCATCGGCAGCGGCGCATGAGTTTCATGGCCCGCTATGGCACGGTGGTGACGGACGGGCAGTTCATGACGAGCCGCGACGGGTACAATTTCCGGCGCTGGGACGAGACCTTCATCCGGCCCGGGCCCGAGCGCAGCAATAACTGGGTGTACGGCGACGGCTACCAGAGCCTCGGGCTCGTCGAGACGGCGGCGGAGGATCCGACCGCGGCGCCCGAGCTGAGCTGCTACGCGGACGAGGGGCACTGGAAGGAGGGCACCTCGCTGCGGCGCTACACCCTGCGCATCGACGGCTTCGTGTCGGTGCACGCCCGGCGGGAGCCCGGCGAGCTGCTGACGCCGGTCTTCACCTTCGCGGGCCGCGCGCTGACGCTCAATTTCTCGACCTCCGCCGCGGGCCACGTGCGCGTGGAACTCCAGGACGAGCAGGGGCGGGCGCTGCCCGGCTACGGCCTGGCGGAGTGCGATGAAGTGTTCGGTGACGCCCTCGAGCGGCGGGTCACGTGGCGCGACCGCGACGACGTCAGCGCCTTCGCCGGCCGGCCGGTGCGCCTGCGGATCGTCCTCAGCGACGCCGACCTGTACTCGCTGCGCTTCGCGCCCTGAGCGCCGGCCCGCGGCGGCCGCCGCCCGTGACCCGAAAGGTGTCACTTTGTTTTCCACGTGGGGAATGCTTCTCACCCCGATTAGCGCCACGCATAACCCCTTTGCCTTACCTATGTCCCCCCTCACACCACAGTTGACTGCCCTGCCGTCCGGTCGGCTCGTCCCAGCCTGGTTCCGGATGTTGTCTTGTTGTCTTGTCCTGACGATCTGCGCGCTGCCCGCGAGGGCGGAGGCGGACGCGTCCGACAAGGATGCGCAGATCGCCGATCTCAAGGCCGAGGTCGAGCGCCTGAAGTCGCTCCTCGGCCAGTCGCAGGCGACCGCGGCCCCGGCGGCCGCGCCCGCGGCGAAGCCGGCGGCGTCATCCGCGGCGAAGAGCACGCGCCTGGCGAAGGAGACCACCCCGGGCTCCGAGAAAGTCTACCAGATGTCGGCGTTCGAGGTCCGCACCACGCAAGGCCAGGGTTACAGCCCCGGCAACTCGGCGTCCGCGCTCAAGACCTCCGAGCCGCTGATGAAGCTGCCGGCCCAGATCATCGTCGTCACGAGCGACATGATCAATGACATCGGCTCCCACAATGCCTCCGACGTGCTCTCGTACGCCGGTCTGGTGCCGTACTACCGCGGGCCTGCGATTCTGTCGCGCGGTTCCCGCATCGGTAATCCCTACACGGACGACGTGCCGCAGGCCTCCGGCATCGGCATCTCGGACAATACCAACATCGACACCTACCAGGTGATCAAGGGACCGCAGCAGGTGCTCTATCCGCTGGCCTCGCTCGGCGGCCTAGTGCTCCAGACCACCAAGAAGCCGCTGCCGGGCATCCGCCAGGGCATCTTTGACGAGCGCGTCATGCAGTGGGGCCGCCACCGCTTCACCTTCGACGTGAACGAGCCGCTCGTCGACCTCGGCTCCGCCCAGATCACGGGCCGCGTGACCGGCATCTGGCAGGAAGGGCAGGGGCCGTTCTACAATTCCAAGGACGACCGCTACGGCATCTTCCCGAACTTCTCGCTCGACTGGAAGGACACGCACCTCGTGCTGCAGTACGGCGCCGAGATCTTCCACTACCTCCCGGGCGGCACCGGCATTCTGACCCCCGACGGCAACATCTACGTCGGCATGGGCCACCGGAACCAGGGCAGCCCGCGGAACAACAACGACAAGAACGAGCAGCATGACGCGCGCCTCAGCTGGACCCAGGAGCTCTCGCCCGAGTGGCAGGTCAAGTCGCAGGTCGCGTTCTTCAACGTCCGCCGCTACGGCTCCACCGGCTTCCCGACCGGCGTCAACTGGAACAACAACACGGTGACCTACACCATCCGCAAGAACAACGGCTGGCAGGAGTCGCTCGACATCCAGACGGACGTCTCCGGCAAGTACGACATCGCCAGCCTCCCGACCACGTCGGCCTTCGGCTTCAACTTCCATGACCAGAGCGGCCTCAGCGCCTTCTGGATCACGACGCCCATCACCGTGAACATCGGCGACGCCAACGCGATCAACGCCATCGTCCTCCCCTCGGTGTATGACTACGTCCCGCCGGCGAACCCGGGCTCGCGCACGAAGCAGTACGTCACGAACGGCTACTTCATGCAGACGCTCGATATCATCCCGAACAAGCTCACCCTCGCGGGCGGCCTGACCTACTCGATGATCGAGACGATCCAGGACACCAATCTGGCGCTGCGCAATCCGTTCACCGCGACCGACTCGGCCGCGCACGAGCTGCTGCACCGCGTCGCGGTCGTGTACTCGATCTCGAAGGAGCTCACCGCCTACGTCTCGGAGTCCACGACGTTCAATCCCGCGGTCGGCGTCACCTACGACAACACGCCGCTCCCCTCCGTGCTCGGCAAGAGCGACGAGGTCGGCGTGAAGGCCGCCTTCATGGACGGCAAGGTCTCGGCGTCGTTCGCCCTCTACAAGATGACCCTGACGAACCAGGCCATCCTGGCGGCGTTCCCCGCGCTCAACGTCGCGGGCCTTAACTACTACATCCCGATCGGCTCCACGACCTCGCGGGGCTGGGACACGTCGCTAGCGATCTCGCCGGTCCCCGGCCTGCAGATCGTGGCCACCGGCTACATGGGCACGGTCAAGGACCAGAACGACAACCCCATCACGGGCACGGTCGAGAACTCCTGGAGCCTCTTTGGTCGCTATGACTTCCAGCACGACAGCGGCCTGAAGGGCTTCTCCTTCGGCGGCGGCGCGCAGAAGGCCGGCGGCAAGTGGTTCAACATGGCGGGCCTGACGCTGCCGGGCGGCGTCGCGCTGCCGAAGAACAGCTCCGGCAACTCCCTCTTCAAGCTGAAGCAGGAGGTGCTGCTGAACATGTTCGCCGCCTATCAGGTCGGGAAGCACTGGATCTTCCGCGTCGACTGCGTGAACGTGCTCGACAAGAAGTATCCGATCGGCGCCCAGGGCGTCGGCCTGGCGGACGCGGTTGACCCGCGGACGTTCAGCTTCCAGACCACCTACAAGTACTAACCAACCCCTGCGGTTGTCCGATTGCGGCTCCGGCTGGTCTCGCGCACAGCGAGGTCGGCCGGAGTTGCCGTATTCGGGCCCCGCGATCCGCCTCCCCGATGCGTCCCCCGAACGAAGACCGCGAGCCCCTGCCGTGGGTGGCCTGGTCCACCGTGGCGCTGCTGTGGTTTGCGGGCGGGTCGAATTACCTGACGCGCACGATGCTGGGGACGATGCGCGAGTCGGTGCTTCGCGACATCGCGATGACCGACGCCCAGTTCGGGCTGCTCACTTCCGCCTTCCTCAGCACCTACGCCGTGGCGTGCCCGTTCGGTGGCTATTTCGCCGATCGCTTCAGCCGGCGGTGGGTCGTGATCATCGGCCTCTTTGCCTGGGCGCTGCTGACCCTCGCCACGGCGTTCGTGCCGGGCCGGCCTGAGTTCCTCGTGCTGCGCGCGGCGCTGGGCGTCGCACAGGCGTTCTACATTCCTGCCGCGGTCGCCATGATCGTGGAATACCACCGCGGGCCGACCCGCGCGCTCGCCACCGGCCTCCACCTCACCGGCCTCGTCTGCGGGGCCGTGCTCGGCGGAGTCGCCGGCTGGCTGGCCGAGACGCACGGCTGGCGCTATCCGTACGGCGTCATCGGCGCCGCGAGCGTGCTGCTGGGCTTCGTGCTGGTCGCCTTCCTGCACGAGCCCCCGCGCCAGGCGGCCCCGGCCGCGGGCGGCACCGGGGTGAGCCTGAGCGAGGCGTGGCGCAGCCTGGTGGGCGCGCGCCCGTTCCGCTTCATGGCGGGCTGCATGGCCGTGCAGGGCGCGATCAGCTGGATCATCATCGCGTGGATGCCCACGGTCATGCGCGAGCAGTTCCAGCTGCGCCAGGGCGCCGCCGGGCTCTCCACGCTCGGCTTCCTGTACTCGGCGCAGACTGCGGGCCTGATTTTCGGCGGTATCTGGTCCGACCGCTGGAGCCTCACCAACCCGCGCTCGCGCATCATGGTGCCGGCCGTCGCGATCCTGATCGCGTCCCCCGCCTTCGCGCTCACCGGCTGGTATCCGCACTTCGGCCTGACGGTGCTGAGCCTCTGCCTGTGGGGCGTGGCCATGGGCTTCCTCGGCGCCAACACCATGCCGATCCTCTGCCTCTTCATCGACGCGCGCTACCGGGCCACGGCGCTCGGCACGCTGAACTGCTTCACCGCCGTCACCGGCGGCCTGGCCATCTACGGGGTCGGCGCCCTCCGCGACGCGCGGATCGGCGTGGATGTGATCCTGACCGTCACGAGCGTGGGCGGCCTCGCCTGCGGCGTGATGCTCTGGCTGGCCAACACCTGCCTCGCCCGCGCCGAGCCGGCCGCCGGCCGTTGATTTCCGCCGCGCGGCGTGCGAATCTCCCCGCGGCGAGTCTCGCGCTTCCGCCATGTTCACCGCTCCCGATCCCGTCACTCTCACCTTTTCCGCGGAGGCGCTGCGCCGCTTCTGCCGCGAGCTGCTCGTGGGTCTCGGCGTGCCGGAGGACCACGCCCGGGTGGTCGGCGACACGCTGGTGGCGGCCAATGTCCGCGGGGTGGATTCGCACGGGATCCAGATGCTCGCGACCTATATCCAGCAACTGCGCGCCGGCGGGATCAACGCCGCGGCCGCGGGCCGGGTGGTGCGCGAGGATGGGGTGTGCCTGACCTATGACGGCGAGAACGGCCTGGGACAGGTGGTCGCCGACCGTTGCACCGACCACGCGATCCGCCTGACCCGAAACCTCGGCGTGGCCGTCGTGGTGGCGCGACATTCGAATCACTTCGGCGCGGGCGCCTGGTGGGGCGAGAAACTGGCGCGGGCCGGTTTCATCGGCATCGCGATGAGCAACGCCTGTCCGGCCGTGGCGCCCTGGCAGGGCAAGACACCGGTCCTCGGGACGAATCCGTTCTGCGTGGCCGTGCCCGGGGCCGGCGGCCGCGGACGCTGGCTGCTCGACATGGCCACGACCACGGTCGCGCTCGGCAAGCTCGGGCATGCGGCCCACCTGGGCGAGACCCGGATTCCGGCGGCGTGGGGATTTCTCGACGCGGAGGGGCGGCCCACCACCGACCTTGCGGCCGCGCGGCGCGGCGCGCCGACCCCCGCCGGGGCGTACAAGGGAACCGGGCTCGCCGTGATGATCGAGCTGCTCTGCGCCGGGCTCAGCGGCGGCGCCATGGCGACCGAGCTGCCCGTCTATCGCACGGGCGGCGACCCGCTCGGGCTCAGCCACACCTTCATCGCGATCGACCCGACGCGGTTCCTCGCGGCCGGCGAGTTTGAGCGGGGCGTGGACCGGCTGAACGGGATGGTGAAGGCGGCGGAGCCCGCGGCTGGCTACGACGAGGTCCTCGTCGCCGGCGAGCCCGAGTGGCGGTGCGAGTCGCGCCGAAGCACCGCGGGCGTGCCCGTGCCGAACTTGCTGTGGCAGTCGCTGACCGCGATTGCCGCCGAAGCCGGGGTCCGATCCCCGGCCCCCGGATCATGACCCGGCGCGTGGTCATCATTGGCGGCGGCGTGGTCGGCCTGGCGGTGGCGCGCGAGCTGCAGCGCCGGGTGCCGGGCGCGACCGTCGTGCTGCTGGAGAAGGAGGCCGACGTCGGCCGCCACCAGAGCACCCACAACAGCGGGGTGCTGCACGCGGGCCTTTACTACGCGCCCGGCTCGCTGAAGGCGCGGCTGGCGGTGCAGGGCATCCGGCTCATGACGGCCTTCTGCCAGGAGCACGGCGTCGCCCACGAGATCTGCGGGAAGGTCGTCGTGGCGACCGAGGAGCGCGAACTCCCGGCGCTCGACCGGCTCTGGGAGCGCGGGCAGCGCAACGGCCTGCGGGACCTGCGGCGGCTCAAGCCCGGCGAGCTCCGCGAGATCGAGCCGCACGCGGCCGGCCTGGCGGCGATCCACGTGCCCGAGGAGGGTATCGTCGACTATGACGGCGTCTGCGCCGCGCTGCGGCACGTGATCGAGCGGGCCGGGGGCGTCGTGCGGACCTCCGCGCCCGTGACCGGGATCCGGGCGCTGGGCGCCGGCTGGGTCGTGACCCACGGGGCCGGCGAGGACGAGGCGGATTTCCTGATCAACTGCGCGGGGCTCTTCTCCGATCGCGTGGCGGAGCTGGCCGGCGTGCGCCGCGATGTCCGTATCGTCCCGTTCCGCGGCGAGTACTACACGCTGCGGCCCGCGGCGCAGGGCCTCGTGCGGCATCTCATCTACCCGGTGCCCGACGCGCGGTTCCCGTTCCTCGGGGTGCATTTCACGCGCCTGATCCACGGCGGGGTGGAGGCAGGACCGAACGCCGTGCTCGCCCTCGCGCGCGAGGGCTACCGGTGGACCGACTTCTCGGCGCGCGACCTGGCGGATGCGCTTGGTTTCCCGGGACTCTGGCGCTTCCTGCGGCGCTACCCGGGGCTCTGCACCCACGAGGTGGTGCAGTCGTTCAGCCGCGCGCTGGCCTGCCGCGCGCTGCAGAAACTCGTGCCGGACCTGCGGGCCGCGGACCTGCAGCCGGGCGGGTCGGGCGTGCGCGCGCAGGCGATGCAGCGCGACGGCACGCTGCTTCAGGATTTCTGGCTCGAGCAGCGCGTGAATGCCCTGCACGTGCTCAACGCGCCCAGCCCGGCCGCGACCGCCTCCCTGGCGATCGCCGCGGAGCTTGTCGGCCGCCTGCCGTTCGCGTCCACCGACGCGGCCGGGGGCGTCACCAGGTGAACACCACGCCGAGCCAGCCTTCGCTGCCGCGCAGGATTTGGTCGTAGATGCCCGGGGCGTCGGCCGCCGGCCGCACGTGGGTGAGGAGATGGTCGAGCCGGAGCCGGCCCTCGGCCATGAGCCGCAGGCAGGCACGCCGGTTGCGCGCGCGCGTCCAGCGCCAGTACACGTGCGGTTCGGTCAGGCCGCTCTCGTAGGTCCCGATCACGCGGAGCTCCTTGCGCAGGAGTTCCTCCTTCAGGCGGATGGTGGCGGTGCCCGGCGGGCTGCCGGTGAGCACGACCGACCCGCGGTCGGCCGCGCACTCGAGGGCCGGCTGCAGGATGGCGGCGGCCTGGGCGCAGTGAAACACGGTCTCGGCGCCGGCGCCGCCCGTTGCGGCCCGCACCCGCGCGACGACGTCCTCGCGGCTGGCGTTGATCACATGGGTCGCGCCGCTGACCCGGGCGCGCTCAAGGCGGTCGTCGATGAGGTCGATCGCGATGACGGGGTGGGCGCCCGAGAGCCGGGCGAGCTGGACCGCGAGCTGGCCGACGATGCCGAGGCCGAAGACGGCGACCGACTGGTCGAGCTGCACCCCGGCGCGGCGCACACCGTGGAGCGCCACGTCGCCGAGCGACGCGAAGCCGGCGATCTCGTCGGGGACGCCGTCGGGCACCGGATCGAGGTAGGCGCCCGGGGTGACGTCGATCAGGCCGTGCGTGGCGTGGGGGCCGCCCGTGACCACCCGGTCGCCGACCTGGTACCCCTGGACGGCGGCCCCGGCGGCGATGATGCGCCCGACGGCGAGGTAGCCGATGTTGGCGCGGCCGGGCCCCTCAGGCAGCCCGTAGGCCCGCGGCCCGTGGCGCAGGAAGTTCGCCTCGCTGCCGGCGCTCACCTGCGTGCAGGCGTTGCGGACCAGGATCTGGTTGGGACCGGGCGCGGGCGGATCGTAGGTCTCGAGCACGACCGACGGCGGCGTGGCCGAGAACATCAGGCGGCGGCCTTGGGGCGCCGGGGAGGGCTGGCTCATGGGGAAAGCGTGGGTCGGAAACGGCGATCAGTCGATGCGGACAAACTGCCGGTGGGAAGCCGACTCGGCCGCGGCCGCCACGATGCGGGCGGTGCGGGCGGCATCGGCGAGCGTCGTGGGTGGCGCCGCT
>DAOQKI010000131.1:0-10083 GCA_035334485.1 Opitutaceae bacterium
AACCCCGGAGCACGCGCGGCCGCGGCTGAATGTTCGCCGGGCTCAGGGCCCGGCGCGGAAAATCTCTTCGTCGCGGCCCGCGGCGTCGCGCCCGATCCGCACGCTGACCCCGGCGGGCGACCAGCCGCAGTCGACGCGGTCCGTGCCGCCCGCATGCGGCACGAGGAAGCGCGTGGCCGTCGCGTCGCCGGTGACCGTCACCACCGGCGGCACGGCTGCGGCCGGGTAGGGCAGGAGGATCGCCGCGAGCTGCAGCGCCGGCTGCGGCGCGCGCGGCGTGAGCACGAGGTTGTGCGCGAGGACCGTGCCGTCGGCGGCGTACTGGCCGGTGCCGGCGGCCAGCGGCGCGGGACTGCCGACGCCCATCGCGAGCCCGGCGCGCTCGCCGTGGAAGCGGACCTGTCCGCGCTCCAGCGCGACTTCCGCCAGCGGCACGCCGGAATGGAAGTTCCACTCCAAACCCGGCCCGGTGGCGGCGACGTCGTCGACCACGAGGAAATAGTACGGCCGCACGAACACGATCCGGCGCCGGTACCGGCTGAACGCGCGGTACGAGTTGCGCAGGTCCGCGAGGATGTGGTCGCAGGCCGCGCCGAACTCGACGCGGTCCAGCACCACGGCGTGGTGCGGGTCGCGGTACTCCTGGTCGGCGCCGTTCAGCGTGACGAGATTGTGGTAGGACGTGCTCTTGTAGAACAGGTGGGCCGGATCCTGGTAGCGGATCACGCCCGGGTCGGCCGCGAGCCGCTCGCCGAACGCCTCGAGGATGAACTGGCCCTTGTCGCTGTGCGTGTGCTCGAAGGTCTGCGGGCCGCCCTCGAAGAGGAACAGCAGGTCGCCGCGCTCCGAGCCGGTGCGCAGCACGACCCGGTCGCAGACCTCGAAGATCTTCGCCGGCGGCAGCGTCGGGCGTGCCGGCGCGTCGGGCACGTAGAGCAGGAAGTCCATCAGCGCCGAGGTCGTGTAGGTGCCGGCGACCCGCTTGCCGAACGCGAGGCTGCCTGGCGGATTCGGCCGCCGCGCGTAGTACTCGTGCCAGAGCCAGAGCGCATTCCGGTCGCCGTAGTGGCGCGCGAAGAACAGCAGCGAGCTGCTCATGTAGTGGTAGCCGACACTCTCGATGTTGTCGCCGAGCGGGAGGAACGACAGCCGGTCCCGCGCCAGCGAGCGCATGTGCATCACGTAGTCGACGGTGCGGCCGAAGTGCGCCGGCGCGTAGTCGCGCACGTTCCAGCCCCGGTGTCGGCTGATCGCCAGTAGCGCGGAGACCGCGTACTTGGTGGTGAACTCCCAGTAGCCCGGCCCCTCGTTGGTCGCGCCGTTGACCTTGTAGTAGTTCCCCATCATCCGCGGGAACCACTTGATCCCGCGCTCGAGCACCTCGTCGACGTCGGGATGGCTCCGGCGCGCGACCAGCGCCGCATAGGCCAGGCCCGCCGTGTACACCGCGCCCTGGTTGCTGCTCAGCAGGTAACCCTCGCCCTTCAGGCGGAGGTACATGTCGATCCACGGCAGCGCCTTTTCGTACAGCGTGTCCTCCACGTCGCGCCGCTCCGCCGGGGACAGCAGCGGATAGAGAAAGTCATAGGCCAGCGCCACCGCCTCCGACGCATCGGTCTCGACGAACGGCGCCCGGTAGCCGGGCAGCCCGCAGTGGATCCGGCTCGGGAAACCCGCCTGCCACGTCGCGCAGCGCAGCACGGAGAACAGGCAGCGCCGCGCCGCCTGCCCGTAGCGCAGGTCGCCGGTGAGCGCGTACGCCACGGCGCCGTACACCATGCCGCTGTTGTAGTGGTACATCTCGTTCGCCGGCGACACGCGGCGCTCGCAGCCCTGGTTCGCCAGGTCCACCGGGAGGTACCGGCCGACGTTGCGCTCGGGCTCGTAGGCGAGATGGGACTCGGCCTCCGCGATCATCTCGTCCGCCATCTTCTGCAGCGGACCCGGCTGCCGCGCCGCCGCGCGCAGTTGCAGAAATTCGTCGCGGCCGACCAGGATGCCGATCGGCAGGAGGCTGGTCTCCAGCGGCTCGGCCGGCGGCGCCGGCGGGACCGGCGGCCGGCCCGTCACCTGGGCGACCTGGGCCGGGTCCGTGCCGACCCGCTCGAGCAGCACCCACCGGATCGACGACGCGACCTGCACGTCGAGCGTCTCGCGGATCGTGTCCTCCGCCTGCTCCAGCTCAAAGGTCAGGGCCGTCAGCCGGCGACCCTGGATCGGCGCCCGGATCTCGTCGCCGCCGCCAAGCCCGCGCCGCCGGTCGATCGCCCGGACCTCCCGGCCGTCGATCTCGAGCACCACGCTGAACTGCGCCCGGATGTCGGTCGCGGTAAAGACGGTGACCGCCTGGTACGGCGTCAGGTCGAGGTTCATCCGCCGCGTGTACGCCGTGCGATGGCGGCGGCCGGGACGCTGGCGGTACCGGAGGTTCGCGTACATCCACGAGACGTCGAACGCCTCCTCGCCCGCCGGAAGCAGGGCCGGGCCGGAGCGGACCCAGTCCGCGGGATCCCACATGCGCTCGCTAAGGAAGTTGACGATCATGTCCTCGTACGGCGTCACGGCGACGACCGGCGCATCGGCGGGCCAGGTGGGTTGCCCAAGGTCGAGGACCGTGCCGGCGAAGGTGGCGCTGACGGCCGCGAGGCGGAGCCGCCGCACGGCGTGGAAGCCGGCGGGCTCGCCGACGCGCGTGAACGACGAGAGGGTGAAGGGCAGGGTGTTCCAGCCGGACCACTCGACCACGAAGCTCGTGCGGTAGCCGTGCGCGACGGCGGGCTGCGGCGCGGGATCGCAGTCGAGCCAGAGGTCGACGATCAGCATTGTCGCGCGGTTGGAGCGCACCGGCAGGGTGAAGGACCAGGCCTTCCGGTCCGCCGCGGGCGGCGCGAGCGCGACGGTGAACTCGGTCGCGGCGCGGGTGTCCCACGTGTGCAGGACGGTTTCCTCAGTCGGGTCGACGGACCGATGGGTGAAGTCGGCGAGGTCGCGGGGGGCGCGGGGAGCGCGATTCATGGACGTCGCCAGCAGACGCCGGTGGAGGCGGCGACGTCAACGTCCAAGCGCCGGGTCTCAGCCCGCGCGCGTCGTGGCGGCGGGGGCGAGGAGGATCGACACCACCTGGGCCGCGCAGCGGTTGGCGACGAACAGGTACTCCTTGACGCGCCACTGGCGCCAGGCCGACGCGTGCTTCTCGGCCCACGCCTGCTGGATGCCGCGCCGGTCGTGCTCGCCCTGCTCGCCGCGGTACCACAGCTCGTTCTGGATCTCCTGCTGCTGGTCGCGCAGCTCCGCGACCATGTGCAGCGAGCCGCGCTGGGCGATGAGCTCCTTGGTCGCGCCCAGCAGTGCCGCCGGATCCAGCGAGCCGCCGGTCAGCGCGCGGATCTCGCCATGATGGCGCTGCGCGAACTCCGTCACCCATTCCGCATACGGCAGCATCTTTCCCTCGTACCAGCGCAGCTCGAGGGCGAAGTGTTCGCTCTCGGTGAGCTCCTCGGCATGCAGGACGGCGGTACGGGCGGAAGCGTTCATAGGCGCGGCGCGGCTTCTTTCATCCGGGGCAAAACCGGGCGAGTCAAACTTCCGTGTTTTCGCGCCGGGTGATTTTTCAACTCGCGGACGCTGGCAACGCGGGATCGACGCCGACCGGTCGCCGGGTATGGTCGGCGCGTGCTCCTCGCCCGCCTCCTCCGCTGCGCCGTGCTGCCCGTCGTCGCCTGGTTGTCCGCCGGTGCCGCGTCCGCGTCCGACCCGGCGCCGCGGGTGCCGACTGTCGTGGCGTTCGGCGACTCCACCACCGCGCCGCGCGGCCCGCTGGTGGTCTACGCGCAGCTGCTCGCGGCCGAGCTGCCCGCGGCGGGCCAGCCCGTCCGCGTGGTCAACGCGGGCGTGGGCGGGAACACCACCGACATGGCCCGCGCGCGGTTCGAGCACGACGTGCTGCAGGCGCATCCCGCCGTCGTGATCATCCAGTTCGGCATCAATGACGGCGTGGTCCGCGTCTGGGAGAAGCCGACGCCGACCCGGTCGCGCGTGACTCTCGAGCGCTACGGCGAGAACCTGCGCTATTTCGTGCGGACGCTCCGCGCCCAAGGGGCGCGCGCCATCCTGATGTCGCCGAATCCGCTGCGTTGGACGCCGGAGCTGGTCCAACTCTACGGGCGGCCGCCGTACAATCCGGCCGAGCCCGACGGTTTCAACCTGCACCTCGCGCGGTACGCCGCGCTGGTCGGTCAGGTCGCGGCCGAGGAGCATGTGCCGTTTGTCGACGTGTACGGACAGTTCCAGGCGCGCGGCGGCGAGGGCGGGCGAGGAGTCGACGCGCTGCTGCTCGACGGCATGCACCCGAACGCGGCGGGCCACCGGCTGGTCGCCGACTGGCTGCGGCCGCTCGTGCTCAGCGCCGTCCGCGACTGAGCAGAATCACCATCGCGGCGCCGACGCGCGCGTCGTTCTGCGCCGGTGGCAGGTCGAGCATTGGGGCGAACGCGGCGGCGCGCGCCTCGGGACAGCGGCGCTTCACCGTCTGGCTCGCCTCGAACCGCGCGTCGGTCGCGCCGATCAGCAGGATCGTCTCGAGTTCCCGTTCCCACGCGTCGGCCTGTGCGGGATCCGCGTTGGTCTGCAGCGCGGCGCCGAGGATGTAGGGCCGCGCGGCGGACGCGGCCGGTTCGGTAGCGGCCGCGTGCACGAGGGCCGCGCAGGACGCCAGGTCGGTGGGACGCAGCCAGCGGAGCGCATAGGCGGCGTCGCTGCGCAGCTCCACCTGCGGCGACTGCAGCAGCTCGAGCAGGCGGGCCTGGGCCCCGGACTCGCCCGCCAACCGGGCGGCCCAGACGGCGAGCAGCATCGACACGGACGCGGGCCGGGCGGCCTCGGCGCGAACCAGCTCGAGGGCGGGGCCGCTCACGGCGTGGCCGAGCTTGCCGATGGTCTCGATTGACTGGGGATGGTCGGGCGCCGCGGGATCGAGGTAGACGTCGACGATGCGCTGGATCCAGGCCTGGCGGTCGGCGGGTGACGGCGCGGTGTTCGCGAGGACGCGCCAGACGCCGATGCGGCAGGGCAGGCGCTCCAGCGCCGCGCGGTCGCGGAGAAACTCCGCCCGCACCTCGGCCGCCTCGCCCGCGTCGATGCGGGCCTCGGCGGCGTGGATCTTCACCCAGCCGCTCTCCGCGGCCATGACCTCGCGCAGCACGGCGCGGCAGCGGGCTTCCAGCTCGGGACCCGCGCCGGACGCGGCGGGGCCGATCAGGAGCGAGACGAGCAGGACCAGGGGCAGGCGGAGCAGGGTCGTTCGCATGGTTCGGATCGGCGCGGGGCGGGCCGATGCGGGGAATCCACGCCGGCCGCGACGAAACGCCAGCCAAATCCTCCGGCCGGGATTTTTCCGTTGAGCCCGGCGCCGCGGCGGCGTGCGCTGGCGGCGATGAAAATCGTCAAGGACGGTGGGCACCGCTTGTTCGAGCAGGATCCGGAGACCGCGGGCGTGGTTTCAGCCATGCTCCTCGACCTTGAGAAGCACGGCCTCGACGCCGTGCGGCGCTACAGCGAGAAGTTCGACCGCTGGTCCCCGGCCAGCTTCGAGCTCACCCCGGACGAGATCCGCGCCGCGACGGCCCGGCTCGACCCGCAGGTCGTCGCCGACACGCGCTACTGCCAGGGCAATGTGCGGGCGTTCGCCGAGGCGCAGCGCACGACGCTGCTGCCGCTCGAGGTCGAGATCCGGCCCGGCGTGATCCTCGGGCACAAGCATGTGCCGGTCGGTTCCGTCGGCAGCTACATCCCAGGCGGCCGCTATCCGATGTTCGGCTCCGCCCAGATGAGCATCATCCCGGCCAAGGTCGCCGGCGTGCGGCAGGTGACGGCCTGCACGCCGCCGGTGCCGGGTGGCGGTTATTTTCCCGCGACGGTCCATGCCATCGCGGCCGCGGGCGCCGACCGGATTTTCGTGGTCGGTGGCGTGCCCGCGCTCGCGCTGATGGCGTTCGGCATGGGTGTCGTGGCGCCGGTCGACATCCTCTGCGGCGCCGGCAACAAGTTCGTCGCCGAGGCCAAGCGCCAGCTGTTCGGCCGCTGCGGCATCGACCTGCTCGCCGGCCCGACCGAGATCATGGTGCTGGCGGACGACAGCGCCGACCCGGCCCTGGTTGCGTGCGACCTGCTCGGCCAGGCCGAGCACGACCCCAACAGCGGCGTCGCGCTGATCTGCCGGAGCGAGGCCTTCGGCCGCCGCTGCCTGGCCGAGGTCGAACGCCAGCTGGTCACGCTGCCCACCCGGGAGATCGCGGCCCAGAGCTGGGCCGCCAACGGCCGGATCCACGTCGCGGAGAGCGACGACGAGGCTGTCGCGCTCTGCGACGACTACGCGCCGGAGCACCTCGAGCTCCATGTGGCCGACCGGGATTTCTACCTGGCCCGCCTGCGGAACTACGGCTCGCTGTTCATCGGCGAGGAAACCACGGTCGCATACGGCGACAAGACGATCGGCACGAATCACATTCTCCCGACCAGCCGCGCCGCGCGCTACACGGGCGGCGTCTGGGTCGGGAAGTTCCTGAAGACTGTGACCTACCAGCGCATGACACGCGCGGCGTCAGTCGAGGTCGGCCGCGTCACCTCCCGGCAGTGCCAGGTCGAGCGGATGCTCGCCCACGCGATCACGGCCGATGTCCGGGTCGAGCGCTACGGCGGCGCGAAGGACGGCGCATGAGCGGAGCCGGCGAGTACCGGGTGCGACGGCTGCCCGCGTTGGGCGAACGCGAGCGGCGCGACCTGGGCGACGTCTTGATCGACTGCGTCGAGGGTGGGGCCTCGGTCAGTTTCATGCACCCGATGACCCGCGCTAAGGCCGACGCGTTCTGGCGCGCCGTGGCGGACGACTTGGCCCGGGGCGAGCGCGCGGTGCTGGTGGCGGAGGACGACGCCGGCGGGATCGTCGGGACGGTGCAGCTGGTCCTGCGCCTGCCCGAGAACCAGCCGCATCGCGCCGAGGTGGCGAAGATGCTCGTGCACCGCCGGGCGCGCCGGCGCGGGCTGGCCGCCGCGCTGATGTCCGCCGTCGAGGCGGAGGCGCGCCGGGAGGGCAAGACGCTCCTGGTGCTGGACACGGTGACCGGGGGCGACGCCGAACGACTCTATGACCGGCTGGGCTGGGAACGCTGCGGACGGATCCCGGACTTCGCGCTCCTGCCCGACGGGCGGCCCTGCGCCACCACGGTGTTTTTCAAGGTTCTGGGGCGTTGACCCGAGAGGCCATTCGGGAGTTGCCCTGCCGGGCGCAACCGGCAGCCTAGGCCGAAACCCCCATGTCCGCGAAGGTTCCCGCCAAGCGAAACCCCGAACGCACCCGAGCCCGCCTCCTTCGCGCCGCCATCCGGCTGTTCTCGGCCAAGGGGTACCACGGAGTCGCCGTCGACGAGATCGTCGGCCTCGCCCGCACGAACAAGCGGATGGTCTACCATTATTTTGGCAGCAAGAACGACATCTACCTTGCGACGCTGGTGGAAGTGTTCAGCCGCCTCGCCAAGGTGGAGATCCAGGCGCTCGAGGAATCCGCGCCGCCCGATGAGAAGCTACGCCACCTGCTCGAGGCGAATTTCCGCTTCCTCGACGCGAACCCGGAATTCGTCCGGCTCCTGCTCTGGGAGAACCTCGCCGAGGGCCGCCACCTCAGCCGTCACCCCGAGCTGGTGAACAAGAACCCGTTCATGGACCGCTTCCGCGCCATCATCCAGGAAGGCGTGGCCAAGGGCATCTTCCGCGAGCCGCGCGACATCAAGCACCTCGTGATCAATTTCATCGCGCTCTGCTTCATCTACTACTCGAACCATTACTCGCTCTCGACGAGCCTGGGTATTGATCTCGACACGCCCCGCAGCCGCGCGCTGCGCGTCGCGCAGGCGACCGACCTCGTGTTCCGCGGGCTGATGGCCTGACGCACCGCCGGGGCTAGGGAGTTTTCCGGCTGCGACGGATCCAGTCCGAAATCGGAAACGCGCCGCCTTACGCAGGCCGGATCACCGTGCGGATCGTGGCGGCGCGGACTTCTCCGCGGCACCGCAGTGCGACCCGCTTCGGGTGCGGCGGCTGGTCGATCGTGTCGGTTGAAAACTCGAGCTCGGCGCCCTCGGCTGTGACCTCCGCGACCACCGTGGCCGGGCCGTCGACCAGCCGGACGCGCGCGCCGTCGATCGTGATCTCGCCGAACGTGATCAGCGCGGACTCGAACGCCGCCGGTTCCGAGAACTCCACGCGGTCGGTCACGGTCACGGACCCGTCGCCGCGCCGGTCGAACAGAAATTCGCGCTCGAGGCGGCGCAGGATCGGTACGTCGTAGCCGAAGCGGAGGTCGAGCACGACGCGGTCGGTGTCTTCGGTGAACTCCTTCGCCAGCACGCGGGCCTGGAACTCCGGCCCGGCCTCCTGAAGGCGGCCGGCCACGCGTGGCACCGGGTGGCCGTAGGAGTTCAGCAGCTTGCTGTCGTAGCGGTGGGTGCTGAACGTGCGGAAGCTGTAAACCTCGGCGCCGGGATCGGCGACGAGCGTGCGACCGTCGAGCACCACCGTGAAGGTGCCGAGGTCGTTGTGGTTGTGGTTCGTGCCGTTGTTGCCGCCGAGCAGGGTGGCGGCGAGCCGGCGCCGGGTGGACGGACCGGAGCGCGCTACGAGCAGCGACGAGGTGCCGAACCAGTGCCGGAGGCCCGGCGTGAGCGCCGCGCGCTGGGGCCGCTGCGGGTCGCGGGTGCGGAACATCCACAGCAGCGGCTCGGCGATCGTGCCGATGCCCAGTTCGGCAAATGGGTCGAGGCCGGCGGGCAGGGGGGTGACCGGCTGGGTGACCGTGCCGCGGCGGTTCTCCGGCCAGAGGCGAGCCCAGAGCACCGGCTGCACGGTGAGCGAACAGTCGGCAAACGTCGGGAACACGCCCGGCTGCAGCTCCGCGTTGTCGGGGAACCGCGCCGCGCGCATCATCTTCGGCTCGTCGAGCAGGTCGGTCGCGCCGCCCGTCGCCATCCGCAGCAGTTCCGCGAGCATGAGGAAGTGCATGTAGCCGTAGCTCCAGTACCCCACGCCCTCGGTGCAGACGCCGTCGTCGTTGAAGCCGTCGCGGAAGTTCAGGATCAGGCCCTCGGCGAACGCGAGGTACCAGGCGCGCTCCCCGACCGTCGGCGCCAGCGTCACCGCGCATTCCGCGAGGCAGGCGAGGCAGACCGAGTTCCAGTTGTGCTTCACGTCGATCCACCAGAACAGGTCGCGGCCCGTCTCGAGCCGCTGCTTCAGCGGCGCCAGCACCCGGCGGTCGACCTCCGAGCGGATCAGCGCCCGGAGCTCCGCGGGCAGCCGCGCGCCCAGGAGGAAGTCGGTCTCGGCGAGGTTGGCGGCGGTGTGCATCACCGCGAGGTCCGACTCCACCGTCTTGCCGTCGTAGTTCAGCCGCTTGAGGTCGTTGCCCGGGTGGATCCAGGTCCGGAGCGCCGCCATCCGGCGCGTGTCCTCGCCGATCACGGCCAGGAACTCGCCCCGGTCGTGGATCGCCTCCGCCAGCAGGAACGCGGCCGAGCGCTTCCGCACCAGCGGCATCACCTGGTTGATGTGCGTGACATCCTCGCGCGCGAGGCAGTCGAGGTACGCCGCGTCGGTGTAGTCGGGGAAGGGCTGGGCCGCGAGCTCGCGCGCCGTCCGGAGCACCCGCTGCCCGAAGGCCGTCTCCGCCCACGGGGCCCACGCGGCCCGGTCCGTCGCGGGCGGCGCGTACGAGAAGGGCGCCGCCGGCAGCTGCGCCGCGAGCGCGCGCACCCGGTCGGGATTGGGCGCGTACGAGAGGCCGGGAGGAACGTCGAAATTGAAGTCGTAGGCGCCCATGCGCCGAGACAAGGCGCGGCCCGGGCCGGCGCAAGCGCGGAGTGGGGCGCTCATTCCGGCTTGTCGCCGTCCGCCGGTCCGTCCCACTCTCCGGCCATGGAGGACCTCCGCCTCGCGCTCGATCGCCGCCAGTGGCTCAAGCTGGCCGGCTTGGCGTTGGCCGGGACGCTGCTGCCGGCGGGCGCCGCCGCGGCGCCGGTGTCGCCTCCGCCGGAG
>DAOQKI010000132.1:0-10077 GCA_035334485.1 Opitutaceae bacterium
CCCCGCCGCAAATTCTGCCCGCCCCACATCTTCCATCACTTCCCACCCACCAACTGCGCCACTTTGCCCCACCCTAACCAAGGCGGATTCGGGCGAACATCGGACACCGAACATCGAACGCCCAACATCGAACCAGGGAGGCCTCCACCCCCGCCTTCTCAATTGTACATCGAGCGTTAAACGTCGAACGTTGAGCGTTGCCCCGAGCCCTTCGATGTCCGGCGTCCGATGTTCGATGTTCCCGCCCGACGTCCCCTGTTCGTCGACCTCTCCCGCCCGCTCTTACCGCGGATCAAGACGCTTTTCGCCGACCATGCTCCACGCGCGGCGAATCCGGCCGTCCTCGACTTCGTAGATCATCACTAAGGTGAGCGTGCCCGGTCCCTCGGGAAAGGTACGCGTCACTTCCTCGTGATCCACCACCATCTTGCCGGCCACGATGCGGTGGACCAGCCGGGCATGGAGATTGGGCTCCTGGAACCGCAGGGCAAACCGCTCGCGCAGTGCCGCCGTGCCCCGCGCGAGCAGCGTGGCTGAATGCTCGAAAAACTCCGCGTCGTCCGCGTAAACCGCCAGCAACGCTCCCAGGTCGCGGGCGTTGTACGCGTCCAGTTGCCGCTGCACGACCTGCTCAACGGAGTTCATCACGGTTCGGCGGATGCTTGCGCTTCAGGCCGCGGCCTCAACGGAATTCCGGGCGCGGCGGCGTGAAGACCTGGATCTCGTCGGCATCCTCGATGATCTCGATGCTGTGCTCCACGTCGGCTGGGTTCGCATAGGTGTCCCCGGGGCCCAGCTCGTGCACGCTCTCCCTCGCCCTCGCCGCCACCTTTACCAGAGGCGGACTCGGGCGAACATCGAAGGGCGTATTTGCGGGCAACGTTCAACGCTCAGCTTTCAACGCTCGACGCTCAAGGATCGCCCGTCTGGGCGCTCGCCGTTGAGCGTCGAGCGTTGAGCGTTGCCCGTGGGCTTCGATGTCCGGCGTTCGACGTCCGACGTTCGACGTTCGTCTTCCTTCCTCCCCCCGCATTGACGCCTCCCTGCCCGATCCGTCATCCACGACCATGCGCCGCGGGCTTCTCGTCTATAATCCGGCCGCCGGTTCCAGCCGGCAATCCCGCCAGCTCCCGCGCCTGCTCGAGATCCTCCGCCAGGGTGGCATCGCCACCGAACCCGCCGCAACCAACCACGCCGGCCACGCCACCGAGCTGGCTCGCGACGCGGCCCGCGACGGGTCGGCCGACGTCGTATTCGCCTATGGTGGCGACGGCACTGTGCGCGAGGTTGCGACCGGACTCCTGGGTTCCTCCGTCGCCTTGGGTGTGATTCCCGGCGGCACCACCAACGTCGTCCGCATCGCCCTGGGGCTCCCCGCCAAGCCCGAGGCCGCCGCCGCGCGCCTGTGCCAGCTGCCGGCTCGACCCATCGATGTCGGGCTGTGCAACGGCCGCCCGTTCCTGATGCAGGCGTCGGTCGGCTCCGCCGCGCACATCATGGCCCACATCCAGGGTTCGTGGCTCAAGGCCCGCCTCGGCCGCGCCGGCGTCGTCGCCGCAGGACTCCCTGCCTGGCTCGGGTACGGCTTCCCCGAAATCACCGTCGAGATCGACGGCGAGCCGGTCCGCGCGTTCGGGATCACCGCGTGCAACATCTCCGAGATCGCCGGGCCCTACCGCATCGTGCCCGAGGGGCGCCACGACGACCGGCAGCTCGAGCTCGCGCTGTTCCACGGCCGCGGCCGCCGCGCCGAGACGAGCTTCACGCTGGATCTCTATCGGAAGCGTCACACCCGCCGCGCCGACTTCGCGATCCGGCCCATGACTGTCGCCCGCATCCTCGGTCCCGCCGGCATCGCGCTCCAGATCGACGGCGATGCCATCCCGGCGGAGCTGCCCGTCGAGATCCGTCTCGCTCCGCAACGCCTCCAGGTCCTCGCCGACCCCGGCACCCCGGGTTTCGTCAAGCCCGCGTCGGCCAACGCCCACTCCGCCGAAAGGTAGCAGCCGACGTGAGGAGGCTGGCTCCGACCTGGCGGTGTCCCTCCTGCCGTCCTCTCCTGCTTCTTTCCCGTCGAGTCTCGGGCAGCGTCAACCGCCTCCTCACGTCGGCGGCTACCCGGCTCCGGAGGTCGAACCGCCGGGCAGCCGGACCCAGGTCTTGATGCGTTGACCTCCAGGTGCTCTCCCAATTCCGCCGGCAAGCACGGAGGTTGACCCCCGCGAACAACCTGCCGACAGATTCAGGGTCATCATGAATCCGCGACGCATCCGGCTGGCCGGCATCCTCATCCTCGCCGCGGGATTGATCGCAGCCGTGGTGATCTACGCGCTGGCCGAGCCGGAGGAGGATCGCCTGCTGCTCGGCGTCAATGTCCGGACCAACCGCGACACGCTCGACCTCCAGAAGATGGGCGGAAAGAGCTACGTCGTCTTCCACGATTTCTCCCAGTGGTTCGCCGCGCGCTGGCAGGGCGAGCAGCTGGCCTACACCGTCGCCTTCCTCGCCTTCGCCACGTTCGTCGTCTCCCGCTGGCTTGCAAATTTCCTTAGCCTCCCTGGGCCCGACGCTCGTTGAGCGTCGAGCGTTGAAAGTTGAACGTTGAGCGTTGAAGGCCCGGTCCAAGCCACCGGCCACCGCCGCCAAGAAAAGCTGATCGCTGAAAGCTGACAGCTTAAAGCCTCAATATACCGCTTGCAGTATATTCTCTGTGCGGTATATTGAGACCATGGACATCGTTCAGATCTACGAGTGCCTGTGCGACCGGACCCGCCTGCGCATCCTGCATCTCCTGGCCCAGGGTCCGCTGTGCGTCTGTCATTTCCAGTCGGTGCTGCGGGAGCCGCAGGTGAAGATCTCCAAGCACCTCGCCTACCTGAAGGCCCGCGACATGGTGGAGGTCGAGCGGCGCGGCACCTGGATGGTCTACTCGCTGCCCGCCAAGACGCCCCCGGAGCTCAGCGCGAACCTCGCCTGCCTCCAGGACTGCGTGCGCGAGGTCCCCGAGTTTCGCGGCGATCTCGCCCGGCTCCGCAAGCTCGCCCCGAAGGTCGAACCCTGCGCCTGCGCCAAGTCATGACCGCCGCCAAGCCCACCGTCCTCATCCTCTGCACCGGCAACTCCTGCCGGAGTCATCTCGCCGAGGGCATCCTGCACGCCGCCGCCGGCGACTTCCTCCACGTCGTCAGCGCCGGTTCCAAGCCCGCCGGCTACGTGCACCCGCTCGCCATCAAGGTCATGGCCGAGATCGGCCTCGATATCTCGCATCACACCTCGAAGCACCTGGGTGAGTTCACCTCCCAGCCGATCGAGACCGTGATCACCGTCTGCGGCCACGCCGACCAGGCCTGCCCCGTCTTCCCCGGCCAGCTCAACCGTCACCACTGGCCGTTCGAGGACCCCGCCCACGCCACCGGCACCGACGAGGAGAAGCTCGCCGTGTTCCGCCGGGTGCGGGACGAGATCCGCCGCACGTTCACGGCCTACGCCGACGGCCGCCGCGACCAGCTCAAGTCCCAGGAGCGCCCATGAAAAACAGCATCGCCAAGGGCCTGTCGTTCGTCGACCGCTACCTCACGCTGTGGATCTTCGCCGCGATGGCCACCGGCGTCGCGCTCGGGCACTTCGTGCTGCGTGACCCGGCCGCGTTCTTCGCGCCGTTCACGGTCGGCACCACCAATCTCCCGATCGCCGTGGGCCTCATCCTGATGATGTATCCCCCGCTCGCGAAGGTCCGCTACCGCGAGCTGCCGAAGGTCTTCGCCGACACGCGCGTGCTCGGCCTATCGCTCGTGCAAAACTGGATCGTTGGCCCCGCGCTGATGTTCCTGCTGGCCGTCACCCTGCTCCGCGACCACCCCGACTACCTCGTCGGCCTCATCCTCGTGGGCATCGCGCGCTGCATCGCGATGGTCCTCGTCTGGAACGACCTCGCCAAGGGCAGCCGCGAGTACGCCGCCGGCCTCGTCGCGCTCAACAGCATCGCGCAGATCCTCACCTACAGCGGTTACGCGTGGCTGTTCCTCACCGTCCTGCCGCCGTACTTCGGGTTCCAGGGCCGCATCGTCCAGATCGCCATGAGCGACGTGTTCTGGAGCGTCATGACCTACCTCGGCATCCCGTTCGCCGCCGGCGCGCTCAGCCGCGTGGTCCTCGCGCGCTGGAAGGGCGAGGCGTGGTACGAGACCGTGTTCCTGCCGCGCATCTCCCCGCTCACGCTCGGCGCGCTGCTGTTCACCATCGTCGTGATGTTCACCTTCAAGGGCGAGTCCATCGTGCAGCTCCCGCTCGACGTGCTGCGCATCGCCCTCCCGCTGGCGCTGTACTTCGCCATCATGTTCTTCGCGAGTTTCTTCATGGCGAAGCGGCTTGGCGCCGACTACGAGCGCTCCACCACCCTCGCCTTCACCTCCGCGGGCAACAACTTCGAGCTCGCGATCGCCGTCGCCATCGCGGTGTTCGGCCTCAACTCCGGCGTCGCCTTTGCCGCCGTCGTCGGCCCCCTCATCGAGGTCCCCGCCCTCATCCTGCTCGTGCAGGTCGCGCTCCGCCTCCGCGGGTCGCGCTGACCGCCCCCTTGTCCGTCATGAACACCACCCAACACGATTCCGAAACCATCCGGGAAGAGGTCCGCCGCCACTACGGTGCGGTGGCCGCGAAGTCCGAAGGCTCGACCGGCTGCTGCTCGTCGAGCGCGGGCAAGGCGTCCGGCGGCTGCTGTGGCGCCGACGCCCAGGCGCGAACCCTCGGCTACTCCGAGGCCGACCTCGCCAGCATCCCCGAGGGCGCCAATCTCGGTCTCGGCTGCGGCAATCCCGTCGCCCTCGCATCGCTCACCGCCGGCCAGGTCGTCCTCGACCTCGGCGCCGGCGCCGGCTTCGACGCCTTCCTCGCCTCGCGGCAGGTCGGCCCCACCGGCCGCGTCATCGGCGTCGACATGACCGCCGAGATGGTCGCCAAGGCCCGCGCGAACGCGAAGCGGAGCAATTACACCAATGTCGAGTTCCGCCTCGGCGAGATCGAAGCGCTGCCGGTCGCCGACGCGTCCGTCGACGTCATCATCTCCAACTGCGTGATCAACCTCTGCCCCGACAAGCGCCCGGTCTACCGCGAGGCCTTCCGCGTGCTGCGGAAGGGCGGACGGCTGGCCGTCTCCGACGTCGTCGCCCGCGAGGAGCTGCCCGACGACGTGAAGCGCGACCTCGCCCTGCACAGCGGGTGCCTCTCGGGCGCCACGCCGCTCGCCGAACTCACGCGGATCCTCGAGGAGGCCGGCTTCGTCGACATTGCCATCAAGCCGAAGGGCAACACCGACGAGATCATCACGAGCTGGGAATCCAAGCGCGGCTTCGAATCCATGGTCTTCGCCGCCGAGGTCACCGCCCGGAAGCCCGAGGGTGCCTGTTGCGGTCCCACGTGCTGTTCGTGAGACTGGCCGCATGAGCGTCACCATCCGCCCCATGACCGCGGCCGACCTCGAGCCGGCCCGGCGCCTCTGGTCCGAGACTGAGGGCGTCGAGCTGGCCGAGGGCGACAGCGTGGCGGAGCTGAGCCGCTACCTCGCCCGCAATCCCGGCCAGAGCTTCGTCGCCCTCCGGGACGGCCTCCTGGTGGGCGCCGTGCTCGGCGGCCACGACGGCCGGCGCGGCCTGCTCTATCACCTATCGGTCGCCTCCACCGCCCGCGGCGCCGGCCTCGGCCGGGAACTGGCCCAACGCTCGCTCTCCGCCCTGAAGGCCGCCGGCATTAGCCGCGTGCTCATCCTCGTCGCGCGCGACAACGAGATCGGCCGCAAATTCTGGCTGCGCCAGGGCTGGGACCCGCTCGAGTTCGCCGAGCCGATGGGTCTGGATCTCTGAGGCCGTCAGCAGTCAGCGATCAGCGGTCAGCTCTTTTCTGCGGGACCGGCGCCAGAAGCGCCCGTTCAGTTGGTCCAAGCAGCAGTCCGCGGGCACTCAATATTCCGGCGGCAGGAACCGGCTCGAGGTGCCGAGCCACTTGACCAAGCTCGCGCGATTGACGAACTGGCCGCCGCTGGTGGAGCTGTATGACTCCACCGGCCGGCCGTTAACCACGCCCGAGGTCAGGCTGGTCTTGGTGGAGGTCTTGTAGCCGTCGTAGTTGCCGATCTTCGACCGGGTGAGGGTAATCGACTTGGTGCGCAGGCCGAAGCTCTCGAAACGTTGATCGAGTTGGTTCGGCGCCAATTCTTGCAGCACGGCCATCCGCTCCGGGCCAAGCGTCGACTGCAACAGGGCCATCAGTTCATCGTAGACCTTGCCGCCTTCTTCCGGAAACGGCGGAAACTGGATAACGAGGTCGCCGGTGGCGGGATCGATCACCGCCGAGCCACTGGCGTCTTCCAGGGCCTTCAGCTGCTGGCGGGCGCGCGCGAGGCCGCCATCGAGGATCCGGGCCTCGCTCTCGGAAACCGGCAGCAGTTCCTTGATCCCGGCGCTGAGCTTGTCGTCCGGGGTCATGACCTGAACGAAGAAATTCATCCGTCCCTTTTTCTGCAGCGCCAGCATCTGCCGAATAACATCCGCCTTCGCCTGCGTCGCGCTCGGCGTCGCCACGGGGCGCGACGCGACCGCCGGGTCCGGGGATGAAACCGGCGCGGGCAGTCGGGACCGCTCACTCGCCGCCGGAACCGCAGCCGCAGCCTCCATCGTCCGTCGCGACTCCATCGTCCAACCGACGGCGAAGCCCACCAGTAGGGTCACGACCATTCCGACCAAAGCCATCCAGCGGGAGTTCATGGTCAACAGGGGCCCCGCCACCCCATCCGCAGCCCCCAAGGACGTCAACGGCCCTTTGGCTTCTCCACTCGGCGAAGCCCGCCGCTCGTTGAGCGTCGAGCGTTGAGAGTTGAACGTTGAAAGTTGAAGACCCGCGCAAGCCCACCGCCTACAGCCTACCGCTTAAAGCCTACCGCTAAATCCCCTCCTCAAACACCCCGACCAGCACATTGGTCGTCGTCAATCCGGCGAGCTTCCGGCCGAGCGCCTCGTAGCGCTCGCGGTGTGCGGCGATGAACGCCTCCCAGTGCTCGCGGCTCTCCCAGCAGTCGATCGTCACCCACTCGCCGCCGTCTTCGGCCCGGAGCAGCCGGGTGCCGAGATAACCTGAGGCCAGGGCAAACAGCTGGGCCCACGTGCCCATGGCACCGTACGCAGCTTGAAACGCCTCGGCCTGTCCAGGGGTGACGTGGTAACGCCAGATTCGGTAGTGCATCGAACCGCGTGGCCGGTGGCTAGGTACGACTGCCCTCGCGCTCCTGTCGACGGTGCCGCTGCACCGCGGCCTCCGCCCAGGCGTCGAGTTTCCGCACAAGCGCGCACGGGCGCGGGCTGCGAAACGCCTCCTGCGTCCAGGCCTCGCCGTCCGCGTACAGCGTCTTGGGGATCACGCAGGTGCCCATCACCCAGTCCGCCACGGGCAGGCCGAAGAAGCCCGAGATCGACTCGTTGCAGTCGATCACCGCGTGATGCCGCAGGTGAAAGCCGTAGACCGGGAGCCAGAAGCGGCCCCAGCGGGGATGCATGATGAGCGGCTCCCATTTCGCGAAGGACCAGTGGTTGATGGCGTGGAGCATCTCGTACAGCGTGAGCGACGTGGCCAGGGCGGCGATGCCGCAGAGAAACCAGGGAAAGCCCGGGAGCAGCAGGTGCGCCGCGATCCACACCGGCGAGAGCACCAGGGCGAACACCGCCATCGAGTACCACGGGAAGAAGGCCGCCTCGTGCTGCTCGTCCTCGATAATCGGGAATTTGTTCTCCACGCAAAGCACGCCCTGCCCCGCGGCGGTGGACTTTCGGGTGATGCGCGTGAGCGCATGGTGCAGGGTGTGCTGGCGGTACAGGCGGCGCAGGAAGGGAATCGCCGGGGTGTGCAGGACGTAGCGGTGGAAGAAAAACTCCAGAAAACACACCACGAGGCTCATCGCGACGAAAGCGAGCCCCATGCGCCAGAAGTGAGCGGCGAACTCGGCCGCCCAGATCCCGGGTGCCACGACGCGAAGCAGGCCCAGCAGCCCGGCGACTGACGCCAGCACCGTGAGGGCAAAAAGCGTAAGCGAGAATCGTTCACTAACGGGAGACGCGGCGGGGGTGGAAGGCATCGCTGGCTCCAGCTCAACGGGACCTCGCGCGATGGCAACCCGCGTCTCGCGCCCGCGAGAGATTTACGAAATACGGACTATCCCCCCATTTCCGACCATTGATTAGCCGCGAGGAAGACTAGCTTTAGGCGGTAAGCGGTAGGCTGGAGGCTGTCAGCTCTCAGCCGTCAGCGATCAGCAGTCAGCCGACCTTTAGCTGCCAGGACGCGCAAGTGGAGCAAGAGCTGATGGCTTACCGCTGACAGCTTACGGCTTTCCGCCTACCGCTTACCGCCTACAGCTACCACCCACCCCACCGCCACGAGGCCGCCCGCTACGCCGAATGTGATCCGCAGGCCTTCGGCCACCGCGGCTGGCGTGGCCGTCGCGAGGTCGCCGGTTGCGTGTGCGAAGATCGCGCCCATCACCGCGGTGCCGGTAATCAGGCCGAGATTGCGGGCGAGGTTGAGCAAGCCAGACACCACGCCGCGCCGCTCCGCGCCCGCACCGGCCATGATCGCCGTGTTGTTCGCCGTCTGGAACAGCGCGTAACCCGCCGTCAGCACAACCATCGGGCCCACGTAGCCCGCCACGCCCCAGCGCGAAGGCGCCGCGACCAGCACCGCGCACGCCGCCGTCATGATCCCCAATCCCAGGGTCGTCATGCGTCCGGCGCCCAGCCGGTCCACCAGGCGTCCGGCCGGCGCCGCATTCACGGCCGCCACCAGCGGGCCCGCCGACATCACCAATCCGACCGCCGCCGGCACGAGGCCCAGCGATCGCGCCAGAAAAAACGGTCCCACCACCAGGGTCGCCATCATCACCGTCGCCACCAGCCCGCTGAGCACCAGCCCGGTCCGCAGCGCCGGATCACGCAGCATCGTCAGGTCGACCAGCGGCGCGTCCACGCTCGTCTCCGTCACGACAAAGGCCGCCAAGCCCGCCCCCGCCGCCACCAGCAGGGCGGCGTTCAACGATCCGAACGCTCCCCGCCCCAGCGTCAGGGACAGCGCGTACGCCGCCAGCGCCCCCGCCAGCAGCACCGTGCCAAAGGTGTCGAACTCGGTCGTCCGCGCCGCCCGCCGCGGTCCGTCGACCGGCACGTGCCGTCCCGTCAGCCACCAGACCGCCGCGCCCAGCGGCACGTTCACCAGGAAGATCGCCCGCCAGCCGAAGCCCGCAATCAGCACGCCGCCCAACGACGGCCCCAGCGCCGTCCCCAGCGCCGACATCGTGCCGAGCAGCCCGATCACGCGACCGGTCCGGCCCGCCGGCACCGTCCCGCTCACCAGCGCCACCGTCAGCGCCATCATCACCGCCGCCCCCAGGCCCTGCAGCGCCCGCGCCGCAATCAGCGCTCCGAGGTTCGGCGCCAGTCCGCACAATGCCGATCCCGCCGTGAACACCACCAACCCCGCCCGCAACAGCCACCGCCGTCCCACCAGGTCGCCCAGCCGTCCCACGCCCACCACCAGGCTCGTGCTCGCCAGCAGGTACGCCAGCACCACCCATTGCACCGCCCCGAAGGACGCGCCGAACGCGGTTGCGAGGGTCGGCAGCGCCACGTTCGCGATGCTCGTGCCCAGGGCGGACAGCAGGGCCGCCAGCGCCAGGCTGGTGAGCGCCCACGTCGACGAGGGCACGGCGGCGCGGGACGGTTCGGCCGCCACGGCGGCTGGAGAGGTCAGGGTTGGGTTCATGAGAGACATGTTGACGGCCCGGACACCCGAGCCGGGCCCATCCTAGGCGAATTCGTCACATGGCGGAAGACGCACGGTTTGCACTTTATGCGTGCGTTTGACGCCATGTCTCGTGCACGCTGCCTCCGCCGACCGTGACGCACCCCGACCTCAACCTTCTCGTCACCCTCGATGTCCTGCTGGCCGAAGGCAGCGTGGCGCGGGCCGCCCGCCGGCTGCGCCTGAGCCCGTCGGCCATGAGCCGGGCCCTCGCCCGCCTGCGCGTCGCGACGGGCGACC
>DAOQKI010000133.1:0-9854 GCA_035334485.1 Opitutaceae bacterium
CCAGACCGTGCGCCGCAAGCACGGACTCGAGGCGGCGCTGCGTGACCGGATGGTCCTCCACCACCACCACGGTGCGGCCGGCGAAGCGCGGCGGGAGGGCGAGCGCGGCGCCCTCGCCGGGGAGGGCGACCGCCTCGGTCGTGATCGTGAAGGTGAACGCCGCGCCCTGGCCGACGGTGCTGGTGACGCGCATTTCACCGCCCATCAGGTGCGCGAGGCTCTGCGAAATCACCAGGCCGAGCCCGGTGCCGCCGTACTTGCGCGTGGTCGACGAGTCGATCTGGCTGAACGCCTTGAAGAGCCGGTCCAGCCGGTCGGGCGGGATGCCGATGCCGGTGTCGCGGACGGTGAACTCGAGGACGAGGGGCGAGGAGTCCGGCCGGACTCGGGCCTCGATGGCGATGCTGCCGGACGGCGTGAACTTCACGGCGTTGTTCACGAGGTTCACGAGGATCTGCCGGACGCGCGTGACGTCGCCCACGATCCACGGTGGCACGCCCGGGGCGAAGTGGTAGGTCAGCTCGAGGTTTTTCTCGGTGGCCTGGACGGCGAACAGGTCGAGCGTCTCCTCGACGCAGCTGGCGAGGTCGAACGGGAGGCGCTCGATCTCCATCTTGCCCGACTCGATCTTGGAGAAGTCGAGGATGTCGTTGATGATCGTGAGCAGGGCCTCGCCCGAGACGCGGATGGTGTTGACGTAGTCCCGCTGCTCGGCGGTGAGCGTCGAGCCCATGAGCAGGCTGGTCATGCCGATCACGCCGTTCATCGGGGTGCGGATCTCGTGGGACATCGACGCGAGGAACTCGCTCTTGGCGCGGGACGCGGCGTCGGCCTCGGCCTTGGCGCGCCGCAGCTGGGCCTCCATCTCGACCCGCGCGGTGATGTCGGACTCGATCGCGAGGAAGTTCACCAGCGCCCCGGCCTCGTTGTGCACCGGCTGGATCTCGAGGTGGAGGTGGTACTTGCGGCCGGACTTAGAGTAGTTGACCACGTCGGTGCTCAGCGCGCGGCCGCGCACCATGGCGGCGCGGATGCGGCGCACGCTCCAGGGGTTGGTGTCGGGCCCGACCATGAAGTCCGCCGGGTTGCGGCCGACGACCTCCGCCAGCGTGTACTCCATCTTGCGGCAGAAGCTCTCGTTCACCCACTCGATGCTCCCGTCGGGCGCCGCGATGAGGACGGGGTTGTCCGTGCGCGAGGCGACGAACGCTAGCTTGCGCGCCTCGGCCTGGCTGGTGCGCAGCGCGAGCTCGGCCTCGCGGCGGGCGGTGATGTCCTGCACGGTGCCGATGACGCGCCGGGGCCGGCTCTCACCGGGGCCGCCGACGGCGCGGCCGCGGACGTAGACCCAGCGCCACGTGCCGTCGGCGGCGCGGACGCGGTAGTCATGGTCGAGGTACGGGCTCTGTCCGGCCTCGTGGGCGGCGAGGCGCTCGCGGTAGCCCGGGAAGTCCTCCGGGTGAATCAGCGCCTGCCAGGTGGCGACGGTCGATGCCATCCGGTCGGCCGGATAGCCCAGCATGTCCCACAGGCCGGGGCTGAAGTAGGTGTGGCCGGTCGCGAGGTCGCGCTCGAAGATGCCGATCTGGGTGGAGTCGAGGGCGAGCCGGAGGCGCTCGTCGGAAATCTTGAGCCGCTCCTCCACGCGCCGACGCTCCTCGTTCTCCTCGAGGAGCTGGCGGTTGTAGCGCTCGGCCGCGCGCTGGCCGGCGCGCGCCCGCCGCGCGAGGTGGAGGCTCAGGCCGAGCAGCGCGGTGATGCCGAGGCCGGCCACCAGCGCGAGCTCCGGCAGCAGGCGGCGTTCGCCCGAGACCGTGGCCGCGGACGGCGTGAAGGTCAGCCGGATCCGCCGGTCGAAGATCGGGTAGGTCTTGGTGACAAACAGGCCGCGCCGCGCGCCCGGCGAGCCGGGCGCCGAGTCAAAGACGAGCTCGCTGCCAACCTCGACCTGCACGCGATAGTCGGCCGCGAGCTTCCGCTCGGCCACGAGACAGGCGAAGAACGGCCGGTACGGGTACTCGGCCGCCACGTACCCCTCCACCGTGCCCGGCCGCAGCAGCGGCGAGTACACGACGAAGCCCTTGCCCAAATCGCGGATGTCGACCGTGCCCGACACCTCCGTGTCGCGGGCCCCCTGCGCCCGGTCGAGCGCGGCGGCGCGCCCGGGATCGGCGCCATGGTCGAAGTTCAGTGCCGCCTCGTTGCCGGCGGCGGGGTAGACCCAGCGCGTGCGCCGGTCCACGCCGACCCAGTGCAGCGCGGTGCAGCCCTGCGGGGCGAGCTCCTGCATCTTCAGCTCGGCGTCGGCCTCGCGCGCGGCCGGCAGGCCCGCGTCCTGGGACCAGTTCGCCGCGAGCCGCTCGACCTCCGCCTGCTGCCGTTCGATTTCGTAGTGGGCGGCGGTGGCCAGGCCCTCGACCGCGGTCTGGGTCCGCGCTCCGATGTAGCCCTGCTCGCGGGCGCGCAGGCCGATCCAGAAGATCAGCGTGAGGGTGAGGCAGGCGGTCACGACCGGCACGGGCGTCCAGACCGGCGCGGCCTCCTCGACGACCTGGGCCTCGCGCCAGGCGAGCAGCAGCAGGGCCAGGCCCAGCAGCGCCAGCGCCAGGCCGCCCAGCGGCGAGACCGCGGTGGCGGTGCCCCAGGTGTAGGCGGCCGGGACGTCGACCACGTAGCCGAGCATGGCGGAGGCGCCGACGGCCGCGATGATCGAGCCGGCCACCGCGCCCGCGAACGCCTGGGTCGGCATCCCGCGGGTCATGCTGCGCCAGAGCAGCGCGGCGGCGCCCAGCATGAGGCAGAGCGACATCACCAGCGACATGCGGCCGGCCATCGCGGTGTCGACCAGCAGGTGGTCGCTGGCGAAGAGCTCGTCGATCCGGAAGTCCGCGTTGAACAGGTCCTCGCCGACAGTCAGCGCGGCGAGGGCCAGCGTCGGCAGCGCAAACCACGCCGGGGCGAAGCCCAGCTCGAGCGCCAGCAGGGCGGCGCCCAGCAGGAGGACGGACAGCGCCGCGTTGAAGGTGAACGGGGCGAAGGCAACCCACGGCTGCACGATCACGTCGACGTGGGCCCACCAGCCGACGATCCCGGTGGCGCCCAAGAGGAGGAGCGCGACCGCCAGCAGCACCGAGCCGCGTTCGATCCAGGGTTGTCGGCTCGCTTGGGGCATGGCGTCGGGACGTGACCGGATGCCGAGCTTGGCGCGGAACGCAGCCGGGGCAACGCGGAATCAGCGGGCCCGCCGCTCCAGCGACTCGGCACTCAGGCGGATCCCTCCTCGGACCGGAACCCATCTTCAATGCCACAGAGCTGAGAACAGTGCACCGAACGCTGCGGCTCGGCTTGGGCTGTGGACTGGGGTGGGTGGTTTTTTGACCACGGAATTCACGGATCGCGCGGATCAATCCCCCGGGCGAATGCTCGCGGACCGAAGCGATGCGTGCCGCATCGCCTCGGTCCGCGAGCCCTGGATGGAGCTGACAGCCTGAGGTTGTCGAAGCGCACTGAGGCTTGCCTCAGGTCTTCAGCTCCACCCGGCCACGCGGCACGGGAGCTGAGTGCAGCTCAGCTCCCGTGCCGCGTGGATTCGCTTGGTGCCTCGATCCGCGCGATCCGTGAAATCCGTGGTCAAAAAAAGATCCCGCCGTGTCTCACGCGAAAGCGATGTCAACAGAGTGCCTCGATGAACGAGGCGATACGCACCTCCGGTGCCGAGGATCCCAGCGGAGCGCCGAGCTAGCGACGGAGGTAGTCGGCCTTGTTCGCCGGAGTCGTCGGCGCTGTCGGGGCCGTCGGGGCGGGCGTGTCCGGCGTGGTTGGCCGCGCAAGATTTCGCAGGAAGTTGGTCGGGCCGTTGACGAAGTCCCAGGCCGGCTTGTCCAGCGTCCCGGTGAGCTTCACTTCGAGGACGTTTGAGAACGGCATGAGCACCGCGCCGATCAGCACGGAGGGGAGAAACTTGCTTTCCTGGAACGGATTCACGCGGGCCTTGAAATCGAGCTCCCGCGCGCGGAGGGCGTAGCGGCCGTGGGCGCTGATGGCGGAGTTGGCGCCGGTCGCGGTGACCTCGCGGAAGGTGAGGTCCGGGCCGTCGATCGTGAAATTGGCGCGGGCCGCGGTGAAGCGCAGCGAGGTGAACGGCAGCAGCTCGGAGAGCAGGCCGAGCAGGTTGATCTCGCCAAGCCCCGCGCCCTCGAGCGTCGCATGCCCCTCGCCGCGGTAGCTGAACGGATCGGTGTAGCGGCCCTCCGCGGAGGCCGCGAGGTCGAGGCGCACTCCCGCCTTGTCCTGCACGAACTTCCCGGGCGGCGGCGGGGGCCGGCCCTTGCGCGCGGCGCCAAACTCCTCCATCACGCGCACCGCCCGGCCGAGGCTGCCGTCGGTCAGCGCGAAATCGAAACCGAGCCGCCGGTCGGGCTCGTGGCCCCATACCCGGGCCTGGCCCGCGACCTGGCCTCCGGCGAAGGTCGCGGTGACGTCGCGCAGCACGATCTCGTCGTCGCGCACCTTGGCCGTGAACCCGAGGTTGGCCAGCGGGAACCCGTAGAAGGTGAAGGCGCCGGTCGATTCCGCCTGCAGGTCGAAAGTCTGGTGCACGCCGTGCGCGGACGCGGGACCGTCAAACCGGCCCTTGATCCGGACGGACGGGGCCTCGGCGAACGAGAAGGCCGAGAGGGAATTCCCGACCGACGGACCGAAGATTTCCGCCGGCACTGACAGGGGCAGGCTTGAGGCGAAGTCGAGGTCCATGTGCTTCAGCGCGAAGCTGCCGCCCTCCACCTCGCGCACGAAGGAGCCGCGGGCCGAGCCGGGGCCGCGGGTCACGAACAGCTCCAGCCCGTCGTAGAAGTTCGGCCGGATGAAGATCAGGGTGCGCAGGTGGTCGAGCGGCACGCCGCGGATGATGGGCTGCTTGACGTCGGCGTACACGAAGACGGTCGAGAGCCGCCCCTGCCGCCACTGTCCCGCCACGTCGACGCTCGCGTCGGGCGGCGCCAGCGGGAAGGCGAACTCGCCGAAGAAGGTCGGCCACCAGCGGCCGAACCAGCCCGAGATGTCCAGCGGCCGCAGGCGGCCCTCGAGCAGGAAGCGGTACTGCAGGTTCGTGAAGTCCTGCTCGTAGCTGCCCCGGGCCAGGTTCGGCCCGAGCCGGGCGAATGCGTGGTGGGCGTAGAAGCGCCGCGCATCGAGCTCGATGTCGCCGCCGCCCTCGTCGAGCGGCACGTGGTAGGCGAGGACCTGGCGGGCGTAGACGTGGCCCGCGAGGCGCTCAAACCGCCACCCGGGACCGAAGCTGCCGTGCGCAGTGAGCCGGACCGGGGCGCCAAAGGAGATAAACTGCGACAGGTCGTGGTGCAGCACCTGCCCAATGGGCTCCAGCAGCGCCGGCGCCAGGCGGCCGTCAAAGTCGAACGCCGCCGTCCGCTGCGTGAGGTCGGCCTCGCCGCGCACCGCGAACCCCTCGCCGGCGCTGGCGGCCACCAGCTCCGCCTTGAACCGCGGCAGCGGCCCCGCCTCCAGGCGCGCCGAGACCGGGCTCAGGGTGAAGCCGCGGGCCGTTGCCGATGCGGCCGTGAGATTCATTTCGCTCGGCTCATAGCTGTACTGCGACGGCAGCAGCCGCCCGCGCTGCCGCGCCTGCACCGCGTGGAGCGTGACCTCGCCGACCTGGAGCTCGTCAACCGTCAGGGTCAGCGGGGACATCACCGGAGAGTCGCCCTGCAGCGGGAAGCGCGTGGTGAACCGGACGCCGCGCGCCACCAGGGGCCACGGGCGGTCAACCTTCACGCTGCGCGCCGCGATCGTGACGCTGGCCAGCGCCCCGCGCGTGCGCGAGGGCGTGAGGTCGAGCCGCAGCTCCGGCGCCTCCAGGGACTCGAGCCGCTCGGCGGCGCGGATCAGGTGGCGGCAGACCTCCGGGTAGTGCGCGGCAAAATAGTCGGGCAGCGACTCGGACCCGAGTCCCGGCCCGGTGCGAGGGACCAGGTGCAGGCCGCCGCGGGCGGTGACGGCGATGCCGGCGACCCGGGCGGAGAGCTGCTCGATCTGGACCTCGCGGTCCCGGATCACCAGCGTCGCGTCGAGCTCGCGCACGAAATCCTCAGCCTGGCCCGAGCGCGACAGCATGGCCGGCACGGTGAACACGGCTCCCGAGAGTTCCAGGCGCTGCAATTCGAAGCGGCCGGCGGCCAGCTCCCACGGGTTGAGCGTGAGGTAGGCCGCGGGGGCGACGACGACCGGCTCGCGGTAGGCGGGCAGGGAGAGGCGGACGTTCTCGAGCAGGATGCGGCCGGTCGGGTCGAACCGGGTCTGGCCGAACTTCACCTGGACGTGGGCGGCGGCGAGCCGCTCCTCGAAGAGCCGCAGCACGAAGCCGGGCACGGCCAGCTCGTGCGACAGCGCGATCCAGGACTGCCCGGCCAGCAGGAGGAGCAGCGCGAGCCACAGCGTCCAGAGCGCCACGCGCAGCACGGTCCGACCGCACCAGAGAACGGCCTGGCCGCAGAACTGGAAGGTGCGTTTCATCCCTCGGGCGCGGTGATGGGGCGCCGGTTCACTTCGCCGCGGGACCGGGATCGCGGGGACCTTCCGTCAGCACCCACAGGGCGTCGACGAAGGCCTGCTCAACGGCGAACACGGTGTTGAACTCGGCGGCGGGCGAGCCGGCGACCTGGAGGTCGCCGCCCAGGCGCGGGGACAGGAACAGGGTCGTGACGCTGGTCTGCTCGCCGGAGCCGCCCACGAGGGTCGCGGTCGCCTCCAGCTTGTAATGCCAGGCGCGCTCCTCGCCGGCCACGGTCACCTTGTCGACGTACTGGTCAGCCAGAAATTCCTTGGCGCGGAGCGTGTGCAGCTGCTTGAGGAGCGCCGCCACCGCCTGGTTCTGCGCGGCCGGCAGGACGGCCGCCGGCAGGCCGGTGGCGTCCAGAGGCGTGTCGAGCAGCACTTGGTTACCGTTCAGGTCGGTCAGCTTGAGGGCGGTGAGCCGCGCGCCGTCGGGCAGTTCGCGCAGCAGGCGGTCGCGCCAGGCACGGGGCGCGACGGGCAGCTCGCGGAGGATGTCGGCGTCGACCGCGTAGACCGAGGCGCCGGGATTGGCGGTCGGCCCGAGGCGGGCGTAGACCCGGTGGGCGCTGTCGGTGCCGAGTTGGAGGATCACGGGGACAGGGCTGCCGGCGAAGGTGAGCGTGACCTCGCGCTCGGGCCGGTTGAAACCCCAGGTCTCGAGGTCGGCCGCGGTCGGGGCGTCGCTCTTGAAGCCGTCGGTCTCGGCGGCGGTGAGGCGCGTGAGCTGGTCGAGCAGGCGCGTGACGGCGGCGCGGTCGGCGGGGAGCGTCTGCGGGCCGGCGCCCTCGCCGCGGCGGATGATCTGCCAGGTCGCGGCGTCGGCCGACTTCGCGGCGGACTCCAGGCGCTGGAGGTTGACGTCGGGCTGGTTCGGCGCGGCGAGGGTGACGGCGTTCACCGCGGCGGCGTCGAAGTCGAGGACGTGGCGGTCGCGGAGCGCGACCTGCGCGGTCTGCAGCGTCTCGAGCAGGGCGGGCCGGCCCGAACCGTCCTTGGCGCCCGACGGGAGGTTGACGGTGAACAGCGCGTTGCGGCCCTCGAGCTGGGCGTAGAAGGTCGTGATGCCCGGCTTGCGCGCGTCGCCCGCGACGGGCACGGGGTCGCCGAGGATCAGGGTTTCGCGGCGGTTGTTGCCCTCGAGCGTGATCCGGAGGGACGGCTTCTCGGTGGGGCGCGGCGTGGGCGGGTTCGTGGTGATGAAGGACGCGACCTCGAGCTTGTTGAGGGCGTTGATGGCGAGCTCGGTCTCGGTCTTGGAGGCGCGGGCGACGACGGGGGTCTCGAACGACCAGCGCGAGCCGTCGCGGCGGAGCCGGATGCGGAGATTGGCCGGGGCCGCCGTCTGGAGGTTGAGCGAGCGGGCCTCGAAGACCGGGATGGTGAAAAGCGCGTCGCCGCGCAGGTCGTCGAAGCCGAGGGCGAGGCTGCGGGCGAGGCTCTGGCTTACGACGTGGATCCGCTCGCCGTCGGGCGACAGCACGTAGAGCCGCAGCCCGTCCTTGGTGAGGTCGCCGATGCGCAGGCGGGTGGTCCGCGGGTTGCTGGCGAGCGACGGGTTGGCAGGGTCGCCCGAGGTGATGGTCACGGTGAGCCGGGGCTGGTCGAGCCCGTAGTCGGCGAGGGACTGGCCGTTCTTGGCGAGGTCGGAGACGTTGAAGCTGGTCTCGTGCTTGAGGAACTGCAGCTCGGTGAGGATGCGTCCGACGGCATTGGGATTGGCGGGCCACTCGAGGGGGCGGGTGACCATCCAGGTGTCGCCGGTCTTCTTGAGGATGAGGGAGCTGTTGCCGCCGGCGATCTCGAGCGCGCGGATGTCGGCGGTCTCGGCCCCGAGCACGTTGGTGCGCGTCACCTTCCAGGCGTCCTCGGTGCGCCAGCGGCGCTCGAACTGGAAGATGAAGAAGAAGAGGGCGACGTTGAGGAAGAGCAGGACCAGCGTGACTTTGGTGCGCATGACGGAGGAGCGATCAGCGGTCAGCTTGCAGCAGTCAGCAAAACCGGGGAGATCGGGAAGGGAGGAATCATTTGAGGGGAGCTAATGTCTGAGAGCTGAGTGCTGAAAGCTGATGGCTGTTCGCTAATAGCTGAGATCCGAGTCCGAAGGTCAGCGGCGGCGGGTCCAGTAGACGATGAGGCCGAGGGCGAGCGCGGTGCCGGGCAGGGCGAGGAGGAGCGCGCTGCGGAGGCGCGACAGCTCGCTGGCGCTGAGCGACAGCTGGAACCGCTCGATCGGGCGGATGGGAATGTTGAACTGGGTCTGGTTCTGGACGGCCCAGTTCACGGCGTTGAGGAAGATGTCGAGGTTGCCCGGCAGCGCGATGCGGTTGTTGGCGATGAGGTCGCCGGTGCCGAACACGACGAGCCGGCCGCCGCGGACGCTGAAGTCGAGGCCGGCGCGGACGTTCACGCGCTCGGAGGCGATGACGATGCCGAGGTGGTTCGGGGGCTCGAGGCCCGGCCGATCGTTGCGGATGTCGTAGCCGGGGTTGAACTCGGGCGCCCGCGACAGCCGGTAGCTGACCTCGCCCCACGCGGTGTCGGAGGTGACGGCCAGAGTGGTGACGGTGAGGCCGGCGAGCTTGCGGCCCGGGTCGGGGCGCACGCTGCGCGCCTGGCCGATGCGGAGGGGCATCACGTAGTCGATCAGGCTCTGGGTGATCGGGTGGGGCTGGAACAGGCGCAGGATCAGGTCGCCCTCCTCGGTCATGGTGCCCGAGCCCGGATCGTACACGAGATCGTCGTCGACGAGCACGCCCCAGTCGAGCAGCAGGCTGGCGAGCCCGTGCGGCGAGCCGGGGGCGAGCAGCGCGATGAGGCGGCCGGCGCCGGCGCCGAGGTACTGGCGGAGAAGCTCCTGCTCGGCCGCGGTGTAGGCGGCCTGCGGGGCGACGGCGATGAGCAGCGCCGCGTCGGCCGGCACCTTCCGGGTGGCCGCGAGGTCGAGCCGGTCGACGTCGAAATTGCGCGCCCGCAGCTGGTCCTTGAGCGACGACAGGCCGCGCACCGGGTCGACCTCCTCGGGGTTAAGCTCGCCGTGGCCGGTGAGGAAATAGATCTTCTTGCGGACCTGCGCGGTGACCTCGAGGAGGGCGGACGTGAGCGTCTGCTCGCCGATGAACGCCTCGCGCTGCCGGTCCTTCACGCGGTAGAAATCGTCGACGTTGAGCGCCTTCCGGTTGGCGCCGGAGATCACGACGACGATGTCGGGCGAGTCGATGCCGTACTCCTCGGCCTTGCGGCGGTTCTTGTAGACGTCGAGGTACTCGACCGTGATGCGCCCGGTC
>DAOQKI010000134.1:0-9467 GCA_035334485.1 Opitutaceae bacterium
TGCTGTCCGCGACATTCCGTAGCGCGCCGTTGCCGCCCACGCCGGTGCCGCTGAGCTGCAGCGATTCGGCGCCGACCGCGATGTTGCCCTGCAGCTCGAGGGCCGCGCCCGAGGCCACAGTGGTGCCGGCGGCCGTCGTGCCGAGGGCCGACGAGTTCTGGATGTTGAGGGCTCCGGCCGAGATCGTGGTCACACCCGTGTACGAGTTCGCGCCGCTGAGGGTGAGAGTGCCGGTCCCGGTGTTCTTCACGAGGTTCAGCGCATTGGCGCCGTTGGTGAGCGTGCCGGAAAACGTGGTCGAGGCGGCGCCGCTGACCGTGAGGCTGACCGCGGACGCCCCCACGTTGGTCACTGTGCCAGCACCGCTCAGCGAGCCGATTATTTCCTGCGTGTACAGGGCTCCGCCGTTGAAGCGAAGCGTGCCCGGAGCGGCGATGGTCACGGCGGAGGCATTGCCGATGGCGCTGACGTTGGCGGTCTTGGCGACCTCAAACACGCCGTTCGAGACCGTGAACGATCCCGTGATCGTGTTGCCGCTCGCGCCGCCGGAGACCAACGTGCCGGCGCCGTCCTTGATGAGGGCGACCGAGCCGCCGAGGATGCTGGACACGGTGGTCGTGAGCCCGGACGCGATGTTGATGGTTGAACCGCCGACGCGGTTGAAGTTCAGGGTGCTCGCCGTGATCCCGACCGTGCCTTCTTCCACGGTCAGGTTGCCGACATTCATGGTCGTCCCGAGCGTGACGGTGAAGCTGCCGGTCGCATCGGCGCCGGCGCTGAAAACCGCATCCGCACCCGAGGTCCAGTTCGCCGTCGACCCGGTGCCGGCCGCGACACTGCTCCAGTTGGTGGCGCCAGTCGTGTTCCAGTTTCCGCTTGGCGTCGCACCACCGGCCCCGGCGATCGCGCCGTTGATGTCCCAATAAAGTGTCTGCGCGTGTCCGGTTGGAAGAAGGCAGGCGAGCCCAAGGACGACGAATGCGATCCGTCCCAGTCCGGCGGCCCGGAGGACCAGCCGACCAGCCGCCACCCAGCACGACCACGGCTCAATCGTCGCGGCACAAGTCCGGCAAGCGGTGAGGTCGGGGGTTTTCAGGTTGGGGACAGTGCGGTTTCGCGCGGCGGTGGCGATGCGAAGCTGGCGGGCATAGCATGTGCCACGAGCCTAGGGCATCAACCCATTATTGTGATGCATCCTCGTGCGGGACCGAGGTCGGCGGCGCTTCCCCGGGGATTATGTGCCACCGGCAAGCGTCGGGAACCGTGCTGTCGGATCAGGACGCGGGAATTGGGCTGACTTCGCCCGGCTGCATCAGGTCCGGATCATCGGGCGGCGTCGACGGTGGCAGCGGCATCGGCCAGGCAGAATGGCCGGACAATTCCACCGCGGGTTCGAGGGGAAATTCCGGCGGCTGAACGAGCCCCGTTCCCGCCGGATTCGACATCACGGTCCGGCCGGCCTCCAGCAGCAGCGGACGCAGTGACGCCAGCATGGCATACCGCCGCTCATGCGTCCGGCGCCGGCTGGGTTTCAGTTCCTCGCGCAAACGTGGACGGAACTGCCGCGGCAACTCCCACGCGCCATCGGGCAGGCGGCGGCCGTCGCTCTCGAGCCAAAACTGGTCGCCTGATTCCTCAACCCAGTCGCCAAGCGCGCGGTCCGGACGCACGGCCCGCGCGTCGGGCACGGCGTGAATGGCCTCGATCCGCCAGAGGGAACCGAGTTCCTGCAGCGCCCACAGGGCCAGAGCCTTCGGGCGCAGGCCATGCATGTCCCGTGGCAGCTCGTGCACCAGCTCCCGCGCGGTCGCGCCCGTTTCCGCATGCAGGCCTCCGATGAGGATGACTCTCCGCCCAAAACTGAAGGTGAACGAGAAGGTCAGGGCCGCGATCAACCCGCCGCTCCGAGGCTCCGTGACCGCCAGCACGAGTTCACCGCAACGTCCCCATTCGCGCCGATGACCCAGCACGATCTCCACCCTCCCCTGTCCGTCGGGACGCCTGAGCCGCACGAGCGGTACCAGCCCGAGATAGAGCGCCTCCAACTCAAGCGGGCCGAAGAGATCCGCCAGCGATCCATGATGGCCGACCAAGGCGTCGAGCCGTTCCGTTTCGGTCCAGGCGAGGTCGAGATACTCCCCCTGCAGCCGGGTCGCCAGTTCGGGCGACGCCTGCCACGCCCGGATCAGGTCGGGGCTCGCGAGGTGGGCCAGCCAATCGCCGGTGCGCTTCCGATCCGCCAGTCCGCGGGCGAAAAAGCGACCGGCCTGCCACCACCCCTGACCGCTCCCGGCCAACAGCCGAGCGGCCAGTCGCCAGCGGGCGAGCGGCGTCAGGCTCGGTGGATCGGGATCCCGCCCGTCGGCGACCGATGCGCTTGGCATGAATGACGGTACACCGGATGCCGGGTCACCGTCTGTCCGACCCACCCCGAACCTCGCGTAGGACTTCGTCCTAAGGGATGTAAAAGGTCACGCCCGCTGCTGCTCGCTCCACCGGACCGCGGCCCGCGCCAGCTGCGAGCTGTCGGCCAGGCCGAGCTTGATCTTGATGCGGGCGCAGTACGCCTGGACGGTCTTCTGGCTCACGTTGAGCTCCTCCGCGATGCGGCGCGTCGGGTGCCCCTCGCCCAGCCGGCGGAACACGTCGAGTTCGCGGTCGCTGAGGAGATCCACCGCGTTCTCGCCCGTGCCCGCGGTGCGGCCGACCATGCGCTGCGTCAGCTGGGCCAGCACCGCCGGGTCGGCGAACAGCTTGCCCTCCTGGACCTGCCGGATGGCCGCGACGATCTGGCCGGTGGACTCGCGCTTCATGACGTAGCCCAGGGCCCCGGCGCGCAGGGCGCGCTCCACGTCGCCGATCTCCTCGTGCATCGAGAGCACGACCACGCGCGTGGCCGGCAGGTGCGCGACGAGGTCCTTGATCAGCATCAGGCCGGAGCCGCGCTTGAGTGAGAGATCAACGACGGCGATGTCCGGCGGCGCGGCGATCATCTGGTCGAGGGCGGCGGCGGCCTCCTCGGCCTCGCCCACCACCTCGAGGTCCGGCTCGAGCCGCAGCAGGTTCGCCAGCCACTCGCGCACGAGCGGATGGTCGTCGACGATGAAGACTTTGGTACGGGGGGTGGTCATGAAGTGGAAAGTCGCGGCAGTTCGCACACCACGCGGGTGCCCCGGCCCAGCTCGGAGCGGATGGCCAGCGTGCCGCCGATGAATGCGGCGCGATTCGACATGATGCGCAAGCCCATCCGGTCCTCCTCCGGCGCCTCGGGGCCCAGGCCCCGCCCGTCGTCATGGACCTCAAGCAAGATGGTGTCGCCGCGGGTTTCCAGCGTCACCTGGACCAGCTGCGCCTGCGCATGCCGCCCGGCGTTGCGCACCGCCTCCTCGGCGATGCGAAACAGCTGGGCGGCGACGCCGGCGTCGGACACCAGGGTCCGGCCGTCGTGACGGAAGCGGCAGGCCAGGCCGCCGCGGCCCGCTTCCTCCACCATCTCCGCGAGCTTCTCCGGCAGGAGCTCTGGCTCGATGGCGCCGAGCAGCAGGCCCCGGGCGAGACGCCGGGATTTTTCCGCCCCGGTCTCGATGAGGCCGACGATCGCCTCGGCGTTGGCCGCCCCGGTCGGATCGCGGCCTTTGAGATGGCTCGCGAGCACCTTGGCCGACAGGGCGGTGCCCACCAGGTGCTGGCAGATGTCGTCGTGGATTTCCTGCCCGAGGAGATTACGCTCGCGGGAGCTGATCTGCAGGAGCTCGCGCTCCAGCTGGCGGCGGTCCGCCACGGCCTGCTGCAGCTCGCGCGTCCGGTCCGCGACCCTGTCCTCGAGGCGACGCTGGGAATTGAGCAGCGCGTCCAGCGCCCAGACCATCGCCAGATAGATGGACAGGTCCGTGAAGCGGTTCCAGGTCGCCGCCTCCGGGTACTCGTAGGGACCCCAGCTCAGGTCGCCCGCCACGCGCGCCAGCACGGCCACAGCGGCGATGCCGCTCCCCGCGCGCGCACCCAGCCAGGCCACCGACAGGGCGATGGGGATCACGTACAGCAGCGTCACCGAGGCCCGCGGGCCGATCGAGTAGTCAATCACGCCCACCACGAACAGCATGGCGAGGATGGTCGCCAGCGCCCGGAACGGTCCGCCCGCCGGCACCTTCATCAGCCGGGCAATGACCCGGTCGGACATGCGTGCCTTCCAGACGGCAATGCGGGCGCGCAAGGTGGATTCCGGCATGGGCTCGGGGGTGGCGAATGGCTCGTAGCTGTTAGGCACCGCGGTCCGCGCTGTCGAGTCGTTACGCCACACGTCGGCCGGGGTTGGAGGTTGCCACCGTCGGCCGCGGATGAGAGTACCGTCGGACCTCCCCCCAATCTTCGATGAGCCCGAATGCCGCGGGACTGCCCGCCCCCAGCTGGAAATCAAACTGGCGCGAGACGCAGGATCGTTTCGCGCGCTGGTGGAAACGCGAGGGCCTGCTGGTCGGAATGTGGGGCTCGCCACCCGCGCGGGGCGCTCCGCGTGAGGTGGTCCCGCCGGCGACCCGTCCAGCCAGCCTGCGCGACCAGTACTGCGACGCCGAGTACCGGGCGACCGAGAATCACCGCTACCTCGCGGGAAACGCGTTTCCGGCGGAGATCGTTCCGCTGGCCGCGACCGACATCGGCCCGGGCTCGCTGGCGCTTTTCTGCGGCTCGGAGCCGGGCTTTGCGCCGGACACGGTCTGGTTTCACTCCTGCATCGAGCATGAGGCCGAGCCCGAGCGGCTGCCGCCGCTCCGGTTTGATCCGGCGCACCCGTGGTGGCAGGTCACCGAGGCGCTGATCCGCGCCAACGTCGCGCGCGCCCGGGGCAAGTACCTCGTCGGCTGCCCGGACCTCATCGAGAACCTCGACACCCTTTCGTCGCTCCGCGGCGGCCAGACAGTGTGCCTCGATCTCATCGAGCGCCCGGCGTGGGTTCACGCGAAACTCGCCGAGATCAACCAGGTCTGGTTCGAGGCGTACCAGCGCATCTACGACCTGACCCGCACCGAGGACGGCTGGTCGGCCTTCGGGGCGTTTTATGCGGTCGGTCCCGGAAAGACGGCGAAGCTCCAGAACGACATCTCTGCCATGCTCTCGCCCGCGATGTTCCGGGAGTTCGTCGTGCCCAGCCTTTCGGCGCAGTGCGAGTGGCTGGACTGCTCGCTTTACCACCTCGACGGCACCCAGGCGGTCTGCCATCTCGACGCGCTGCTCGGGATCGAGGCCCTCGACGCGATCGAATGGACCCCGCAGGCGGGCATCGAGGGCGGCGGTCACCGCCGCTGGTACGACCTGTATCGACGAATCCTCGCCGGCGGGAAATGCGTCCAGGTCGTCGGCATCGAACCGGCCGAGGTCCCGCCCCTGCTCGACGCAATCGGCCGCAACGGCGTCTATCTCCTGGTTCATTTCCGTCACGAGGACGAGGTGCACGAACTGCTGAGACAAATCGGGCCGTACTAGACAACCGAGACCACGGTTCTCTGGACTTCGAGGCTGTGGTGCGGGCGGGCGTTCTGTTTGGCGGCGACTTGGGGTTAACTGGGCGGCTCTTTAACCACGGATTTCGCGGATTTGCGGCCGGGAGGGCAGACGAGTCCTCGCGGACCTAGCGTTGCGCTGCGCGCAACGCTAGGTCCGCTCGGCCTTGGACGACGATCCGGTGCGTTGTCCGGGTACCCTCGCAACCGCTAGGCCGACTGGCCGGCGACGCGCAGTCGCCGGCCAGTCGGCATAGCATCGGACCGTGCCATCCGTTCCATTCCGCGAAATCCGCGGTTAATCTGGCTGTCGCCAACGATCGGGCCTGAAGTCGCCAGAAGGTATTAACCGTCCCGCCGTCGGCCGAGGTGAGAGCCCACGGGCACGAAAAAGCCCTAACCGGTGAGGGTTAGGGCGTTGCGGAAAAGTGGCGCGGCCATAGGGAGTCGAACCCCAAACCTCCAGATTCGTAGTCTGGCGCTCTATCCAGTTGAGCTATGGCCGCGTGAAGGTGGGAAAAAGCAGGGATTGGCAGCCGAGTGCAAGCGCGAAGTTAGCCCTCCGCCCGGCGCCAGTCGATGAGCTCGAGTTGGAGCAGTTTCCGGTCGTTGAAGTGGTTCCAGTTCAGCTGCACCGCGAGGTCCAGCGGCACGCCCGTCGGCGGCACGCGGTGGCCCATTTTCCACGCCACGCCGTGCAGGCGCCGGCCCCGGCCGTTCTCCAGCATGAATCGGAAATGCTGCAGCTTGAACACCTCGGGCGGCTGACGCAGCACCACGCGGCTCACGCCGAACACCGGCTCGGGATTCCCCTGCCCGTACGGGTGCAGCGCCTCGAGTTCGGTCATCAGCTGCTCGGTCACCTGCCCCAGTTCCAGCCAGGCTGACAACACCAGCTCGCGCTCGGCGATGTCGCTGCCAGCGTGCGCCCGGATCGTCTCGGCGAAGCGCTCCCGGAACGAGTCCAGCCGCGGCTTCTCGATCGCGATGCCGACGGCCATCGGATGGCCGCCCCAGCTCGTCAGTTCGCCGCCGCAGATCGTGAGGATGTCCACAAGGCTCACGCCCTCGATGCTGCGGGCCGAACCCTTGGCCAAATCGCCTTCGTTGCCCAGCACCACGCAGGGACGGTTGTACTTGCGCGTCACGCGGCCCGCGACGATGCCGACGACGCCCGGGTGCCAGTCCTCGCGGTACAGCACGATGCCCGGTGATACCGCGTAGTCGCGCTCGATGATGCGCTCGGCCTCCTCGGTGATCCGGCGCTCGATGTCCTGCCGCTCGCGGTTGAAGGCGTCGAGCTGGCGCGCCGTGTCGGCACAGAACCCCTCGTCCTCGCTCAGCAGCAGGTCCACGGACATCGCGGCGTCGGCGAGCCGGCCCGAGGCGTTGATGCGCGGCCCGAGACGGAAGGAAATGTCGACCGGGTTGATCCCGTTGGCGGCCTTGACTCCCGCCACTTCCATCAGCGCCCGCAGGCCCGGACGGCGGGTGTCCTGCAGGATCCGCAGGCCGTGCCGCGCGAGGATCCGATTCTCCCCGAGCAGCGGCACCAGGTCGGCGACGGTGCCCAGCGCCACGAGGTCGAGATAGTCGCGCAGCTTCAGCGCCAGCGCCACCGGATGGTTCTCCCCGCGCAGCTGCTTCAGGAGCCCGTGCGCCAGCTTGAACACGAGTCCGACCGTGCAGAGGTTGCGCCACGGCTCGTCGGCCGCGTCACCGTCGGGCTCGACGTGCGGGTTGATCAGCAGGCCCTGCGAAAGCACGGCCTCCTTCGAGCGGTGGTGGTCGATGACGATGACGTCGATCCCCTGCCCCACGAGGTACGCGACCTCGTCGTGGGAATTCGTGCCGCAGTCGAGCGCGATGAAGAGCGCGGGCTTGCCGCCCTCGAGCGCGCGGTCGATGGCGCTGCGCGACAGGCCGTAGCCGTCCTCCGAACGACGCGGCACGACGAAGCGAGGCTGCAGGTCGAAGCAGCGCAGGACGGACACGAGCAGCGCGGTGCTGGAGACGCCGTCGACGTCGTAGTCGCCGAGCACGACGATGGATTCGCGGCCGGCGATCGCCTGCCGGAGCCTGGTCGCCGCGGCGTCGAGCCGGCGCAGCAGGAAAGGGTCGCCGAGCCCCGCGAGCGCCGGAGCGAGGAAGGCCGCGGTCGCCGTGGGGTCGCGGTGGCCGTTGCGGAGCAGGAGCTCCGCCAGCACGCGGCTCACGCCGGCCGTGCGGGCCGTCGCTTCGACCTCGGTGGCCGGGAGCGGTTGGTAGACCCAACGCATGCGAAATCCGAAGACGGAGGTACGAAATCCGAGAGTGGCCGGACGCCGGGTCTTCGCGGGATCACCGGCGAATAACGGGCGGCCGCTCTCGGATTTGCGCCTGGGTTACTCGGAGGCCTTGCTGGAGCCCGTCCACTCGTACTTCGGCGCGACGTCCTGGTGGGCCTCGACGTGTTTCCGGTCACCCTTGTGCCACCAGTAGAACACCTGGGCGGCGATGAAGATGGCGGAGAACGTGGAGGTCACGATGCCGACGAGGAACGCGAACGAGATGTCCCGGAGCACGCCGCCGCCGAACACGAACAGGGCGAGGGCCGCGAGGAACGTCGTCGTCGCGGTCATGATCGTGCGCGCGAAGACCTTGTTGATGGCGGAATTGATGACGTCGCGGAGGTGGCCGGTCGGGTTGAGCTTCAGCTCCTCCCGGATACGGTCGAACACGACGACGGTCTCGTTGATCGAGTAGCCGACGACGCACAGGATCGCCGCGACCATGGGCGCGGAGAACTGGTGGCCGAACAGCACGAAGATGCCGATGTTCATCAGCACGTCGTGGAAGGTCGAGGCCATGGCGCCGACGCCGAAGCCGAACTCGAAGCGAAACGCGATGTAGAGCAGAATGACCGCCATCGACAGGCCGATGGCGACGAGGGCGTTCCACTCGATCTCCTTGCCGATCGAGGCGCCGATATGGCTCTTGCCGGCAAGCTCGAAGCCCGCGGCCGGGTACTGCTTCTGCAGCGCCGCGACCAGGGCGTCGGCCTTGCCCTCGGGAGTCTCGATGTTGAGCGTCTCGGTGCCGCCGCCGATCGGGGCGACGTAGGTCGGGTTGACCTCGGACAGGCCGATGCCCTTGGCGGCGGCGGTGATGCTGCCGGACTCGAGCTTCTGCTTGAACGACAGACTGACGAGGTCGCCGCCCGCGAAGTCGATGCCGTAGATGCGGGGACCCTGGTAGACGACGTAGGCGATCGAGATGACCACCAGCGCCACCGAGCCGATGGCGGCCGGCTTGCCGTACTTGATGAAGTCGACGTGGAGGTCCTTCAGCATGCGCCGCATGGTGATCTTCTTCAGCCACTGGGCCTCGATCAGCATCTCGAGCACCATGTGGGCGGTGATCAGCACGGAGAACAGCGTGGAGAGCACGCCGATGAGCAGCGTGACACCGAAGCCCTTGATCGGGCCGGTGCCCTTCAGGATCATGATCGCGCAGATGATCAGCTGGACCGCGTGGGCGTCCAGGATGGTCCAGAGGGCCTTGAGGTATCCGCTCTGGTTGGCGACGCCGAGCGGCTTGCCCAGCGCGAGCTCCTCGCGCATGCGCTCGTAGATCAGGATGTTCGCGTCCACCGCCATGCCGATCGTGAGCACGATGCCGGCGAGGCCCGGGAGGGTCATGGTGGCGTGGTAGAACGCCATGACGCCGAGAATCACGAGCACGTTGATCGCGAGCGTGAAGACCGCGACAATGCCGCCGGTCGTGTAGAAGGTGATCATGAACGCCGCGACGAGCGCGGTGCCGATGACCGAGGCGCGCACGCCGCTGTCGACGGCGTCCTGGGCGAGCGACGGGCCGACCTCGTACTGCTCCTTGACGACGAGCGGGAGGTCGAGGGGGTTGTTGAGGACGTTGGCGAGGTTGAACGCCTCGCGCTGCGTGCGCAGGTAGTCGAGCGCGGCGCGCAGC
>DAOQKI010000135.1:0-9337 GCA_035334485.1 Opitutaceae bacterium
CCCTTCGCGGCCCAGGCCCGTGTCGATCGCGAGCATCACGGCCAGCTTGCGGCCCGCGGCTGCGGCCACGCGGGCCAGCGCGGCGGCGTGGACCTCGCTCGTGACGGCCACCCGGAAATCGTCCACCTGCTCCGCCAGCGCCGCGACGCGGCGCGCCTGACCGGGATCGACCAGCGAGTGGGCGACAAAGAGGCTGCGGGGACCGGCGGGCAGCATGGCCTCGGCCTCGCCGAGCTTCGCGCAGGTGAGGCCCTTGGCGCCGAGCGCCAGCTGGCGGCGCGCGACCTCGACCATCTTGTGGGTCTTGATGTGCGGCCGCAGTTCCACGCCGTGACGGTCGCACGCCTCCTGCATCCCGCGGAGGTTGGCCTCGAGGCGGGGCAGGTCGACGAGGACCAGCGGGGTGGGCAGGGCGGCGAGGTCCATGGCGCGACTACATCCGGCCAATCTGGCCGACGGTGAGGCCGCCGTCCACCACCAGCACCTGGCCGGTGATGTACGACGCGGCGGGGGAGAGCAGGAAGGCGGTCGGGCCGGCGCAGTCGCCGGGCTCGCCGATGCGCTCGAGCAGGATCTTCTTCTCGTAGTGCTTCCGCTTCGCGGGCTGCGTGTCGAGCCACGGGGCGGTGAGCGGGGTGCGGATGAGGCCGGGCGCCATGCCGTTGACCCGGATGCGGTGCGGCGCGAGCGCCTGCGCGAGGGTCCGCGTCATCATCACGAGCGCGCCCTTCGACGTGTCGTAGGCGGTCGACTCCTCCTCCGACTGGAAGCCGTTGGTCGAGGAGACGATCACGACCGCGCCGGGGCGCTGGCGGGCGATGAGCGCCTTGGCGAAGGCCTGCACGAGGAAATACACGGCGCGCACGTTGAGGTTCATCGTGCGCTCCCACTCGGCCGGGCCCATGGCGAGGAAGTCGCGGTCGAAGAAGCTGCCGGCGTTGCAGACCAGGAGGCTCAGGCCGGGCTTCGCCGCGAGCGCGGCGTCGATCAGGCGGCCGGGCGCATCGGCGCCGAGGAGGTCGCCGGTGACCAGTGCGCTGCCGGGCGGCAGGCCCGCGGGGCGGGTGGTGTTGCCGTGGAAGACCACCTCCGCGCCGGCGGCATGGAGCGCCTCGCCGATGGCGAGGCCGATGCCCTTGGAGGAGCCGGTGACGAGCGCGGCGCTACCCGCGAGAGAGAACGCTTGCATCTTTCAGTTGGAGCCAGGCCAGGGTGTTGTCGTGCGTGACGGCGGAAAACAGGCGGGGCGGCAGCGCCCGGACACAGGCGACTTCCTCGCGATAGGTGCTGCGAAGCGAGAGAATTTCGCTGCCGAGACTCGCCACGTAGCTCTGGAACGGCGTGTCCGAGCCCCACATCAGCTTGGTCGGGTAGGCGGCCGCCAGCGCGTGCAGCACCGCGGCGGGATCGCGGTAGTCCGCCGCGAACCGGCGCTCGGTCGGCGCGACAAACCCGAGGCCGTCGCGCACGCCCTGGCAGTGGATGCGGTGCGCCGAGCAGTCGAACCACGTGTTCGGCAGCTCCGCCACCCGGTCGAGGCACGGCCGGTCGAAGCGGCAGGAGTGCGCGAGGCAGAACCGCACGTGCGGCGTCGCCTCCGCCACCCGGAGGATCGCCGTGGCCTGCGACCAGGGGTCGTCGGGCGCCACGCTGGAGTGGATGATGAACGGCAGGTTGAACTCCGCCGCGAAGTCGAGAAAGCACCGGCCCTCCCGCAGCAGCGCGCTGACGTCCGACTGGATCATCGTTGCCTGGATCTTCAGCGCGTAGAAGGGGAACCGCGCGTGCAGCTCGCGCAGCCGGGCCACCTGCGCCGCGGTCTCGCGCAGCGGGTCGAGGATCACGACCGGCAGGGTGAGGCGGCCGAGGTCCGGGTAGAGCTCGTAGATCTCCCGCAGCATGCGCTCGTTCTCGAACGCGTAGGGCACCGTCTCGACGTCGCTCGGCGCGAGCTTCCCCGCCCGCATCGCGCGCACGTCGAACGTCAGGTTCGCCACCATCGGGAACACCAGCCACCGGTCCACGCCCACGTGCCGGCCCTCGGTCACCAGCGCCGGCAGGTCCTGCGCGTAAGGATGAAAGCCATTCAGGTAGAAGAACAGGTCCGCCCCGAGGTGATTGTGGCAGTCAATGAGCACCGGAGTATTTTGTTTGACGAAACAAGGGTTTCACATTGTGAAACAGCGTGTAAAGCCAAAACATGAGCATCGCGGTCATCGACAGGGCCTTTTCGATCCTCGAGGCGCTCGCCCGCACCGGCCGACCGCTGACGCTGGCCGAGGTGGCGGAGGAGAGCCGGCTGCCGAAGCCGACGGTGTACCGGATCCTGAAGAGCGTGCGGGACCTCGGCTACGTCGAGCAGGCGGGGCGGGGAGGGGCCTATGAGTTGTCGGCGCGGCTGGCGACGCTCCGCGAGCACGGCCGCGACGAGGCGGTGCGGGCCAAGGCGCGGCCGCTGATGCAGCGGCTGCACGCCGGGTTCGACGAGACGGTGAACCTCGGCTTCCTCGAGGGCATCTACGTGCGCTACGCCCACGTGCTGGAGACGACGCAGCCGCTGCGCTGGATCGTGAAGCCAGGGGCGCGGGACGCCTTTCACACCACGGCGCTGGGCCGGGCGATCGTCGCCCACCTGCCGGAGGAGCAGCAGGCGCGGCTGGTGGCCAAGGCCTGCGCGACGCTGCCGGCGCGCGGCCGGCGCCAGGCCCGCGCGGCGCTCGAGAAGGAACTGGCCGCCACCCGGAGCCGCGGCTACGCGCTGGAGGAGGAGGAGACGGTGGTCGGCGTGGCCTGCATCGCGGTGCCGCTGATCAGCCTCGGCGAGCCGCTGGCTGCCGTGAGCGTTTCCGTGCCCGTCCACCGCTTCCCGCCCGCGCAGCGCACCGCGCTGATCGCCGCAATGCGCGAGGGGCTGGAGCCTCCCGCCGCCACGGCCTGACTTTCCCCATGCCCTACACGTTCGCCCGTTCCCAGGAACTCTTCCAGCGCGCCCAGCGCAGCATCGCCGCCGGCGTCAACAGCGGCATCCGCAAGATGGAGGCGCCCGTCCCGCTGTACTTCGCCCGCGGATCCGGCCCGAATGTCTGGGACGTCGACGGCAACCACTACCTCGATTTCCAGCTGGGCCAGGGGGCGCTGCTCTACGGTCACGCGCCGGCCGGGCTGGCGGACGCGATCGCCGCGCAGGCGCGGCTCGGCACGCACTGGGCCGCACAGAGCGAGCTCGAGATCGACGTCGCCGAGCGCCTGCAGCGCCTGATCCCGTCGGCCGAGCTGGTGCGCTTCAGCAACTCCGCCACCGAGGTCGTGCTCACCGCCTTCCGCCTCGCCCGCGGTCACACCGGCCGGAAGCTGATCCTGCGCTTCGAGGGTCACTACCACGGCTGGGCCGACGAGGGCCTCGTGGGCTTCGCGAACCCGGCGGACCGCTGGGGCGACGACGAGAACCCCGCCCGCCTGCACCCGAGCAAAGGCGTGATCCCCGAGGTGCTCGACCAGTTCGTGGTCGCGCGCTGGAACGACCCCGAGCACCTGCGCCGCAAGGTCGACCAGTACCGCGGACAGATCGCCGCGATCATCTTCGAGCCCGTGCTCTGCAACACCTGCTGCCTCGAGCCGGTGCCCGGGCTGATGGCGACCATCCGCGAGCTGTGCGACCGCGACGGGATGCTGATGATCTCGGACGAGACCATCACGGGCTTCCGCTTCGGCGGGTCCTGCGCCCAGGGCTACTACGGCTACCGGCCCGACCTGACCGTGCTCGGCAAGGCCATCGGCGGCGGCACGCCGTTCGCCGCGCTCGCCGGCACCCGCGCGGCCATGGCGAAGATCATCTCCGGCGAGGTCATCCACGCCGGCACGCTCAACGGCAACCCGCTCTGCCTCGCCGGCAGCCGCTGGTGCCTCGACCAGGTGGCCGAACTGGGCAGCGCCCATCCCGCGACGATCCAGCGGCTGGGCCGCCGGTTGATGGACGGTCTCTCCGACCTCGCCCGCCAGCACGGCGTCCCGATGCGCCCGCAGGGCCCGGGCCTCGTTTTTCACACCGTGATCCTCAAGCCGGGCGTCGCCGAGGGCCCGATCCGCGACTACCGCGACTACGTGAAGCGTCACGACCCCGCCCGCTGGGCGCACCTGCGCCGCTGCCTGCTCGAGGAGGGCGTGCGCGCGATTGAGCGCGGCCTCTGGTCGATCAGCCTGGCGCACCGTGACGCCGACATCGACGAGGCGCTCGTGCGCGCGGCCCGCGGCTTTGCCCGCCACGCGGCCACATGGAAGCCGGCCTGAGGCCGCCCCAATGAAGCCCCGCGTCCTGTTCGGCGGTCTCTTCCACGAGACCCACACTTTTCTCCCGGAGCCGACCCGGTGGGAGGACTTCGCTGTCACGCTGGGCGCCGACATCCTCGGCAAGCTCGGCGACGAATCGCCGACGGACGGTTTCCTCGAGGAGGCCCGTCGCCGCGGGTGGGAGGTGATCCCGACGGTGGACGCGCGGGCGATGCCGAGCGGCCCGCTCGAGGACAGCGTGCTGGAGCGTTTCTGGGCCGAGTTTGAGCCGCGGGCGCGCCCGGCGCTGGTCGCGGGCGTGGACGCGATCTTTCTCGTGCTGCACGGCGCGATGGCGAGCCCGGGCGTCGAGGACCCCGAGGGCGAGCTGCTGGCGCGGCTGCGCGCGCTGCCGGGGGCGGCGCAGGTGCCGGTGTTCGGCGTGCTCGACCTGCACGGCAATCTCACGGCCCGCGTCTGCGCGCAGGCCAACGGCCTCGTGTCCTACCGGCGAAACCCGCACACCGACGCGAAGGCGACGGCGGTGCGCGCGGCGGGATTGCTGCACCGCTGCCTGACGACGGGGCGCGTGCCCCGCATGCACTGGTGCCGCGTGCCGCTGCTGTGGTCGCCGCCCGGCACGGGCACGCACTCCGACCCGATGCGGGCGCTGACGCGGCTGGCGGACGAGATCGAGGCCGGCGTGCCCGAGGTGTGGGCGTTCAATGTCATGGCCGGGTTCTCCTTCGCCGACACGGCCGAGAGCGGCGTGACCCTGGCGGTAGTAGCCGACGGCGATCCGGCCGTCGCCCGCCGGGCGCTCGAACGCGGCGCGCGCCTCGCGTGGGACATGCGGGATCTCGGCGTGGTGAATTACCCGAGTGTCGACGCCGTGCTGGCCAAGCTGGGGCCCGCTCCGGCGGGACCGGTGCTGCTGGTCGAGCCGGCGGACAACATCGGCGGCGGCGCACCGGGCGACGGCACGGGGATCCTGCGCGCGATGCTCGCGCACCGGGTCCAGCGCGGCCTCGTGGCGATCAACGACCCGGCCGCGGTGCAGCACCTGGCCGCGGTACCGGTCGGCGGCACGGCGCGGGTGGCCGTCGGCGGGCGCGCCTGGGCGCTGGATGCCGGCCCGGTGGAGCTGGAGGTGACGCTGGTCTCACGCAGCGACGGCCGGTTTGACCTCGAGGACGTGCACAGCCACATGGCGTCGATGAGCGGCACGCACATCGCCATGGGCCCCTGCGCGGTGGTGCGGTCCGCGGGAGTGACCATCCTGCTGACCAGCCGCAAGACCCCGCCGTTCGACCTCGGCCAGTACCGCAGCCAGGGCATCGAGCCGCGCGATTTCGCGCTCATCGGCGTCAAGGCCGCGGTCGCCCACCGGCAGGCCTACGACCCGATCGCGAAGGCGGAGCACTTCGTCGACACGCCCGGGCCCTGCTCCAGCAACCTGCGGACGTTTCCGTATCGCCGCCTGCGCCGCCCGGTGTATCCGCTGGATCCGATCGCGCAGCCGGAGTTTATTTTCTCATGAGCACGAAACCCGAATATCCCCGCAATCCCGACACGCCCGTCTCGCACCTCCCGTTCAGCCCGTGTGTCCGGGTGGGCAACCTGATCTTCGTGTCCGGCCAGGCGTCGGTGGACGCCACCGGCAAGATCATCTCCGACACCTTCGAGGGCGAATTCCGCCGCTCGGTGGAGAACCTCCGCAAGGTGCTCGAGTCGGCGGGCAGCGACCTCCAGCACGTGGTCCAGACGCGCAACTACGTCCGCGACCCCGCCAACGTCGCCCGCTACAACGAGCTGTACCGTGAGTATTTCCCGGCCCCGTACCCGTCCCGCACGACCATCACAAACTGCCTCCCGACTGTCCTTCACTACGAGATCGAGGCGATCGCGGTGCTGAAGTAACCCGGGTCCCTTTCCCATGAAGTTCATCCGTTACTCCGATTCCGCCGGCCGCGTGTCCTACGGCGCCGAGCAGCCCGCGGGCCCGGCCCTCCGCATCGAGGGCGACATCCTCGGCTCGTACCGCGTGACGAACGAGCGGGCCGACGTGGCCAAGCTCCTCGCGCCCATCGCCGCCACCCAGATCCTCGGGGTGGGGCTCAACTACCGGCAGCACGCCGCCGAGTCGGGCATGAAGGTGCCCGAGGTCCCGGTGCTCTTCGCCAAGGGCCTCAACACGCTCCAGCACCCGGGCGACCCGATCCAGATCCCGCAGCACCTCGCCTCCACGGAGGTGGACTACGAGTGCGAGCTCGCGGTCGTGATCGGCAAGCCGTGCAAGAACGTCACCCGCGCCCGGGCGCTCGACTACGTCCTCGGGATCACCTGCGCGAACGACGTCTCGGCGCGCGACTGGCAGATCAAGCGCGGCGGCGGCCAGTGGTGCCGCGGCAAGTTCTTCGACACGTTCTGCCCGCTCGGGCCGCGCCTGGTGACCCTCGACGAGGTCGCGGGACCGAACCAGCTGAAGATCGCGACGCACCTCAACACGGAGACCGTGCAGAACTGGACCACCTCGGACATGATCTTCGACGTGCCGACCCTGATCGAGTTCCTCAGCGGCAGCACGACGCTGGTCCCGGGCACGGTGATCCTCACGGGCACGCCGCAGGGCGTGGGCATGGCGGCGAAGCCGAGCCCGCGCTGGCTGAAGCCCGGCGACGTGGTCACGATCGAGATCGAGGGCATCGGCCGGCTCACCAACCCGGTCGAGCTCGAGCCCCGCGGCTGAGTCCCGCGCCCGCCGCCATGGGAGCCAACCTGCGAGCCGAGGTCTGCCACGCCGTGCGCGCCCGCCTGGGCGAGGGCCCGGTGTGGCATGCGCGGCGGGGCACCTTCTGGTGGATCGACATCCTCGGCCAGAAGTTCTTCGAGTCCGACCTCTCCGGCCGCGCGCCGCGCGAGGTCGCGTGCAGCCAGATGATCGGCGCCGTGGTGCCGGCCCGCGGCGGCGGCCTCGTGGCGGCGCTGCGCGACGGCATCCACACGGTCGATCCCGACAGCGGGGCGACGCGGCGGATCGCGGAGGCGCCGGGTCACGACCCGCGGCAGTTCCGCTTCAACGACGGCAAGGTCGACCCCGCCGGGCGCTTCTGGGCCGGCACGCTCGCCCTCGACGACCGGCCGGGTCAATCGCGGCTCTACCGCTTTGACGCTGACGCCAGCGCGCACGTGATGCGCGAGGGTGTGACCATCTCGAACGGCCTCGCGTGGACCCGCGACGCGCGGACGCTCTACTACGTGGACTCGCCGACGCGGGTCGTGCAGGCGTTCGACTGCGACATCGAGCGCGGGACCATCGGGCCGCCACGGGTCGCGATCCGGCTCGGCGACGCCGACGGCTGGCCCGACGGCTGCTGCCTCGACGAGGAGGACTGCCTGTGGCTCGCGCACTGGGGCGCCGGCAAGGTCACGCGCTGGGAGCCGAAGACCGCGCGCCTGCTCCAGACCGTGACGATTCCCGCCGCCAACGCCACGTCGTGCGCGTTCGGCGGCCCGAAGCTCGACCAGCTCTACATCACATCGGCGGTGGACGAGGCCCGCGCCGCCGCCGAGCCCGAGGCTGGCTATCTCTTCCGCGTCGATCCCGGCGTGCGTGGCCCGGTCCTGCCGGTGTACGCCGGCGCCTGAGTCTCCCGTCCATTCTTACCCCATGCCGTCAACCAGCTCACCATTGCCCTATGTCGACACGAAGCCCCAGGGCTCGGCCGACTTCTACTACGCGGTGAACGCGACCTTTCGCTTCATCCTCCAACGCCTCGGCCGCGACGCCTGGCGCAGCTATCTCGAGGAGATGGGTCGCGGCTACTTCGCGAAGGTCAACCAGCAGTGGGCGCAGGGCGGCCTGACCGCCGTGGCGGACTACTGGAAGGCGTTCTTCGCCGCGGAGCCGGGCGCCGACGTCGAAGTGCGGCAGCTCGCCGACCGCGTCGAGATCCGCGTCCGGACCTGCCCGGCGATCGCCCATCTCCGGGCCGGCGGGCGCGAGATCGTGAAGGAGTACTGCCAGCACTGCCACCTGCTTGGCGCGGCCCGCGCGCAGGCGGCGGGCCTCACCATGCGGCTGCAGGGCGGCGACGGCAGCTGCTGCCACACCTACGCCAAACCCGAGGCCAAGCTCCCGCCGCAGGATGCGGCGCAGATCAAGGAGGTGCGGTCATGATCGGCTGCTACGACTTCTGCGGCCACTACGAGTGGTCCTTCGGCTGGTTCGAGCGGGTCGGCGGCCACGCCCTGGTGCGCGACTACTGGAACGAGGCCATCAACCACGACAGCCAGCGCCACGCGCGGGATCTTATTCGGCGCGAGGGCATCCCGGGCATGCTGAAATACTGGGGACACACGCTGACGGAGGAGTCACCGAGCCTCGGCTTCAACATCTCTTACGGCGCCGACGTTTTCCGCATCGACTTCCACGACTGCCCGTCGCGCGGCTTCCTGCTGCGCAACGGCCTGAAGAACTACCGGGACTACTGCGACCACTGCATGGGCTGGACCGGCCCGATGCTCTCAGAGGCCGGCTATGTCGTGGACCACGAGCACAGCCACCAGGGCCAGTGCTGGTGGGAGGTCCGGCCGCAGAGCGCGACCGGACCGCACTCGCCGGTCGGCTCCGTGGCGGGCGCGAAGGACGTGCGCCTCCGCCCGGAGTGGCCGAAGGATCCCCGTCAACTCGACCGGTACACGAAGGCGTCCGACCCGGACGCCAAGATGCGGAGCACCTGAGCCGGCCGCCGCCATGCCGTCCCGCCCGCGTGAGCTCCGGCTTTTCGCCACCCTGTGGTCGCTCCGCCAGTACCCGACGGCGGACCGCGAGTGGACCTGGGCCCGGAAGTTCGCGGCGATCCGGCGGGCGGGTTTCGACGGGGTCTTCGCGCCGCCGCTGCCGGTGCTCGCGGAGCGCGGCGCGCTGCGTTATCTGGCGGTGACGAGCCTCGGCGTGGGCGACCCGGTGGATCCGCCGTTCGCGGCGGCGCGGGCGCTGGGCGCGGAGGCGATGGACGTCCAGTTGGGCGACTACGACACGCCGCGTTCGTCGGCGGTGGCGCTCGCC
>DAOQKI010000136.1:0-9328 GCA_035334485.1 Opitutaceae bacterium
GCTCGGGCACGCCCGCGCGGCGGTCCACGTTGTCCCGCAGGTATCCCAGCGCCCGTTCCGTCTCCGCCGAGCGGACGCCGCCCGGCACCTCGCCGCGCCGCGGGGCGCTCAGCCGCTGCTCCAGCAGCGCGAGAAAGGTGCGCAGGTACTGCCGGACCACCGGCTCCCGCCGCGGCCGCGCGGTCGCCAGCTGCGCGTGCACGCCGCGCATCACCGCCTCGATCTCATGACAGTGGGGCACCACGCGGGCCCGGCGCGCCCGCAGGAGGGCCGCCACCCGCCGGCCCTCGCGACCCAACGCGTCGAGGTCGAGTCCGATCCAGTTCACCTGGCACTCCACCCCGGGCTCCCGCCCCGTGTCGTGCACCTCCCCTGGCTGGGTCACGAGCAGGTCTCCCAGCCGCTGCGGCACCACCTCGTCCCCAATCCGCCAGAACGCCCGGCCGCGCGACAGGTACACGAACTCAAAGCCGCGGTGCGCGTGGGGCTTCAGCCGGTGCCGAGGACTGACCAGCGCCTCGCCGCAATGTGTCAGCGCCGTCAGGCCCGGCAGCGGGTTCTCCAGAAAAAAGCCGTTCAGGATCTGGTGGGTGCGCTCGGCTTTCACGCGGACGGCAATGGCGGTTTTCTGTACAAAGTCGGATGGAGTCCTGAACGTAATTCGGCGGGCGGCTGCTAACCTGCAACGCAATTCCCCATGACCCCGCACCCCACCCTCACCGCCGAGCAGATCGCGGCGTTCGCCGACCGCGGCTACCACATCCATGACTCGCTGTTCTCCGCCGCGGAGGTCGACGCGCTTAACGCTGCTGCCGATCGGGTCATCGCGGGATCGTACGACAAGGGCACGCCGCCCGACGTGGTCACCCTCCGGCGGGAGCCCGTTGACCTGATCAAGATCGACAACACCTGGAAGGCCGACACCACCCTCGCCCGCGCCGTGCTCAGCCCGCGGCTCGCAGCCATCGCCGCCCAGCTGATCGGCGCAACGTCGATCCGGATGTGGCACGACCAGCTCCTCGACAAGCCGCCATTCGGCGGGCGGGTCGTCACGTACCATCAGGACTGGGCCTACTGGCAGATGATCGCCGAGTGCGAGACCGTCACCTGCTGGATCGCGCTCGACGACGTGCGGCCCGACTCCGGGCCGATGGTGTTCCTCGAGGGTTCACACCGGCTCGGGCTGTGGCCGACGCCGACGGGCATCACGGGGGACGACGCCCAGAAGCCGACACTCCCGGCGGACTTCGTCACGCGCGAGGTGCCGGTGGTCATCCCGCGCGGCGCGGTCTCGTTCCACCACGGCCTGCTGCTCCACGGCAGCGATCGGAATTTCTCCCCGGTGCGCCGCCGCGCGCTCGTGTCGCACGTGATGTCCGCCGAATGCACCTATCGCCCCGGCCAGGAGCACCAGAACGAGTGGATCATGAAGCGCTACGCCGACCACCCGCAGCCCGGCGAGAAATTCCACGGCCCCCAGTTCCCGGTCATGTGGCCCCCGTCCCAAAACTAGGCGGCGGCTTGTTTCGCCACGAAGGCCACGAAGCGCACGAAGACCAAGCATTGGGCTTCGCGAACTTCGCGTGCTTGGCGGTAAAACCCCTCTGCAGGAGAACGTGGTGCACCGCCAAGACCGCTAGGACCGCGAAGAACGGGCCTTGGTCCTCGTGTGCTTCGTGACCTTCGTGGCAAACTCCAAGCCAGGAAAGCGGACCTAGTCGACTTGGACGCGGGCGCGGTAGAACGCGTCGCACTTCGCGTAGATTTCCTTTGGTGACGAGAGGCTCAGCGCCTCCTTCGCCAGGGCGCGCGCCTCGCTCATCTTCATCGAGCGGACGAGGTACTTCACCGAGGGCAGCCAGACCGGTGACATGCTGAGGCTGTCGACGCCGAGGCCGAGCAGCAGCGGCGCGAAGACCGGGTCGCCGGCCATCTCGCCGCAGACGCTCACGTGGACCTTCCGGCGATGGGCCTCGTCGACGATCTGCTTGAGCGTGCGGATGACCGCCGGGTGCGTCGGCTCGTAGAGGTGCGCGATCCGGTCGTTCACGCGGTCGATCGCGAGGAGGTACTGGATCAGGTCGTTGGTCCCGATGCTGAAGAAGGCGCACTGTTCCGCGAGGATGTCGGCGGTGGCGGCGGCGCTCGGGATCTCGATCATCGCGCCGACCTCGAGGTCCTCGTCGAACGTCTGGCCGCGCGCCTTCAGCTCCGCCTTGCACTCCGCGAGGATCGCGTTCGCCCGCTCCAGCTCCTCCGCGCCGCTGATCATCGGGTACATCAGCCGGACCTTGCCGAACGCGCTCGCGAGCAGGATCGCCCGGAGCTGGTCCTTGAAGATGTCGGTGTGCACGAGACAGAACCGGATCGCCCGGAAGCCCATGAACGGGTTGTCCTCCTTCGGGAACAGGTGCGGGCTGCCCGTCATCGGCTTGTCGCCGCCGAGGTCGAGGCTGCGGATGATCACCGGGTCCGGCGCCAGGGCCTCCGCCGCGGCCTTGTAGGCGAGGAACTGCTCCTGCTCGGTCGGGATCCGCGCGGAGTTCAGGAACAGGTACTCCGTGCGGAACAGGCCCACGCCCTCCGCCCGGTACTCCTTCACCGCCTTCAGCTCCTCCACCCGCTCAATGTTCGCCATCAGCGCGACCTTCACGCCGTCCTGCGTCACCGCCGGCTGGTCGTTCGCCTGCAGCAGGCGCTGCTCGAAGGTCTTCTTGCGCTCCTGGATCTTGCCGTAGCGGAACAGCGTGCCCTCGGAGGGATTGACGATGACCACGCCGTCATAGCCGTCGACGATCACCCAGTCGCCGTTCGTCACGCGCGCCGTGAGGTTCCGCACGCCCACCACCGCGGGCACCTTCATCGACCGCGCCATGATCACGGCGTGGCTGGTCCGGCTGCCGGAGTCGGTCACGAGTGCGATCGCCGCAGAGCGGTCGATGCTGGCGGAGTCCGACGGCGACAGGTCGTTCGCCACGACGACCCGCTTCTCGGCGAGCTGGCTGAGATTGTTGGCGGCCTGCCCGAGCAGGTTCTGCAGCACCCGCTGCGCGACGTCGCGGATGTCCCCGGCGCGCTCGCGCAGGTACTCGTCGTCGATCTCCGAGAACGCCTGGATGTAGCGCGCCGAGACCTGGTTGAAGCAGGTCTCGATGTTGCGGCCGGTGGACTCGAACTCGCGGATCGTCTCGCCGATCAGCGCCTGGTCCTCCAACACCAGCAGGTGCGCGTCGAAGATCAGAGCCTCCTCGGGCCCGAGGTTCTTCTCCACCTCGCCCTTGATCTTCGTGATCTGCTGCCGCGTGTCGACGAGCGCCTTCTCGAACCGCGCCACCTCCGCGATGCGCTTCTCGGCGTCGACCTGATAGTTGGGCACCTCGACGTCGCTCTGGATGTAGACAAAGACCTGCCCATACGCGATGCCCTGCGAGGCGGAGATGCCTTGCACGACGACTTCGTTCTTTCCAAGGGGGCTCATTGATGCGTCGGCTCCGCCCGACGTTAACGCGTCAGGCTCCCAAGCCGTCAATGCGGATTTACAGGAGATTCGTCTCGGCCACGAACGCCGAGGGTCCCCACGCGTCCCGCACCGCCGCGCGAATCGCCGCGACGTCCCCGCCGTCCGGCAGCAGCGCGAAGCAGGCGCTGCCGCTGCCGCTCATCCGCGGCGCGAGGCCGAAGCGCCCGCGCAGCCGTCCCAGCAGGACCGGCAGCGCCACGAATTTCGCGAACGCCGGCCGCTCAAGCCCATTGAACAGCCGCTCCTCGCACGGCTCGCCGCGCTCCAGCGCCCGCACGAGCCCGGCAACGCGGTCCTCCGCCTCCGCCGCAGGCAGATAGCTTCCCGGCGCCTCGGCCGCGAGCTGACGGTACGCCCACGGCGTGGAAATCCCGAAGTCCGGCTTGCACACGAGCACGCGCCGTCCCGCCAGCCGTCGCGCCGCCGCCGCCGGCAGCGGTTCGATCCGCTCGCCCCGGCCCCGCATCACCACGGGGCCGTCAGCGAGAAACAGCGCGCAGTCCGAACCCACCCGCGCCGCCACCTCGGCGAGCGCCGCCGGCGCCAGTGGATTTCCCGCCAGCCGGTTGAGCGCCCGCAGCGCCGCGGCCGCGTCACTGCTGCCGCCGCCCAGACCCGCCCCCATCGGCACGCGCTTCACCAAGTGAAAACGCGCCCCGCCGGTCCAGCCGGTCGCCCAGCAGAATTCCGCCGCCGCCTTCAGCACCAGGTTGGTGTCGTCCGCCGGCACCGCCGGGTCGTCGCACGTCAGGCTGAATCCGGCCGCCGGCTCCGCGCGCAGCGTGTCCGCCAGGCCGAGCTGCGCCACCACCGACACGAGCTCGTGAAAGCCGTCGGCCCGCCGGCCGGTCACGGCCAGGCACAGGTTCAGTTTCGCGGGACAGGACAATTCGAGCGGCGTCACGGCGGGCGAAGAAAACATTGGCCGTGGCCGGGTCCGGGCGTCAGCATTTTTCGACGAACATGGCCTGCGATCTCATCCTTGTCCTCGACGCCCAGTCGCCCCGTGAAGTGATTCCCGCCCTCCGCCAGCTGCAGGGCACCGTGCGCTGGGTGAAGATCGGGCTCGAGATGTACACCGCGTGCGGTCCCGACGCCGTCCGCGAGATCGCCGGGCTCGGCTTCAAGGTGTTTCTCGACCTCAAGCTCCACGACATCCCCAACACCGTCGCCAAGGCCGTCGAGTCCGCCTCGCGCCTCCCGATCGGGATGCTCACGCTGCACACCAGCGGCGGCCGCGAGATGATGCAGTGGGCCGTGAAGGCCCAGCGCGAGCACGCGCCGGAGCTCCTGCTCCTCGGCGTCACCGTGCTGACCTCCACCAGTGCCGCCGGCCTCGCCGAGACCGGCGTGCCCGACTCGCCCGCCGACCAGGTGGTGCGCCTCGGCCGGCTCGCGGTCGACTCCGGCCTCCAGGGCCTCGTCTGCTCCCCGCTTGAGATCGCCCCGCTCCGCGCCGCCCTGCCCGCCTCCGTCGCCCTCGTCACCCCCGGCATCCGCCCTCGCGACGCCAAGGCCGATGACCAGAGCCGCGTGATGACCCCCGCCGAGGCCGCGCGCGCCGGCGCCAGTTTCCTCGTGGTCGGCCGCCCGATCTTCAAGGCCCCCGACCCGGTCCAGGCCGCTCGCGCCATCCTCGCCGAAATCGGCGAGCGGAAGTGACGAGGGACGAGTGACAAGAGTCGGCTAGCGGACTCCGCGTGCCCGTCCTTGCGGTCGGCGGTTTCTTCCCTCAAGTTCTCCCTCCCCACTCGCGCACCCCCACAGCCGAGCACGTCCTCCTCGTCACTCGTCCCTCGTCACTCGTCACTTCCCCAATGAGTCGCACCGCTGTCATCCTTCTCGCCGCCGGCAGCGGCTCGCGCATGAACGGGGCGGTCACGGACAAGGTGCTGGCGCCCCTGGCGGGCCGGCCGGTGTTCGCCCACTCGGTGGCGGCGTTCATGGCGAGCAGCATCGCGGATTTCTACGTGGTGGTGTATCGCGACCCCCGCCAGATGACCGAGCTGATGGCCTACGCGCCCACGCCGTCGGCCCTCGTGCAGGGCGGCCGCGAACGGCAGGACTCGGTGATGAACGCCCTGGCCGCACTGCCGGACGACATCGCTCATGTTTTCATCCATGACTGCGCCCGGCCGCTGATCCGGCCCGAGCAGCTCGTGGCGCTGCACAAGATCGTCCGCCGCGAGGCCGCGGTCGTGCTCGCCCACCGGGTCACCGATACGATCAAGGAGCACCGCGACGACGCGCATCTCCGGACGCTCGACCGCTCGCGTCTCTGGGCGATGGAGACGCCGCAGGTGTTCAGCCGCGACCTGATCGTCCGCGCCTACGCGCGCGTGGCGTCCCGCCGCCAGAGCGTCACGGACGACGCCTCCGCGGTCGAGAAGCTCGGCCACTCCATCGCACTGTTGGAAAACACCTCGCCGAACCCGAAGCTGACCACCCCGGCGGACCTGGAATACCTCGAGTTCCTCGTCACGCGCGGCGGCAGCTGAGCCCGAGCCATGCCGCGCCCCAGCCCGGCTGCTTTCGCCTTGAGCTTTCACCCAACGTTTGACGTTTGGCATCGAGAGTTTGGCGTTTGGAAACTGGCGTTTGGCATTTGGAATTTGGCGTTTGGAATTTCCCCATGAAGTACCGCATCGGCCACGGCTATGACATTCACCGGATCGTCCCGGGAGGCCCGCTCGTGCTGGGCGGCGTGAAGTTCGTGGCGGACTTCGGCCTCGACGGGCACTCGGACGCGGACTGCGTCACCCACGCGATCTGCGACGCGATCCTGGGCGCCGCGGCGCTGCCGGACATCGGCCACCTCTTTCCCAACACCGACCCGGCCTACCGGGGCATCGACTCCCAGCTGCTCCTGCAGCGAGTCGTGGCGGAGATCCGGAAGCTCGGCTTCGACCTGGTGAACATCGATGCCACCGTGATCGCGGAGCGGCCGAAGATCGCGCCCCGGCTCGCGGACATGAAGGCCGCGCTGGCGCGCTCGACCGGGCTTCTGCCGGACGAGGTCGGGCTCAAGGCCACCACCAACGAGGGCGTGGGCGACCTCGGCCGCGGCGTCGCGATCGCCGCCCACGCGGTCGCGCTCCTGGCCAAGCGCTGAGGCTCCCATGCGACACGTCCGCTGGTTCGTTTTGCTCGGGCTGCTGGTGCTGGCCGCCGGCTGCGCCCGCCGCGAATCGCTGGTCGAGCGCGGGGTTCGCGAGCAGGTGCTGCACCGCGGCATCGGCCACGACCTCGCGTCGCTCGACCCGCAGCTCGCCACCCAGGCGAGCGACTACAGCGTCCTGTCCGCGCTGCTCGAGGGCCTGGTCGCCGAGGACCCGGTGGACCTGCACCCCGTCCCCGGCGTCGCGGAACGCTGGGAGATCTCGTCCGACCAGCTGACCTACACCTTCACGCTGCGCGCCAACGCCCGCTGGTCGAACGGCGACCCGGTCACGGCCGCCGACTTCATCCGCTCGTGGCAGCGGATCCTGACGCCGGCCCTCGGCGCGGACAACGCGAACCTGCTTTTTGTGATCCAAGGCGCCCAGGCCTTCCATCAGGGTCAGGGCCCCTTCAGCCAGGTCGGGCTCGCCGCGCCGGACCCGCGCACGCTGCGCGTCACGCTCGAGCACCCCGCCCCGTATTTCCTCTCGATGCTGAACCATCCCGCGTGGTTCCCGGTGCACCTGCCGACCATCGAGAAGTTCGGGTCGCCCACGGCGCGCGACAACCCGTGGTCGCGCCCGGGGAATTTCGTCGGCAACGGCCCGTTCACCCTCGTCAGTTGGCATGCCGGCCAGGAGATCGTGGTCGCCAAGTCTGCCACCTACTGGGACGCCGCCGCGGTGCGGCTCACCGGAATCCACTTCCACGCGATCGACAGCATCGACGCCGAGGAGCGGGCCTTCCGGGCGGGCCAGCTGCACGTCACGGATGCTCTCCCGCCCGACAAGATCGCCACCTACCGCCGCAACGGATCCCAGTTCCTGCGGCTCGACCCGCTGCTCGGGACTTATTTCTACCGGCTGAACGTGACCAAGCCCTTCCTCAACGACGTGCGGGTTCGGCGCGCGTTGGCGCTGGCGGTGGACCGCGAGGCGATCGTGGCCAAGATCCTGCATGGGGGCCAGCTGCCGGCGCGGGCGTTCACGCCCCCGGGCACCGCGGGCTACGTGGCGCAGACCGCCATCCCGTGCGATTTCGCCGGGGCGCGGCGCCTGCTGGCCGAGGCCGGCTACCCGGGCGGGCACGGCCTGCCGCCCTTCGAGCTGCTCTTCAACACCTCCGAGACGCATCGCGTGATCGCGGAGGCGATCCAGGAAATGTGGCACCGCGAGCTGGGCATCGAGGTGCGGCTCGTGAACCAGGAGCTGAAGAGCACGCTGGAGGCGCGCCGGCTCGGTCACTTCGAGATCCTCCGGTCGGTCTGGACCGGCGACTACGTCGATCCGTCGTCCTTCCTCGACATCTGGCGGTCGGGCAGCGGCAACAACTACACCGGCTGGGCCAACCCGCGGTACGACAGCCTCCTGTTCGAGGCCGAGCGCACCGCCGACTCCGGCCGCCGCGGGGCCCTGTTCCAGGAGGCCGAGGCGCTCCTGCTGGAGGATGCCCCGCTCATCCCGATCTACCACTACACGCACGTCTTCCTCTGTCACCCGGCGGTGAAGGGCTGGAATCCCACCCTGCTCGACCACCACCCGTACAAGCATGTCTGGCTGGAGTAAGCTGACCCCGCGGGCCCGGCGCGCCGGGTTCGCGCTGCTCCTGGCCGCCGCGGCCGGGTTCGGCCTCGCGGGCTGCGGGCGGACCGAGGCGGACCGCGGGGGCGCCATGCTGCGCATCAGCCAGCGCAATGAGCCGACCGACCTCGACCCCGCGCTCGCCACGCTGCCCGACGACTTCTTCATCCTGCGCGCCCTCAGCGAGGGCCTCGTCGCCCCGGATCCCGCCGGCGGGACGCCGGTGCCCGCCGCCGCCGAGTCATGGACCGTCTCGGCCGACGGCCGCACCTACACGTTTCACCTCCGGCCCGACGGACGCTGGAGTGACGGCGAGCCCGTGACGGCCGACGACTTCGTGGCGTCCTACCGCCGGCTCCTCACGCCGGCCACCGCCGCGCCCAAGACCGCGCTTTTCGATCTCGTCCGCGGGGCCCGCGACTTTGCGGCTGGCGTCACGTCGGACTTCGACACGGTCGGTTTCAAGGCGACGGACCCGCAGACCCTGGTCGTGACGCTGGAGCGCCCGGCCCCACGGTTCCTCCATTACGCGGCCAGCGGGCCCTGGCTCCCGGCGAACCCGCGCGCGGTGGCACGCTTCGGCCGGACCTGGACCCGGGCGGGCAATTTCGTGGGCAACGGGCCGTTCACCCTCGTCGAGTGGAGCCCGCACCAGCGCATCGTCGTGCGGAAGAACCCCGCGTATCACGACGCCGCCCGCGTGCTGCTGGACGGCATCCAGTTTGTCGCGTTCGACAACGGCGACGCGGAGGAGCGCGCCTTTCGCTCGGGGCAGGTGGACGTGACGATGGCCGTGCCGTTTTCGAAGCTCGACGCCTACCAGCGGGACCAGCCCGACGAAGTGCACCGGGCGCCGCTGGCGGAGACGCGCTACCTCGCCTTCAACACCACCAAGGCGCCCCTCAACGACGTCCGGGTTCGCCGGGCCCTCTCCCTCGCGCTCGACCGCACCCGCCTGGTCGAGCGCGTCGTGCGCGGCGGCCAGGAGGCGGCCGAGCGGATGGTCCCGCCCGCGCTGCGGTTCGGCGACGACCGCGCCGCCCGGCTGGGCGACCAGCCCTTCGAGGAC
>DAOQKI010000137.1:0-9182 GCA_035334485.1 Opitutaceae bacterium
CGGGGTGGAAACGCCGCGGCGCGATGAAGGGACACCGGCAGGCGGCCGGCGGCGAACGTGCCAGCCAGCGTGTCGCCCTTGAGCTCGAGCTGCAGTTGGAACGCGGGCGTGATCCGGTAGTGGCCGTCGCCGGTGGTCTCGACCGGGATCATGAACGGCGCCGCATAGGTGAACATGTCCGGGAAGTTCAGGCGGAACACGAGGGTGCCGCGCGGCGTGCGGAAGAACTCGAGCCCGAAGTCGGCCACGGTGCCCTGGGGCGCGGTGATCGTGCCGGTCCACGTTCCCTCCACGGGATCCGGCGCGGCGGGCAGCGGCCGTGCGAGTGCCAGGACACCGAGCACCAGCCAGGGGAGCCGCCGGAGGGAGAGCATGGCTGGTTTCTGCCGGCCCCGCGGGCCGGCGGCAATCCCGGTGCGACAGGATGCGGCGGACTGCGCCGGGCGCCTATTCGACGGCGGGCGGTGGCGCCGACGGGGCCGAGAAGATGACCAGGGAAATGCCGGCGATCACGACGAGGCTCGCGAGATAGAACCGCGCGACGGGACGCTCGTCGAAGCAGAGGTACGCGACCACGGTGGGGAAGATGAACTGCGCGGCGGTGAACAGGCCGACGACCTGGCCGCGGATATGGCGCAGCGCATGGTTGATGATGGTGTGGCCGAGAATGGTGGGGACGACGGCCAAGGCGACGACCAGCCACCATTCCCGCGCGCCGTGGGTGCCGAACGCGCCGAGCCAGGGGAGGGCCGCGACCAGGCAGACCAGGCCCGACTGCAGGTAGATCGGGACGACGTAGAGCCAGAGCGACGGAAAATCGCGGTTCCGGCGCGAGAGCGCGACGTAGCCCGCCACCAGCAGCATTGAGACGAAGCAGATGAAATTGCCCCGGAAGTCGCCGCCGCCGGCGAGGGCGTCCGGCAGCATCAGCAGCGCCACGCCCGCGAGGGCGATGGCGGTGCCGGCGATCTCAATGCGGTTAATCCGTTCCCGGACGAGCCAGTGCAGCAGGAATGGCATGGCCACGGGCACGAGATTGACGATCAGGCTGGCCTGCGCGGTGCCGGTCAGGCGCGCCCCGTAGGACCACGAGCTGAAATGCAGCGCCAGGAGCAGCGAGGGGGCGAGCGTGCACCGCCAGTGCGCCGCGGTGAACCCCCGGCCGTGTCCCCGCCACTCGTGCAGAAACACGGGGAGGAGCAGCCCGCCGGCGAGCAGGAGGCGCAGCGCGGACAGCACGACGGGCTGGGTCGGGCTCATCCGGATCAGGATCACCGACATCGAGGTGGAGAACACCCCGACCGTCAGAAGCAGGTAGCGCCACAGCATGAAATGCCGAGCGTGACGGCGGCCGGTCGCGAGTCGAGTCCGGACGGCGCGCCAATGAACCGTTTGGTTATTCCCGCCGACGGATCAGTACGGTCCTGGCAGCGGCGCCAGCGGCTCGCCCGCTGGTCCGACGCACCACGGCAGGCCGCGCCCGCGAAACACCGAGTAGGCCACCGCGACGGAGTAGCGGTGCTCCGGGTCGTCGTACGTCAGCTCGACGCCGCCGCCCGTGAACGATCCGCCACGGCCGCCGCCCACAGTGAGGGAGACCGAGCCGTGGATTTCCGGCGGGGCGACATACTTCACGGTCCGCACGGCGGCGGCCGCGGCGGTCGCGACCGCGGGAACGATCTTCACCGGGTTGGCGTCGTCGATGCGCTGGCCCACCAGCTCATCGAGCTGCGCCTGCTCAGCCGGCGTCAGCTGGGCAAGGCCGGAGAGCTCGCGCTCGCGCGTCGTGCGCCGCTGGGTGAAACGGGTGCCGTCGACCGCGTTGTGCTGGTACCGGCTGGCGGCGAGGTCCTGGCGCACGAGGCCGTCGACGACGGCGAGGTTGTCCGGGGTCAACCGGACCAGCCCGGCGGCGGTGCGCTGCTCGGCGGTGAGCGTGGCGGAGAACCGCGTGTCATCCGCGGCCCGCGCCCGGCCGGCGCCGACGGCCGCGAGCAGGAGCGCGAGGCCGAGGCGGAGCAGGGAAGGGCGGAGGGACATGGCTGTCCCGTGTGACTGCCGCGGGGCCGGGCAGGTTCCGTCGGACTGGTCAGCCCCCCTGGAGCATGCCGGCCACGATGCCGTAGGCCTCGTCGCCCTCGGCGCGCAGCTTGCCGTTGGGCCCGTAGACCTTGAAGTGCGGGATCGACTCCAGGCTGAACTGCTCGGCGACCGGCGAGTGCCAGTCGATGCCGTGGACGCCCGGGCGGTTGAGGTCGACCTCGACCACCACGACATCGGTCCGCTCCGCGTGGAGCTTGTGGAGCTTGGGGGCGATGGCGCGGCAGGGCGGGCAGCCCTCGCTGGTGAAGTCGAAGATGGTGGTCTTGCCGGGCACGACCCAGTCGCTGAGGTTGACGCGCGCGCCGTGGGCGATGCGGGCCGGGGTCGGGGACTTGGCGCCGGCGGCGCCGGGGGCGGCGGCCGACGCGGTTTCGTCAATCACGCCGGAGCGGCTGCAGGCGGCCAGGAGCACGAGGCCGGCGGCCGCGAGGAGGAGGGGCAGACGTTTCATGGGGATAGAAGCTGGGAGGCGCGAACTAGCCGTCAAATTCCAGCGCGGCCGGCGGATGGTCGAGGCCGCGGCGGCGGATCAGCGGCTTCACGTCGGGCTCGGCGCCGGTGAAGTCGCGGAACAGCTCGCGCGCGTCGCGGCTGCCGCCGCGCGACAGCAGGGTGGTGCGGAAGTGGTCGCCGTTGGCGCGGTTGAGGCCGCCGTGGGCCTTGAACCACTCGACGCTGTCGGCCGCGAGGACCTCGCTCCAGAAGTACGAGTAGTAGCCGGCCGAGTAACTGCCGCCGAACGAGTGGGAGAAATACGTGCTGCGGTAGCGGGGCGGGACCGGGGGATAGTCGACGCCGGCGCGCTTGAGGGCGGCGGCCTCGAAGGCCGGGACATCGTCGGGCACCTCGGACGGCTTGAGCTGGTGCCAGGCCTGGTCGATCGCGTTGGCGGCGACGAGCTCGGTGGTGTCGTAGCCCTGGTTGAAGTTCTCCGCGTCGAGCACGCGCTTCAGCAGCGCGGCGGGCATCGGCTCGCCGGTCTGGTAGTGGCGGGCGTAGTGCTGCAGCACCTCGGGCCAGTACCGCCACATCTCGTTCACCTGGGACGGGAACTCGACGAAGTCGCGCGGGACGCGCGTGCCGGCGAACCGCGGGTAGCGGACGGCCGAGAACATGCCGTGCAGCGCGTGGCCGAACTCGTGGAAGGCGGTGCGCACCTCCTCGATGGTGAGCAGGGTGGGCTGCCCGGCGGCGGGCTTCGGGATGTTGAGGTGGTTGGCGACGACGGGCTTGGTGCCGAACAGGCCGGACTGGTAAACGTACTGGTTCATCCAGGCGCCGCCGCGCTTCGAGGGCCGCGCGTAGTAGTCGACGAGGAAGATCGCGAGCTGCGAGCCGTCCTCGTTGAAGACGTCGAACACCCGGACGTCCGGGTTGTAGACCGGCAGGTCGTGGCGCTCCTTGAAGGTGATGCCGTACAGCCGGGTGGCCGCGTAGAACACGCCGTCGATCAGCACGTGGTTCATCTCGAAATACTGGCGGACCTCGGCGGTGTCGAAGCGGTAGAGGATGCGGCGGACCTTGTCCGAGTACACGCCCCAGTCGGCGGCGGACACCTGGAAGCCGGCGTGCTCGCGGTCGATGAGGAGCTGCTGGTTGCGGACCTCGAACTTCGCGTTGGTGACGGCCGGGACGGCGAGCTGCGCGAGCAGCTGGTTCACGGCGTCGACCGAGCCGATCGTCTGCTCGGCGAGCTGGTAGGCGGCATGGTTCGGGTAGCCGAGGAGGTTGGCGCGCTCGGCGCGGAGCTTGGCGAGGCGGGTGACGACGGCGCGGTTGTCGTAGGGACCGCCGTGGCTGCCGCGGGCGAGCGACGCCGCCATCACGCGCTCGCGGAGGGCGCGGTTCTTGAGCGAGGCGAGCACCGGCTGGCCGGTCGTGTTCTGGAGGGCGAGGAGGAACTTGCCCTCGTGGCCCGCGGCGCGGGCGTCGGCGGCGGCGCCACCGATCTCGCTCTCGGAGAGGCCGGCGAGCTCTTCCCGCGTGTCAACCAGGACGGCGTCGGCGTTCTTCTCCTTCTGCACGTTCTGGCTGAAGGTGGTCTCGGTCGTGGCGATCTCGGCGTTCAACGCCAGGAGCTTGGCCTGGTCGGCCGGCGAGAGGTTCGCGCCGCCGCGGACGAAGTCGCGGTAGGTGCGCTCGACGAGGTGGAGCGACTCGGGATCGAGCCCGAGGGTGGCCCGCCGCGCGTACACGTCCTTGATTCGGGCGAAGAGCGCGGCGTTGAAGTGGATGGCGTCCTCGTGCGCCGCCTGGAGCGGAGCGATCTCCGTCTCGAGCTGCTGCAGAGCCGGATTGGTGTCCGCGCTCGTCAGGTTGGAGAAGATGTTGTCGACGCGGCTGAGAAAGCGGCCGCTCGCGTCCAGCGCCACGATCGTGTTCTCGAAGGTCGGGGCCTCCTTGGACTGGGCGATCGCGTCGACCTCCTGCCGCTGCTCGGCCAAGGCGGCCTTGAACGCCGGGCCGAAATGCTCGGGCCGGATCTTGTCGAACTGGGGATAGTGCAGCGGAAGCGGGCTCTCGGTGAAGAGCGGGTTGTCCGCGACCGCGTCGGCGGCGAACAGGGGACGAACCAGCGCGACGGCGCTGATCAGGAGGCACAGGCGGATACGCATGGGATCAAGGGGTTTTGCTCGGGGGATTTGTGAGGGTTGAACGTGGAGAATGACGCCGGGGAAAGGCAAGGCTCGGGCGACGGAACCGGGGTAAAATTTCGACGAATCGCGCCGAATTCCGCGAACCAGCCGGTGAAAGCCGACACTATCGGAGCGAACGCTTGGTTTCCCGCCCCGGTCGCGGTCCCGGCAAGTCCGGGTCGGTGCCGCGGCCGGACGGGATCAGGCACCAACCTAAACCGGTCGTTACGACCATGCAGAAAACAATAGGTACCAAGATGAAAGCACCCAAGATCACCTCCTCGTTGCTCGGACTGCTCCTCGGCGCGTCGGTGTTGGCGGCACCCCTGGCCGCCTGCGCCCGCCAGCCGGAGAACCCGGTTCCTTCGGCCTCCGAGGACACCAAGGCCGCCAAGACCGTCACGGGCAAGGTCGATGCCAAGTCGGACTCCTCCCTCTCGGTCGGTGGACGTGAGCTGAAGCTCACCGCGACCACCACCTACACGAAGAGTGGGGCGCCCGCCAGCAGCGCCGACGTCAAGGTCGGTGATCGCGTCACCGTCACGGTGGCCGACGACGGCGTCACCGCCCTGGCGGTGGACGTCGCCACCGATTGAACGATCCGCACCCGGCGGATTCCCGCCCGGCCCGCTTGCGCTGCATCCGGGCCGGGCTCAACGTCTGGCGTGGGCGCCGCCGGCCAGTTTCCCGACGAGATCACCGCCGCCGGCGAGTTCGCCCGGCAGGAGGACGCGTTTCGCGCGTGGGTGTCCGCGGACGGCAGCACGCCGCATCCGGTCGAGGCCGGGCGCTACCACCTGTACGTCTCGCTCGCCTGCCCGTGGGCCCACCGCACCGTCATCGCGCGCGAGCTCAAGGGTCTCACCGCCGCCATAGGCCTGACCGTCGTCGATCCGGTGCGCGACGACCGCGGCTGGGCCTTCCGCGACGGACCCGGTTTCAGCCGCGACCCGGTCAACGGTTTCCACTTCCTCGCCGAAGCCTACGCGGCGTCGCAGCCCGGCTATCGCGGGCGGTACACCGTGCCGGTGCTGTGGGACCGGCGGGCCGGGCGCATCGTGAACAACTCGGAGGATGACCTCTGCCGGATGTTCGACGGGCCGCTCGCGACGCTCGGTCGCGGCGGCGTGACGTTGTTTCCTGCCGCCATCGAGGAAGAGCACCGTCGGGTGGCGGCGGACATTTACGAGCGGATCAACAACGGCGTCTACCGCGCCGGGTTCGCCACGACGCAGGCGGCGTACGAGCGCGGGTGCCGGGACGTGTTTGCGGCGCTCGAAGAGTACGCGGCGCGGCTCGCCACCCGGCGCTTCCTGTTCGGCCCGCAGCCGGTCGAGGCCGACTGGCGGCTGTTCTGCACGCTGGTGCGCTTCGACGCCGTCTATTTCGGACACTTCAAATGCAACCTGCGCCGGATCGCGGACTATCCGGTCCTACAGGGCTACCTGTGCGATCTCTACCAGCAGCCGGGCATCGCGGGCACGGTGAACTTGGACCACATCAAGCGGCACTACTACTTCACGCACGACGACATCAACCCGACCCGCATCGTGCCGCTGGGGCCGGTCCTGGATTTCTCGGCGCCGCACGGGCGGGAGCGGCTGGGCTGATGAGCGCGGTGAAACCGGGCAGGGGTCATGCCCTTGCCACGAAGGTCACGAAGCGCCGATTGGTGGGGGAATAGACCCGGCTACGCGGGGTCGTAGTCGAGGTAGGGCGCGAGCCACTTCTCCACCTCGGCGCGCGGGCGGCCCTGGCGCGCGGCGTAGTCCTCGACCTGGTCGGCCCCGAGCTTGCCCACGGCGAAGTACTTGGCGGAAGGGTGGCTGAAATAGAACCCGCTCACGCTGCTTGCCGGGACCATCGCCTGGCTTTCGGTCAACGTGATGCCCGTCGCGGCCGTCGCGTCGAGCAGGGCGAACAGCGGGGGCTTCTGCGTGTGGTCGGGACACGCCGGATAGCCGGGCGCGGGCCGGATGCTCCGGTACTGCTCGCGGATGAGGTCGGGCATCGCGAGGTTCTCCGTGCGGCCGTAGCCGCAGAATTCGCGGGCCCGGTGGTGCAGCAGCTCGGCCAGCGCCTCGGCCAGCCGGTCGCCGAGCGCCTTGACCATGATCGCCGAGTAATCGTCGTGCCGCGCGGCGAACTCCTGCGCGAAGGCCTCGTCGCCGTGGCCGCTGGTGACGGCGAAACCGCCGAGGTAATCGAGCCGGCCGGAGTCGCGCGGGGCGACGTAGTCCGCGAGACAGTGCTGGAACTGGCCCGCGGGTTTCTCGTGCTGCTGGCGCAGGAAGTGGAACGTCTCGATCACCCGGCTGCGCTGCTCGTCGGCGTAGACCTCGACGCTGTCGCCGGTGGCGTTGGCGGGCCAGAAGGCGAGGACGGCCTTGGCCGTGAACCGCCGCTCGGCGATGATCCGCGCGAGCAGCACCTGCGCATCGGCGTGGAGCTTGGTCGCCTCGGCGCCGACCACCGGATCCCGCAGGATGTCGGGGAACCGGCCGTGCAGCTCCCACGCGGAGAAGAACGGACCCCAGTCGATGTAGCGGGCAATCTCGTTGAGGGCCAGGGGCAGGGCGCCGGGCGTCTCGCTGGCCGCGGTGGAAAAGACCCGGCGGCCGAGAAACTCGGGTCGCGGGATGTCGACGGCCGCCCAGTCGAACACCTCGCGGCGGGCACGGGCGGCGGCCAGCGCGAGGAGCGGGCGGGCGGCGCGGCGCTGGCTGAACTCGGTGCGCTGGCGGTCCTGCTTCGCCCGGTTCTCGGCGGCGAACGCCGCCCGGGCGGTCGGACTGAGCAGCGAGGACACGACGCCGATCACCCGCGACGCGTCGAGGACGTGGACCACGGGCGCGGCGTATTCCGGGGCCACCTTCACCGCGGTGTGGGCGGCGCTGGTGGTGGCGCCGCCGATCAGCAGCGGCAGCTCAAATCCGGTGCGCTGCATCTCGCGCGCGACGTGGACCATCTCGTCGAGCGACGGCGTGATGAGGCCCGAAAGGCCGATGAGGTCCGCCTGCTGCTCGCGCGCGGTGGTCAGGATCCGGTCGCACGGCACCATCACGCCAAGGTCGACGACCTCGTAGTTGTTACAGGCGAGGACGACGCCGACGATGTTCTTGCCGATGTCGTGGACGTCGCCCTTCACAGTGGCGAGGACGACCTTGCCCCGCGAGCGGGCGGTGCCGCCCTCGGCGATGAGCCGGCGCTTCTCCTCCTCCATGAACGGGGTGAGGTAGGCGACGGACTTCTTCATCACCCGTGCCGACTTCACCACCTGCGGCAGGAACATCTTGCCGGCGCCGAACAGGTCGCCGACGACGCGCATGCCGTCCATCAGCGGGCCCTCGATCACGTGCAGCGGCCGGGGGTATTTCGCGGCGTTGGCGCGGGCCTCCTCGGTGTCGGCCTCGATGAAGGTGTCGATGCCCTTGACGAGAGCGTGCGCGAGGCGCTCCTCGACTGGCAGGCCGCGCCACGCGAGATCCTCGCGCGCCTCGGCCTTGGCGGGGCCGCCGCTCGCGGCCTTGAGGGCGTCGGCGAAGGCCACGAGACGTTCGGTCGCGTCCGGCCGGCGGTTGAGGAGCACGTCCTCCACGCGCGCGCGGAGGTCGGCGGGAATCTCCTCATAGACGCCGAGCATGCCGGCGTTGACGATGGCCATGTCGAGGCCCGCGCGGATCGCGTGGTAGAGGAAGACCGTGTGAATCGCCTCGCGGACCGGGTTGTTGCCGCGGAACGAGAACGAGACGTTGGAGACGCCGCCGGACACCTTGGCGCCGGGCAGCGTGGCCTTGATCACCCGCGTCGCCTCGAAGAAATCGAGCGCGTAGGCGTTGTGCTCCTCGATGCCGGTGGCGACCGTGAGGATGTTGGGGTCGAAGATGATGTCCTCCGCGGGAAACCCGAGCCGGTCGACCAGCAGGCGATAGGCGCGGGTGCAGATGCGCACCTTGTCGTCGCGGCTGGCGGCCTGGCCCTGCTCGTCGAAGGCCATGACGACCGCGGCCGCGCCGTAGCGCTGGAGGAGCCGGGCGCGGCGCAGGAACTCGGCCTCGCCGTCCTTCAGCGAGATCGAGTTCACGATGCCCTTGCCCTGGAGACATTTCAGGCCGGCCTCGAGGACGGTCCACTTGGACGAGTCGAGCATCACCGGCACCCGCGCGATCTCGGGCTCGGCGGCGATGAGGTTGAGGAACCGGACCATCGTCGCCTCGCCGTCGATGAGCGCCTCGTCGACGTTGATGTCGATGATGTTCGCGCCGTTTTCCACCTGCTGGCGGGCGATGGCGAGGCACGCTTCCCACGCGCCGGCCTTGATCGCCTGCGCGAACTTCGGCGAGCCGGTGATGTTGGTGCGCTCGCCGATGACGAGGAACTGGGAGGCGGCGGAGTTCATGGCGCGGTCAGGGCCTCCAGCCCGCTGAGGCGGAGCGCGGCGGG
>DAOQKI010000138.1:0-9046 GCA_035334485.1 Opitutaceae bacterium
GGGCGGCGGCGGCGCGCACCACGCGATAACCGTCCAGCCGGCGCATCGCCGCCACCGGGTCCCGGCGAGGGACGGCGGAAGGCGCGACGGTCGCGGCGTTCGGCGCCCTCGCGTGGAGGGCGGTCTGACCTCTGGTCCTGGCGGTCAGACCCCGGGGCTTTGTCCTGCACCCACTGGGTGCCGAAGCTGAAGCCCTGGAGCTGGCTAAGGTCGATCTTGTTGAAATCCTTCTCAGGATTCTCCTTGGCGGGCGTGTCGTCCATGTAGTCGAAACAAAGCGGGCGCGAGGCCCGCGGCGGTGGTTTGCTGAAAGCGCACGCAGGGCGCTTGGTGTAGTCGCAGCGGAGTGTTAACGCGCCAAGGGGTGACGCAAGCGATTTCCCGGAACGGAATTTTACGTTCCGAGGGAACAATTCTCCAGAGGGAGAAACCGCTAATCTCCACTAATCTGCGCTAATTTGGAGGGGCAGTCTTCTTGCCGCTGTCGAGGCGGCCGAATCGGGCGTCGAGCGGGGCTTCTGGATTCGAAGACTGGGCTTGCCGAGTCGTAGCCGCTTACGGGGGGGTCGGCCCTCCTACGCACGCGGTTCGCGCGCTACGGAGGGCAGTCTTCTTGCCGCTGTCGCGGCGGCGAAGACTGGTGCTCGGGACAGGACTCGAACCTGCACGCCTTACGGCACACGCCCCTCAAACGTGTGTGTCTACCAATTCCACCACCCGAGCATTTCTAAGTAGGGGAAGGCGGACTAAGAGGAATCGGCCGGAGCTTGTAAAGCACTGAAATCGGAAGAGACAAAATCCGGGGAAAGACCACAGGCGAACGCCGAACATCGGACGCCGAACGCCGGACGCCGAAGTTGCAGCTTGAGCGATGGAAACAGGCAAACGCGCCGCGTGTGGAGTCTCTCAACTCTCAGCATTCAACGCTCAACCCGCCTCTCCTTCGACGTTCGGCGTCCGGAGTTCGGCGTTGGACGTTCGGTATTTTCTCCACGCCTATCGGCTCTGCCGGTCGGCCAGTGCCCGGGCGACGGCGGCCGGGAAGAACGGGCCGCGATACACCAATCCGGTGTAAACCTGGACCAGCGTGGCGCCGGCATCGAGTTTCTCGCCGGCCGACTCGGCGTCCATGATGCCGCCCACCCCGATGATCGGGAGGCGGCCGGACGTGGCCCGCGCAATATAGTTGATGATCTCCGTCGACCGCCGGCGCAGCGGGGCTCCGCTGAGGCCGCCGGCCTGGTTGACCTGGGCAAAGGGTCCCGGCCGGGCCAGCGTCGTGTTCGTCGCGATGATGCCATCCAGCCCGTGCTGGGCGATGGTCTCGAGCACCGCGTCGATCTGGGGAAACGTCAGGTCGGGCGCGATCTTGAGGAGGATCGGTTTCCGGTCCGCCCCGCCCTGGGCGCGTTCCCGGTTCGCGGCGGTCACGGCGGCGAGCAATTCGCGCAGGCGGTCGGCATCCTGGAGCTGGCGCAAGCCGGGCGTGTTCGGGCTGCTGACATTGAGCACGAGATAATCGGCATGCCCGGCCAGGAGGCGGAAACTCTCGAGATAGTCCGCGACCGCCTCGTCGATGGGGGCGAGCTTGGACTTGCCGAGATTCACGCCGAGCGGGATCCGGCGCCGTCCGGGTCCCGGCTGACGGGCAAGGCGACGGGCGACGGCGGCGGCACCCTCGTTGTTGAAGCCCATCCGGTTGATCACGGCCTCCTGGACCGGGAAGCGGAAGACCCGGGGCTGGTCGTTGCCGGGCTGGGCCAGGGCCGTGACGGTGCCGATCTCGACATGACCGAAACCCAGGGCGGCGGCGGCGGGCCAGGCGGTGGCGTGCTTGTCGTAGCCGGCGGCAAGACCCACGGCATTGGGAAAGCGCAGGCCGAACGCCTCGACCGGGCGCGTGGCGGAAGGCAGCTGGTTCCAGGCCTCGAGCAGCCGGCAGAGGGGTGGCAGATGGGCCAGCGTGGCGAGCGCCGTGACGCTCAGTTCGTGCGCGCGTTCCGGGTCGAGATGGAAGAACGCGCGGCGCGCCAGTTTCTCGTAAAGGAAGCCCATGAAACCGGACGATGAAAATCGCGTTCCGAAAAGGCAAGGCCCTCCCGTCTAAACGCCCAAGGGCAAAGGATTTTTGCGAAACGGCGCGCAGATTTTGCTCCGGCGCGAACTCGGCTCTTTTGTGCTTGTTTTTTACGACTCCCCTCGCACGCTGCGCGAAAATTCCCTCCGCCTCACCTGCTCTATGGCCAAACCTACTTCAACTCTCGATTGGTGCGTCGTTCGTCTGGGCGAAGATCACAATTGGTGGGTGCATGAGACCAGCGATCCGGTGCGTTGGGATGTGGACGGCCTGAGCATCATCGACCCGCGGCAGCGCGATCACCTGATCGAACTCGTCGATCCGCTGCGCGACTACGGCTTCGACCAGGACACGATGGAGCGCGCCTTCATCCCCTTCCGCATCGAGAAGGATCTCGGCAGCGGCAAGGTGCGGCTCAAGCGCACGAAGGAGTCCGTGTTCGAGTCCGAGGAGAAACTTTTCCTGCTGCCCGACATCCTCGACGAAGAGAACGGGCCGTACGCCGACCTGCTCGACCATCTCACGCGCTGCCGTGTGAAGATGCTCAACGACCTGTTCGAGTTCGAGTCGAAGCTCACCCTCGACGAGGTCGAGGACGAGATCCGCGAGGATCAGAACAGCTCCTTCATCGAGGGTCGCGCCGTCCACTCCTTCGAGGAGATCACCGCCATTCTCGATTTCATGCCCGCCGGCTACGAGTCCGACGACGAGAAGCCCGCCAAGAGCGAGGAGGACGATGACGACCTGCCCGAGCTCGACGAGGAGGAGGAGGAGAAGCTCAAGAACGACGAGTCCCTGAAGTGGGATGAGGACGAGGAGAGCGAGGACGGCGACGAAGAGGGCAAGGAGAAGGACAAGGACGAAGACGGCGACGACGACTCTGACGGCGACGAAGACGAGGACGAAAAGCCGCGGGCCCGATCCCGCGGGAAGCGCTAAGTCTCGACCTTTCAGCGGCCGGACCCCATTTGCAGTCCATGGATCTCCTCCGCCGCCCGCTCCTGCTGTGCCTCGCCTCCCTCGCGGCACTGCTCGCGGGCTGCGAATCGACCGGCGGCAGTATGGCCAACCCGGTCATCCCCGCCACGTCCACCGCGAACACCGCGCAGCTGCGGCCGGGTGACAGCCTGACGGTCAGCCTGCAGGGCGTGCCCGACCCGAGCACGCACGCGGTGCAGATCGACGACCGCGGCAACATCACCCTCCCCTACATCGGCCTCGTCAGCACGGCCGACACCACGGCGGGCGACCTCGCCGAGCGCATCCGCGCCACGTATATCTCCAAGCAGTTCTACCGCACGGTCGACGTGTCCGTCACTGTCACCGAGCGCTACGTCTACGTCGGCGGCGAGGTGGCGCGGCCCGGCCGCGTGGTCTGGATGCCCGACCTCACCGTCGCCAAGGCCATCCAGTCGGCCGGCGGTTTCACGCTCTACGCCAAGGAAACAAAGGTCAGCCTCACCCGCGGGTCCGCCGCGTATGAGGTGAACGTCACGCTCGCCCAGCGGGACCCGAAGCAGGACATCCTCATGATGCCCGGCGACTCGGTCCAGGTGCCGCGCTCGCCGTTCTGATCGAATCTCGCCACCACCACCGAACCCCCAGCCATCCGCCATGAGCCTGTTCCGCACCAAATCCGTCCTCCAACTGCAGCGGGAGGCCGCCACCGACCAGGGCCTGCGTCGCACGCTGGGCAAGCTCAACCTCGTGAGTCTCGGCGTCGGCGCCATCATCGGCGCCGGCATCTTCGTGCTCACCGGCCAGGCGGCCGCGCAGTACGCCGGACCCGCCATCGCGATCTCGTTCGTCATCTCCGGCCTCGGCTGTCTCTTCGCCGGCCTCTGCTACGCGGAGTTCGCCGCGATGATCCCGATCGCCGGCAGCGCCTACACCTACGCGTACGCCACCATGGGCGAGTTCCTGGCGTGGATCATCGGCTGGGACCTGATCCTCGAGTACCTCTTCACCGCCCCAACCGTCGCCGTCGGATGGTCCGGACACTTCGTCGCGTTCCTCAAGGAGTTCGGCATCACGATCCCGACCGAGCTGACCAGCGCGCCGCTCAACTTCGTCGACGGCCACTTCGTCGCGACCGGCGCGATCCTGAATGTCCCGGCGATGGCCATCATCGTCCTGCTCACCATCCTCCTCTACATCGGCATCAAGGAGTCGGCGACGTTCAACAACCTGATGGTGATCACCAAGGTCTCGGTGCTGCTGGCGGTGATCGGCTTCGGCATCTGGTACCTCCTGAACCACCGCCAGCTCGCGATCCAGAACTGGACGCCGTTCATCCCGGCGAACACCGGCGTCGAGGGTCAGTTCGGCTGGAGCGGCATCTGGCGCGGCGCGGGCGTGATCTTCTTCGCCTACATCGGCTTTGACGCGGTCTCGACCTCGGCGCAGGAGGCGAAGAACCCGCAGAAGGACATGCCGATCGGCATCCTCGGCTCTCTCGCGGTCTGCACGGTGCTCTTCATCGCCATCTCGCTCGTGCTGACCGGCATGGCCAAGTACACCGAGCTGAACAACGCCGCCCCGGTCGTGAACGCCCTGCAGGCCGCCGGCGCCCCGTTCGCGCTCCGCTTCGTGGTGGAGATCGCCGCCATCGCGGGCCTCAGCTCCGTGATCCTCGTGATGCTGATGGGCCAGCCCCGCATCTTCTTCTCGATGGCCAACGACGGCCTGCTGCCCGCGGTCTTCTCCAAGGTCCACCCGCGCTTCAAGACCCCGTACGTCACGACGGTCGTCACCGGCGTGATCGCCACCATCATCGGCGGCGTGTTCCCGCTGTCGCTCCTCGGCGAGCTGGTCTCGATCGGCACGCTCTTCGCCTTTGTCATCGTCTGCCTCGCGATTCCGATCCTCCGCTACAAGCAGCCGGATCTCGTCCGCAGCTTCCGCACGCCGCTCGTCCCGCTGGTCCCGCTCCTCGGCGCCGGCCTGTGCTTCTGGCAAATGAAGGCCCTGCCCCACGACACGTGGATGCGGCTCTTCGTCTGGATGGCCGTCGGCCTCCTGATCTACTTCGGCTACAGCCGCCGCCACAGCAAGCTGCGGGCGGGCTGATCGGATTGGAGTCGAAAGTCGAAGGCCTAAAGTCGAAGGTCGAGGGTCGAAGAGTCGAAGGTCCGCCCGTCCCCCTCTGTCATTCTGAGCGCAGCGAAGAATGACAAGGCGGGGTTTGAATTTCCAATCTATGTCAGGCGACGTTTGACCTTGGACCTGCGACCTTCGACGCTGCCCTCCGTCCCATGAAGCTCTTCCAATCCAAGCCCGTTGGCACGCTCATCGCCGAGTCGGAGGGCGCGCATGGGATGAAGCGGGAGCTGAACGCGCTGAACCTCGTCAGCCTCGGCATCGGCTCGGTCGTCGGCGCCGGCATCTTCGTCCTCGCCGGCACCTCGGCCGCCCAGTACGCGGGGCCCGCCATCGTCTTCTCGTTCATCATCGCGGGCCTCGGCTGCCTGTTCGCCGGGCTCTGCTACGCTGAGTTCGCCACGATGATCCCGGTCGCGGGCAGCGCCTACACCTACACGTACGCGACCATGGGCGAGTTCGTCGCGTGGATCATCGGTTGGGACCTGATCCTTGAGTATCTCTTCTCCGGCGCAGCGGTCGCCGTCAGCTGGTCGGCCGCGATCCAGGGGCTGCTCGCCGAGTTCGGCATCTCGATCCCCGCGGCGGTCGGCCAGGCCCCCTTCGCCCTCGACCACGGCCACATCACGGCCACCGGCGCGATCATCAATCTCCCGGCCGTGTTCATTTCCGTCGCCCTGACGGTCATCCTCGTCATCGGCATCCGCGAGTCGGCCCGGTTCAACAACACGATGGTCTTCATCAAGGTCGGCGTGCTGCTGGTCCTGATCGTCTACGGCGCGTGGTGGATTTTCCGTCACTTCGAGCTGGCCCGCCAGAATCTCACGCCCTTCGTCCCGGCGAACACCGGTCACTTTGGTGACTTCGGCTGGAGCGGCGTCTTCAAGGGCGCGGCGGTGATCTTCTTCGCGTACGTCGGATTCGACAATGTGTCCTGCGCCGCGCAGGAAACCAAGAACCCGCAGCGCGACATGCCCATCGGCCTGCTGGCGTGCCTCGGCGTCTGCTCCTTCCTGTTCATCGCGGTCGCGCTCGTGCTGACCGCGATGGTGAAGTACCCGCAGCTCAACGTGGAGGCGCCGTTCATCTTCGTGCTGCAGGAGATCAAGGCCCCCGCGATCCTCCGCTTCAGCATCGAGATCGCGACCATCGCCGGCCTGACCTCCGTTGCGCTCGTCTCGCTGCTCGGCCAGCCGCGCATCTTTTTCTCGATGGCAAAGGACGGCCTGCTCCCGTCCGCCTTCAGCAAGCTCCACCCGCGCTTCCGCACGCCCTACCTCGCCACGATGCTGACCGGGCTCGTCTGCTCAATCGTCGCCGGCCTGCTGCCGCTCGACCTCCTCGGCGAGCTGATCTCGATCGGCACGCTGATGGCATTCGCCATCGTCTGCCTCGGCATTCTCGTCCTGCGCCGGACGCGGCCCGATCTCGCCCGCCCGTTCCGCACGCCGTGGGTTCCGCTGGTCCCGATCCTCGGTGCCGTCACGTGCGTCGGCATGATGTTCACCCTGCCGCCCGACACCTGGCTCCGCCTCGCCATCTGGATGGCCATCGGCTTCGCCGTCTATTTCGGCTACAGCGTGAAGCACAGCACCCTGCGGAAACAGGGCTGAGCCCGCAGGGAAATTCTAAGAAGGACGCGCGAAATCCGAGAGCCCTCGCTCGCCGTTCCTAGATGACCATCCCGAAGGACCGGGAGAGAGATTTTCCCCTGATCTCCTGAACGTCCCTCGAATTTCGGATTTCCGGCTTCGTGCTTCAGGCCCGAAGGACCTGCGCCATCTCCTTGGCGAAGTAGGTCAGGATCATGTCGGCGCCGGCGCGTTTGATCGCGAGCAGCGACTCGTGGCGGCAACGGGCGAGGTCGAGCCAACCCAGCCGCGCGGCGGCGTGGATCTGCGCGTATTCGCCCGAAATCTGGTAGGCCGCGACCGGCTTCCGCGTGATCTCGCGAACGTCGCGGATGATGTCGAGGTACATGCCCGCCGGCTTCACCATCAGGATGTCCGCACCCTCCGCCTCGTCGAGGATCGCCTCGTTGATCGCCTCGCGGCGGTTGGCGGGGTTCAGCTGGTAGGTCGCCTTGCTCAACAGGCGGGTGCCCGCCGCCTGCGCGCTGCCGACCGCGTCGCGGAACGGACCGTAGTAGCCGGAATTGAACTTCGCCGAGTAGGCCATGATGCCCGTGCCCGTGTAGCCGGCAGCGTCGAGCGCCCGGCGGATCGCGCCGACGCGCCCGTCCATCATGTCCGACGGCGCCACCAGGTCCACGCCCGCGCGGGCCTGCATGACCGCCATCTTGCCGAGGATGCCCACCGTGCGGTCGTTCTCCACGTCATCCTGGGCGGCGTTGAGAACGCCGTCGTGACCGTGGGTCGTGTACGGGTCGAGCGCGACGTCGGTGAGGATCGTGATCTCGGGCACGGCCGCCTTCACGGCGCGCACCGCGCGAAGGATGAGGGTATCCTCGTTGAGGGCCTCGGTGCCCTCGGGGTCCTTGAGCTTGGAGTCGAGCTTCGGGAACAGGGCCACCGCCGGGACCCCCACCTTGTGGAGTTCGCGGCATTCCTTGACCAGATCGGCGATGCAGAGCCGGAAGACGCCCGGCATGGACTTGATCTCCTCCGGCTTGGCCTTCCCTTCGACGACGAAGAGCGGCGCGATGAAATCCGCGGGCCGCAGGATGGTCTCCTCCGTCATGGCACGCAGGCTCGCAGTGCGGCGCAGGCGGCGGGGACGCTGGGTAAGGTCGAGTTTAAAGGCTTCGGACATGGCGGTGGAGTCTGGGGGTCGGTGGTCCAAAGTCGAATGTCGAAAGTCGAGCCCGGCCCCGGTAGAATCCGCCCTGTCGAAACCGCTGGGCCGCGCTACTTTCCAGCCTCCGACGACACCACCTGGAAGGTCAGCACCGGTCCGTCGCCGTCGGGCGCGCAGGCGGCCAGTCCCACGATGCCGGCGCTGACCGTCAGCGGCGGCTTCGGCGCGGCCAGGGCGAGCTGAAACACCAGCGCCGGCTTGCCATTGATCCGGATGAGGAACGGCGCGGCGTAGGCCTTCTCAGTCGCAGGCAGACCCCAGTCCGCCGCGACCAGTTCGCGCTGGAACGGGAGGGACTCGACGTTGAGGTCGATCTTGCCGCCGTTGCGGATGATGGACCACCACGGCAGGTCGAGGACGGAGCGGAGCACGTCGTCCAGTCCCGGCGTCCGGCTGGCGAGCTGGAAGAACTCCTGGAGCGCCATCACCGAGCCGATGATCGACCGCTCGTCCGCCTCGGTCACCCCGGCGGCGGCCGCGGCGGGAGCGTCGCGGTCCACCTCCTCCTTCGAGAACGGCTGGCCCCGGATGCCGAGGTTACCGTGCGGCAGCGCGGGATTGCGGGCGCGCTCGGCGGCCACGCGCAGGGCCATGGCCGGTGCCCGGTCCATGCCCAGCGCCAGAAAATCCATGCCCACCTGCACGCGGACGCGCTCCACCTCGGGGGCGGTGGCGGCCTTGCGACCGGCGTCGCTCTCCTCCAGCGGCCCGAGCATCGCGATGCGAAGCCCGGCGGTCCCGCCGGCAAAGCGGAAATGGTGGCCGGTCGACGTGTAGAAATCCGCCGCCGCGTAGCTGCGCAGCGGACCGCCGGCGCGGGGTTGCTCCAGTTCGAGGCGGATGAGCCACTGTCGGAGCGTGTCGCGCTTCGTGAGGCTGACGAGCACCGTGACGCTGTCACCCGGCTGCGCGTCGGCGCGGTCCGGGTTCGCCGCCAGCCCGGTGATCGGCAGGCGGGCCTTGGCGGCGGCCTCGCGGATCGCCAGCAGCGGCGTGAGCCGGCGGAACTCCGGCGGACGCGGCGCGGCCTCGGTGGCGGCGGCGAGCGCGACC
>DAOQKI010000139.1:0-8987 GCA_035334485.1 Opitutaceae bacterium
AGCTGCGGCCAGAACGGCTCAAGGCTGCCCGCAACCGGACCGAGGACTCGGCCGCCATCCGCCGAGAGGAGTTGGAGGCGCTAGCCCGGCGCTACCTCAAGCCGGGATCCGAATTCCGCTTCGTCGCCGAGCCCGGACCGACCGATTCGTGGGCCGCGAAGTACATGTGGGATCCGCAGTGATTGGTCCGGAGCGGGCATGGGGGCCTGTGGGAACGTCGAACATCGGACGTCGAACGCCGAACATCGAAGGGGACGGGCCAACGCTCAACGTTCGACGTTCAACGCTCGACGTTCAATTGGAGGCGAGCGGGATCGTCCACTTGAGCGTTAAACGTTGAGCGTCGAACGTTGAGCGTTCCCCTCCGAAATCCCCTTCGGCGTCCGGCGTTCGACGTCCGAAGTTCGACGTTCGATCGAGTCCTACCGACTTCTCCCGCTACGCCTTTTTCTCCGCTCTCGTCCCTAACGCCGCCACCGAGCGATCGTGCCAGCGACTCAGGACCAACAGCGACACCGTCGCCCCGATCAGCGCCATCAGCATGTCCGTCTGCGTGTCCCAGGGATCGCCCTGCGTGCCGAGGAAGTCATTGGCCGCGTCGCCGCTCATGACGGCGGTGAACCACTCGATCAGCTCGTAGAACGCCGAGAACGCGAGGCAGACGCAGACCACGAGGAAGCCGAGCCAGCGGCTGCGCGGCGGGCCGCCGAGCGGTGACGTGCGCAGCAGCAACTCGCGCGCGAGCACGGCCGGCACGAAGCCCTGCGCGAAATGGCCGAGCTTGTCGTAATTGTTGCGCGTCCAGCCGAACCAGCCCTTGGCCCATTCGCCCAGCGGAACCTGGGCGTACGTGTAGTGCCCGCCCACGACGAGGATCACGCAATGCAGCCAGATCAGCACCAGCAGCAGCGACGACAGCGGGAATTTCCGCTGGAAGGCCAGGATCAGGATCGTGCCCACCACCGCGGGCACGGACTCCAGCCACCAGGTGAATCGATCATGCGGCGCGTGGTACGACCACGCCACCACCGGGAGCAGCAACAACAGAAACCAGAGCAAGCGACGGTCCATGCCCCCGTTCTCAACCGCGCGAAGTCCGAAGGCAACGTTTGGCCGCAAGAAGGCGCAAAAGGCGCAGATCGATCCGACACGGCCATGCCCGTCGCGGGATTCGCCGCGCTCCGATGCAGCGCTCGGTCATGCGCCTTCTGCGCCTCTTTGCGGCCACCTCTCCTGACTCGAATCCCCTAGCGCGGTGCCGCGACGAAGCGCACCGCTTCCTCGATCACCGCCGGGGTCGTGAGAATCCGATTGTGGCCGCGGCCGGGACACGGCACGAGCCGCGCTCCCGACCAGAGCCGCACCAGTTCCTCCGAGCCGACGAAGTCCGTGTCCGCATCGCCGGGGTCGTGGAATACCACCAGCGGACACGGCGCCGCCCGCGCGACGAGGCGCAGGTCCGAACGCTCCAGCGGCCAATCAGTCCGTCGTTCGACTGCCGCGAAAAACGACGGCTGCGCCGCCGCCGGCAGTTGCATCCGCTCCGCGATGTAGACGAGACGGCCCCGCTGCCAGAGCGGCGGCGCAATGAACACCATCCGGTTCAGCCGAAGTCCCATGTCGGTCGCCACGCCGGCCGCGGCGGCACCCATGGAATGACCGACGATCGCATGCAGCGGTCCCCACGTCGCCGGCAAGCCGGCCAGGGTCCGCGCGATCACCGGCACGCTCGCCTCCTCGCCCGGCGAGTCACCGTGCGCCGGCGCGTCAAATGCCAGCACCTGCAGTCCCGCCGCCGCGAGCGGCGCCGCCAGCGCGCCCAGCTGCGAGCCGCGCCCCTCCCAGCCGTGCACCAGCACGACCAGCGGCCGCCCCGGCTCGCCCCAGGTCCACGCCGCCAATTCACCCACCGGCGAGGCCACTCCGCACCGCTGGGCGGTCTCAAGGTAGCCTTCCTCTCGCGCGGGTCGGCGCGTCCGCGCCGGCCGGAGGAACACCGCCGCCGCCAGTTCTCCCGCCGACGTGTCGTCGAGCGCCGCCGGCACCGGCACCCCGGTGAGGCGGGCGGCTTCGAGCAGGCGGGAGTACATGGCGTGGATCTCCGCCGGGCGCGGAAACTAGAGGGCGCTGACCACCAGCGACGCGTTGGTGCCGCCGAAGCCGAAGCTGTTGGCCAGGGCCGCGCGCACCGTTTTCCGCACCGCCGTGTTCGGCGTGAAGTTCAGGCCGGTCGCCGCGCACACGGGATCAATGTTGGCGAGGTTGATCGTCGGCGGCACCACGCCGTCGCGGATCGCCAGCACCGCGGAGAACAGGCCCATCGCACCAGCGCCACCGAGGAGGTGACCGGTCATGGACTTCACGCCGCTGACGTGGAGGTGCGCCTTGGCCTCGGCGAACACCGTGGCGATCGCGGTCGCCTCCTCGCCGTCGCCGCCCGGGGTCGAGGTCGCGTGCGCCGAGACGTAGTCGATCTCCGTGGCCGCCAGCCCCGAGCGGGCCAGCGCCGCGCGCATGGCGCGGGCGGAGCCCTCGGCGCCCGGCGCGAGCGAGGAGAGGTGATAGGCATCGGCCGACGCGCCGTAGCCGCGCACTTCGGCGTAGATCCGGGCGCCGCGACGGCGGGCGTGCTCGTACTCCTCGAGGATGTACGTGACCGCGCCCTCGCTCAGCACGAACCCGTCGCGATCCTGGTCGTAGGGCCGCGAGGCCTGCTCCGGCGCGTCGTTGCGGGTCGAAAGCGCGCGCATCTGCGCGAACGCGCCGATGGCCAGGGGCGTGACGGTCGACTCGGCGCCGCCCGCCAGCATCACGTCGGCATCGCCGCGCGCCACCGCCGCCGCGGCCTCGCCGATCGCATGGCCGCTGGTCGCGCAGGCCGAGGCCACCGCCATGTTGGGCCCGCGGAAATCGAGCACCAGGCTCACCTGGCCCGCGAGGAGGTTGGGCGCGATCTGGATGATGAAGAACGGGGAGATCTTGCGGAAGCCGCCCGCTTTCCACGTGTCGTGCATCGCCTCGATCTCGGGCAGGCCACCGAGGCCGACGCCGAGGTTCACGCCCATGCGGTCCGGGTTCAGCGTCGCGCGGTGCGCGTCGAGGCCGGAGTCGATATACGCCTCCACTGCCGCGCCCACGCCGAGATGGGTGAAGCGGCCGAATTTCTTCACGTCCTTCGGCGTCAGCGCCTGCGTGAGCGGCTCGCCGGCCGGGCCGCGCGGATGCAGCGGCGTGGCCAGCGGACGGGTAATGTCGAAACCCTTCACCTCGCCCGCGATCTGGGCGTTGCAGGCGGACGCGTCGAAGCGCGTGATGCGGCCGAGCCCGCTGCGGCCGGCGATCAGCGAGGCCCAGGTGTCGGCGGCGGAATTGCCGCAGGGCGTGACGGCGCCGACGCCGGTGATGACCACGCGGCGGGGCTGGGAGTTGGCAGGTTGGTTCATAAAGGGGAGGCGAAGGCCCGGCGGAGCATCCGGCGCGAAGATTCGAGCAGCGCGTTGCTCCGCTCCGGGTCGTCCAAGGCGCGCGCAAAGATCAGTGCGCCTACTAGAGAACTCATGAGATGCGTCACGCGGTCGCGGTTTTCGGCCGGGTCCTCCGACAAGCGGAGCGCTTCGCCCAGCCGGTCCAGGTGCCGCTCAAACCCGCGGGCAAAGCCGTTGCGGGCGACGCCGGTCAGGCGCGCCATGTCGGCCCCCACCGCCACGACCAGGCAGCCCGAACCCCGGTTGTCGCGATGATGCGTGGAAAGATAGCTGTCGATCAGCAGCCGGGCGCGCCGACCCGGCGTCGTCTGGGCGGCGATCCGCTCGAGATTCACCACCGCCTCGTCAAACGCCTCCGCGCACGCCTCGGCGACCAGTTCGGACTTGTCGCGGAAGTGGGAATAAAACCCGCCGTGCGTAAGCCCCGCGCGTCGCATCACTTCATCCACGCCGGTGCCTTCCACCCCGCGTTCGCGGAACGCCGCGCTCGCCGCCGCCAGGATACGGCGGCGCGTCGCGAGCTTGTGCTGGGGAGGATAACGCATGGAGCCCAGTTAAATGACGGTCGTCATATTAATGCGCAAGAACCAATCCCATTTCGAACACAAACCATTGCGCCGCTTTATGCTAGGGAGACGCTGGCACTCTCTGGCGGCCGGGATTGCAGGCGGGCGAGACGTCCACTCCACCATTGCCCTCCGGGATGAGAGGCCTTTTTGTGAACCTTCCTTTGAATACGCCGCAGCTCCACGCCTATTGGCGCATGGCCTACATCGAGGCGCCGCGCTACCCGTCCGAGTTCAAGCGGCCGTTCACCGAGTTGCCGGAGATGGGTGACGATCGGGCGGCCCTGATCATCCACCGCTCGAAGCTCTCCTATCTGCTGCTGAACCGCTACCCGTACAACCCCGGCCACCTACTGGCGGTGCCGTACCGGGAGGTGACCGACCTGACCGACCTGACCCCGGAGGAGCGCGCGGACCTCATGGAGGAGATCACTCTCGGTCGCCAGATTCTGCAGGACGCCCTCAAGCCGAACGGCGTAAACGTTGGCTTCAATCTCGGCTCCGCCGCCGGCGGCAGCATCGCCCATCTCCACGGTCACCTCGTGCCGCGCTGGAACGGCGACAATAATTTCATGCCGGTCATCGGCCACACGCGCATCCTCCCGCAGTCGCTCGACGCGATCTGGGAACGTCTGAGCGGCGACCGTCGCACCCTCGTCCTGCCGAAAAAGACCCGCCGCCCGGCCCGCCGTCGCCGCTGAACTGCCTCGCCCGGCCCCGGAGTTCTCCCGTGTCGAAGACCCTGCATTTCCCGAGTCCGCGTCACCTCCATTCGCTCTACGGCGGACGGGAGGAGAACCTCGCACACGCCGAACGCATGCTGGGCGTGAAGCTCGTCACGCGAGAGGACTGGCTGAAGATCGAGCCGGCGGCGGGACAGTCCGCCGCCAACGGCGCCGCGGGCGTCGAGCGCGCCGAGGCGCTGTTCCAGTTCCTAAACGACGCGCGCGGCCAGGGCATGACGATCCGCACGCCGGATTTTCACCGCATCACCGACGGTTTTTCCCGCGGTGAGGGCGCGGCCATGCGCGCGCTGATCGACCAGCCGCTCGTCATCGCGACCAATCGCCGGACCATCGTCCCGAAGACCCTCGGCCAGAAGCTCTATCTCCAGTCGATGCTCGCCCACCCGATCGTGTTCGGCATCGGTCCGGCCGGCACCGGCAAGACCTACCTGGCGATGGCCGCGGCGGTGTCCGCGCTGCTGCGGAACGAGGTCGAACGGATCGTGCTCACGCGGCCCGCGGTCGAGGCCGGCGAGACGCTCGGCTTCCTCCCCGGCGACCTCCGCGAGAAGATTCTCCCCTACCTCCGGCCGCTCTACGATGCGCTCGGCGACATGCTCGACGCCGAGGATGTCGCGCGCCTTTCCGAGAAGGGCGTCATCGAAATCGCGCCCCTCGCCTACATGCGCGGTCGCACGCTCTCGCGGTCGTTCATCGTCCTCGACGAGGCCCAGAACACCACGCCCGAGCAGATGATGATGTTCCTCACCCGCCTCGGCGACGACTCGCGCATGGTGGTCACGGGCGACATCACCCAGATCGACCTGCCGCGGGCCAAGCAGAGTGGCCTGCTCGAGGTCCGGCACATCCTCGCCGACATCGCGGGCATCGACTTCCACACGTTCAGCAGTGCCGACGTCGTCCGTCACCCGCTCGTCAGCCGCATCATCGCCGCCTACGACGCCTACCGAAACCCCATGGACCGGGAAAACGGCGCCGCCGAAAAGTCCTGACGCCGCCATGCTCGATCCCGCCAAGGTCACGCTTTTCCTGGTCGCGTCCGCCGTCCTGGTCGCCACGCCCGGTCCGAACGTGCTCTACATCATCGCACGCAGCGTCGGCCAGGGGCGCGCCGCCGGGCTCATGTCCGTCGCCGGAACCAGTGCCGGCAACCTGGTGCACGCGATTGCCACCTCGCTCGGGCTCTCGGCCGTGCTCGCCTCGTCGGCCCTCGCCTTCTCCGTCGTGAAATTCGCCGGCGCCGCCTATCTCGTCTACCTGGGTGTCCGAAAGCTGTGCTCGCCCCCCTTGGCATTCGCCGCCGCCGCGGCCGCGCCCGAGCCGCTGCCTCGCGTCTTCCGGCAGGGCCTCCTGATCGGCGTGCTGAATCCCAAGGTCGCGCTCTTCTTCCTGTCTTTCCTCCCGCAGTTCGCCGACCTGGCCGCCGGCCCGGTACCCGTGCAACTGCTCGGCTTCGGCGTCGGCTTCGTCGTGCTCGCGGCCCTCGGCGATTCCGCCTACGCGATCTTGTCCGGGTCCGCCGCCAGCTGGCTCAAGCGCAGCCCGGCCTTCCTCCGCCACGAGCGCTACATTGCCGGCAGCCTCTACTGCGGGCTCGGCGTCGCCGCGGCCATGTCGGGCCAACCCAAGTCGTCCTGACCCCCGACGCACCGCACCCCGCCAACCGCCATGTCCGTCCGCAACCAGCTCAAGCTCCTCGTCGGCGGCCTCGGCGCGCGCCGCCCGGGACCGCCGCCGGGGCAGTCGGCCACCCGCGAGTTCCTCGACCGCAGCCGCGCAGTCGCAATCGTCATCTTCGTCGCGACCGTCGCGCTGATCGTGCTGATCAGCTCGGTCGGGCTCACCACCCTCAACGTCCCGGTCCTCCCGAACCAGCTCGCAACCGCGCGGGTGGTGGCCAACGCCGCGTTCACCTACGAGAGCGCCGAGCGCACCGCCGCCCTGCGCGAGCAGGTGGCGAACCGCGTGCCGCCGGTCTACCGGCTCGACATGGAGCCGTACCAGCGCTTCGACGCCGCCGCGCGCGAGTTGCTGGCGCGCCTCGAGGCCCTCGAGCAGCGCTACCCGCCAGGCACGCCGCTGCTCAACCAGCGCCGCGCCGACCTCGCGGCCGCCGTCGAGGCCTTCAACGCCCGCGGGCCCTACAACGCGAGTCTCGAGGACGCCGCCGCCGTGCTCAACCTCGGCGACGCCAAGCTGCGCGCCTCGCTGTTCGAGTCCGGCCTGTCCGCCCTGCGCGACCTCGCCGCGGAGGGCGTGCACGACGACTCCCTCGGCGGGAACCCCGGCAGCGTCACCGTCTACCAGATCTCCCGCCCGTCCGGCGGCGTCACCGTCCGCACCGTCCAGTCGCTCGAGGAGGCGATGACGTTCCTCCGCGTGAACCTCACCGCCGACGGCGTGCCGCGGCCGGCGTCGCTCGCGCTGTTCCGCCTGTTCCGGCTCGGCCTGACGCCCAACCTGCTGTTCGACCGCGAGGCCTCGCGGCAGAAGGAGGCGGAGGCCGTTGACCAGGTGCGGCCGGTGGTGGTCAGCGTGGCACGCGGCCAGACGATCCTCGAGGCCGGCCAGCGCGTGTCCCCCGAGCAGTACGAGATGCTGTCGGCGCACCGCCGGTACCTGCGCGAGCACACCGACACCGAGGTGGCGGAACAGCTGACGCTCCTCGGCCGCATCCTGCTCGTGCTCGCGATGGTGATCGCCAGCGTGCTCTACATCCGGCTGGAGGACCCCGAGACGCTCCGGAGCAACGGCCGCCTCGGCCTGCTCGCCCTGGTCGTGATCATCAACCTCGCGCTGGTGCGCCTGGTGTACTCGCTCGGCGGCGTCGACTTCTTCGTCCACGACGACTCCTGGGCGTCCACCCTGCCCTTCGTCGCGCCGACGGCGCTGGCGCCGCTGATCGTGGCGATCCTGATCGACGCCGGCTCGGCGATCTTCATGGCGCTGCTGGTCTCGATCTTTACGGGCGTGATCTACGGCAACCGCCTCGACCTGATTGTGCTCACCTTCCTCGCGTCGATGGTCGCGATCTTCGGCTGCCGCGAGGTGCACAAGCGCGGCCGCGTCGTCCGCGCCGCCGCCGCCGGCGGGCTCACGCTGGCGCTCATCGCGCTGCCGTTCGGCTTCGCCGACCGGGTGCCGCTCGAGACGCTCCTCCAGCAAATGGCCGCCGCCACCGCCACCGGGCTCCTCACCGGCATGGCCGTCGTCGGCGTGCTGCCCGTGCTCGAGTCCCTCTTCAAGCGCACCACCGACATCACGCTGCTCGAGCTCACCGACTACAATCATCCCCTGCTCCGCCTGATGCAGCTTGAGGCGCCCGGCACCTACCACCACTCGCTGGTCGTCGCCCAGCTCGCCGAAAATGCCGCGAACGCCATCGGCGCGAACCCGCTGCTCGCCCGGGTCTGCGCGCTGTTCCACGACATCGGCAAGACCGCCCACCCGGGCTTCTTCACCGAAAATCTCCGCGACCAGCCGAACCCCCACGACGGCCTGCCACCCGCCGAGTCCGCGCGGATCATCAAGCAGCATGTCACCGACGGCGTGGAGCTCGCGCGGCGACACCGGCTGCCGCGCGCCGTGTGCGACGTCATCCAGCAGCACCACGGCACGACCCTCGTCCGGTATTTCTACAATCGCGCCGTCGAGGCCTCCCGCGCCCCGTTCGCCACGCCCACCGCCGGCACCCGCAGCCCGCTGGGTGAGGTCGTCACCCCGTCGGTCCCGGAGGCCGGCTACCGCTACGACGGCCCGCGCCCGCAGTTCAAGGAGAGCGCGGTCATCTCGCTCGCCGACGGCGTCGAGGCCGCCACCCGCTCCCTGCGCACCGTCAACGCCGAGCAGCTCGCCGGCCTGATCGACCGGATCGTGCGCGACCGCATGGCCGAGGGGCAGCTCGACGAGGCGCCGCTCACGTTCGAGGAGCTCGCCAAGGTGCGGAACAGTTTCCAGTTCACGCTGCTCAACATGCTGCACGCCCGCGTCGCCTATCCCGCCGGCGAGCAGACGCCGCCGCAGCGCGTGAAGGGCTGAGCCCGTCCGGTCCGTCGCGTGAAAGCCCCCGGCCGTCCCGTCCTCATCGCGAACCGCCATCCGCGCCTGCGCCTCGACCGGCGGCGGATCCCCCGGCTGGTCCACCTGCTCGACGCCGGGTTCCGCGTGCCGCCCGCCGACCGCCGCGCCCT
>DAOQKI010000140.1:0-8918 GCA_035334485.1 Opitutaceae bacterium
CGGGTGGCTGGTGGCTGCTCTCGCCGTGGCGGCCCTAGTGCTTACGGCCGCACGGCGGACAGGCCTTGTTTTTCCGACGGCCTGGGCCGCTGGCTTTGCGGTCCTGCTGCTTGGCGGATCCTATGCGGCGCTGTCCGGTGGCTGGTTCTTTCCGCCGGCGACCCCGTTCACCGCCGTGCTGCTGGCGCTGCTCGGTGTGGTGGCGGAGAACTTCTGGCGCGAACAGCAACGCAAGCGCGAGATCCAGGCGATGTTCGGCTCCTATGTGGACCCCGGGGTCGTGGAGCTCCTGATGAAGGATCCGGCGGCGATTCGTCTGGGCGGTGAGAAGCGTTCCGCGACGGTGTATTTCTCCGACCTGGCCGGCTTCACTGATCTCTCGGAGAAGCTCCCGCCGGAAGAGCTGATGCAGGTGGTCAACCGCTACCTTCAGGAGATGAGTGAGTGCCTGATCGACCACGGTGCCTACATCGACAAATACATTGGGGACGCCGTGATGGCGGTGTTTGGCGCCCCGGCGTTGAATCCCGATCACGCCGAGGCCGCCTGCACGGGCGCGCTGGCGGCCCGCGAGGTCCTGGCGCGCATCAATGCCGACCTCCGTCGCACTCACGGCTACACACTCGCCATGCGGATCGGCATCAACACCGGTGAGATGTTGGTGGGTAATCTCGGTTCCGACCGGAAGAAGAACTACACCGTCCTCGGTGACGCGGTGAACCTGGCTTCACGCCTCGAGGGAGCGAACAAGGAGTTCGGCACCGAGATCATGCTCGGCGAGAACACCGCTCGCGCCGTCGCCGGAAAATTCGCGCTGCGTCCCCTCACCCGGCTGCGGGTGAAGGGCAAGTTGACCGCCGTCGAGGTGTTCGAGTTGGTGGGTCGTCCCGACCAGCTGACGCCCAAGCAGCAGTCCTTCCTGGCAGCCTACGGCCGGGGTTACGGCCATTTTGCGGCCCGCCGGTTTTCCGAGGCGGCCGCGGATTTTGACCGTGCGCTCGAAGTGATGCCCGCCGATGATCTGACCCGCGAGCTGCGGGACCAGTCCCGGCAGTTTGCCGCCGAGCCGCCCCCGGCCGACTGGGAACCGATTGTCACCCTGAAATCCAAATGAAAACCCCGATCCCCGCCTGGCTGGCCGCATCCGCCGGGCTGTTGGTCTCCACCGCGGTGCTCGAAGCCGCGATCGCCGCGGGTGGAGTGGTCTACTCCAAGCGCTACGAAACCCGCCTGCTGTCCGAGCCCCAGCCCATGGCGTCACCGGCAGCCAAGGTTGAGTTCGGCCACAAGCTTAAGGTCGACGAGGTCCGCGGAGCCTGGCTGCGGGTCAGCGACGGGGCCGCGGCCGGCTGGGTCTTCAACGGCAACGTCTCCGAGAACAAGCCGGCTGACATCAAGGGGCTCGAGGGTGTCCCGCTCGCGGCGAGCCAAACCACCGCCACCGCCGCCGCCCGCCCGCTCACGCCGGCCGCGTCGGACTACGCGAACCGCCGCCATCTCGGCAACGCGTCGGGTGACCTGACCTGGCTGCTCTCGGAGTGTCACGCGATCACCGCCGAGGAGGTCGAGAAATTCCTCCAGGAACAGAAGAAAGGAGAGTTCCAATGAGAGCCCTCTCCTGCCTGCTGCTTTCCCTGGCGCTCGCCGCGGGCGCCCGCGGCCAGTTCGATTTCGGCAAGCTCTCAAAGGGCATGGATACCCTCAAGAGCGTCGGCAAGGTTGCCAAGGCCGCCACCAAGATCGGTCCGGCCGAGGAGCGCGTGATCGGCGACTCCGTCGCGCTCGAGATTGTGGGCCGCTACGGAGGTCTGGTGCGCGACGAGGCGATCATGCGCCGCGTCAATCTCGTGGGCCGCGCCCTCGGTCGCTACTCGAGCCGGCCGGAGCTCGACTGGCGGTTCGGCGTCCTGAATTCCGACTCGGTCAACGCCTTCTCGGCCCCCGACGGCTATGTGTTCATCACCCGCGGGCTCTATGACCTGGCGGAGAGCGACGACGCGCTGGCTGGCATCCTCGGCCACGAGATCGCCCACATCACCCGACGCCACGCGCTCACCATCGTCGAGCGCGGGGAGTTCATCTCGGGTGCGACCAGCCTCGTGGCGGAGCGCAGCGGCGACGCGCGTCAGCTGGAGGCCCAGCTCAAGCAATTCGACCTCGGCGTGGAAAAGATCCTCACGACCCTGTGCGAGAAGGGCTTCGATCCCCTCACGGAATACGACGCCGACAAGGAAGGGCGCAGCCTCGCCGTCACCACTGGCTACGCCTCCGGCGGCCTGCGCGGCGTGTTGGTCCTTCTGGACCGGAACGGCGGCGATCCTCACGTGATCTTCTCGACTCATCCGCCGCTCAAGGAACGCATCAAGCGGCTGCCAGAGTAACCAGCCCGCGGCTGGAACCCGGAAGTCGCACCAGCGGTCACGGTCAATTCTCCTTCATGAAATCCAAGATCCTAATCGCCGTGGTCATCCTCCTCGCGGCCATCCAGTTCATCCGTCCCGCGAAAAACATCTCCGCGGCCGAGCCGTTCACTGGAGCCAATGACCTGACCGTCATGCATCCAGCCCCGGCCGACGTGAAGCAGGTCCTGGCCACTGCCTGCTACGACTGTCACTCGAACACCACGCACTATCCCTGGTACGCGGAGATCCAGCCGGTCGGCTGGTGGCTCGCCAAGCACGTGAAGGACGGCAAGCGGCACCTGAATTTCTCGGACTTTGGCACCTACAACGCGAAGCGCCAGGCCAAGAAGCTCGACGAGATCATCGACGAGGTGAAGGACCACGGCATGCCGCTGCGTTCCTACACCCTGATGCACGCCGACGCGCGCCTGACCGACGCCCAGATCGCCGCCCTCTCCCGCTGGGTCGAATCCGCGCAGGCCGCAAAGTAACCGTCAGCTGACACCGGTACCGCCTTCTCGCGGTCCAATTCAACCACCAAGGGCACGAAGCCCACCAAGTTCAGTCCCCTGCAGCTATTTTGGTGTGGGTTGACGCCACGGAGTGCACCGAGGCGGCACGGAGGACACAGAGCCTGTCGGGTCCCGCAGTGCTTCAGCCGAATCGGGGGTCGGTGCTCTGTGATCTCGGTGCATCCTCCGTTATCTCTGTGTCGTCCTCCGCCCTTTCTAATCTGAGCTTCGTGGCTAATCTGCCCGGCAGACGCTAACGCGTTTTCGCGTTACACGCCCGGGAGGATTCGGCATGGTGGCGGGTCATGAGCGCCCCGGAACTCCGTTATGCGGTCATCGGCATGGGTGGCATCGCCCAGCTTCACCTCACGCAGATTGCCTCCCAGCCCGGCGTGAAGGTCGTGGGGTTTGCCGACGTCACTGATCCGAAAACCTGGCGCGTGCCGGAGGCCCACGCGGCCGCGCCGCGGTTTCAGGACGCGGAGAAGATGGTCAAGGAGACCCGGCCGGACCTCGTCTCGATCTGCACACCCAACAAATTCCACCATCCGTTCACGCTCCTCGCGCTGAAGCACGGGGCGCACGTCGCGTGCGAGAAGCCCCTCGCGATGACCGTGGCCGAGGCCGAGGAGATGGAAGCGGCGCGGGCCGCCGCGGGACGGCTGGGCAACATCAACTTCTCCTACCGGAATGTCGCGTCGTTCCGGTTTGCCCGCGAACTGATCGCCGCCGGCGAGCTCGGCCGGCTGACCCGCGTGAATACGGTCTACCTCCAGAGCTTCCTCGGCGCGCCCGCGACGCCGTATTCCTGGCGGAATGACGTCACGCTCGCCGGCTTCGGCGCGCTCGGCGATCTCGGCGTGCACATGATCGACGGCGTGCGCTTCGTGACCGGCCTCGGCTTCCAGCGCGTCGTGGGCCTGGCCCAGCGGCTGATCGCCGAGAAGCCCGACGCGGCGGGACAGCGCCGGGCCGTGACCACCGACACGAACGCGGCGTTTCTCGCGGAGCTCACCGGCGGGGTTGTGGGGACGTTCGAGACCACCCAGGTCGCGCCGGGCTACGGCAACTACTTCCGCATCGAGGTCTCCGGCGAGCGCGGCACGCTGGCGATCCACTCGGATCATCCCGACGAAATCTGGCTGCGCGCCGGCGCCACGCTCACCCGTTACGCGACCTGGCGCACGGATCTGCCGCTGCAACGGTTGCCGACGGAGTTCGCCGGGAAGCAGGCCCCGGGGACGCCAGCCGCCATTGTGCCCGCGATCCGCGGCGAGAAGGTGGATTTCCCGACGTTTGCCGACGGTCTGGCGGCGCAACGCGTGCTCGGCGCGCTGCTCGACTCGATGCAGTCGGGTTCATGGCAGAAAACCACGTGAGATTCCCGTGCTCCGCCCACCCGAGTTTTTCGAAACCGCCCGCCTGACGGCCAGGCCGCTTACGGTGGCGGATGCCCCAGAAGTGTTCGCCGCCTACGCCAACGATCCGGAGGTCACGCGCTACCTGGCGTGGAAAGCCTACACCGACGTGGCGCCGCTCGCCGAGTTTCTCAAGATGTGCGAGGAGACTTGGCGCACCGGGCAAGGACATCACACCTGGCTCCTGAGCCTCCGCGCCAACCAGGAGGTTGTCGGCTCGATCGGCCTTTCAGTCGATCGGCATCAGGTGGTGTTTGGCTATGTCCTCGGCAAGAAGCACTGGGGCCAGGGCCTGATGGCGGAACCGTTGCGTTGGCTGGTGGATTGGTCGCTGGCGCAGCCCGGCATTTATCGGGCTTGGGCGTTCTGCGACACCGAGAACGCTTCTTCCGCCCGCGTGATGGAGAAGGCCGGCATGCAGCGCGAGGGCATCCTGCGCCGCTGGCATGTCTGCCCGACGATCGGTCCTGAGCCGCGCGACTGCATCTCCTGTTCCCGCGTCAGGTAGCTGCCGCGCTACGCTGCCGGCTTCGGTCCGGTTACAGGCGCTTGCAGGATTTACGGGGTTTTTTATCTGGGAGGAGTGAAACTGCTCCCCAGCGGGCCGCGTCAACCGGTCCATAATCACCTCCTGTTGACCATGAAGAACGATCCTGCCTTCAAGCTCCTCGCTGCGATCATCATCGCCGGCGTCGCCGCCTGCCTGCTCGCCCCCACCAGCAACGCCGCCGAGTCCGGCGCGGCCAAGCCAAAGCACAGCCGCACTCGCACCGGCACTTACCAGAACAGCAACGGCGGCAGCGGGACCGTCAACTCGACCACCACGAGCGGCGGCGGCGAGCGGACGCGCGACACCACGCTCACGAATCAGGACGGCAAGACCGCGACCCACACGTCGGACCGCACCTGGGACAAGTCCACCGGCACCGGCACGGTCAACTCCAGCTCCACCGGCTTCAACGGCCGCACCACTTCCCGCCAGGGCACACTCACCAAGAACGACGACGGCACCGTCTCCGGCGCGGGCACCATCACCGGACCCAAGGGCGGCACCTCGACGTATGCACAGACGACGAGCAAGACGGACACCGGCCGGACCACGACCGGGACCGTCACGGGCCCCAACGGCCAGACCGGCACCTACTCCAACACGGTGAGCCACACCGCTCCCGGCACGGTGAATCGCACGTCCACGGTGACCGGCCCGCAGGGCAAGACGACGGAGCGCGAGGTTGCACGCCAGGTTAACGCCGACGGCTCCGGCACGCGGACGATCCAGGTCACGAAGCCCGACGGCACGGTCGAGACCCGCACGGAGACCTTCCAGGTCACGCCGACCCCGACTCCCTGAGCGTCGTTTTTCTCATCCCACCACCATGGCGCGAAGCCGGGTGGCGTAGTGGCAGAAATTCGGCCACGAGACGTCATCCGGCACGTGGTGGTCGAGGTCGGGGATGTAGCGTCCGCTTTCCAGCGCCGGGCGGATGCGTTCGAGTTCCGCGTCAATCGCGGCGGGTCCCAGCGCCAGCGCGCGCTTGTCGATGCCACCCATCAGGGCCAGCCCCGGGTATTTTTTCCGGTACTCGTTCACGTCCGCCCCGGCCGCGACCTCCATCGGGAAAAGGTAGTTCACGCCGGCCTCCATCATCGGCGGCACGATGAGGTCCGGCTGGCCGTCGGTATCGACGGAGATCACCGGGATCTGGTGCTCGCGCGCAAAGTCCGCGATGCGCCGATAGCACGGTCCCATGAACTCACGCCAATGCGCCGGCGAGATCAGCGGCCCCTGCTTGCCGCACATGTCCTCCCAGAGATGGATCAGGTCGACCCTCACCTCGCGCACGGCCCGGCGGAAGACGGCGAGGTAGAGGTCGGTCATGTGCCCCATGATTTCGTGCACCCAGTCCGGGTCCTCGCAAAACGTCATCAGGCACTCCTCGTCCCCGAGCAGCCAGCGCAGCGAGCCGAAGATGCCCACGTCCGGAAACGATCCGAGCTGCACCGGGATCCCGGCCTTCATCCACTCACGGCCGCGCTCGCGCCAGTCCGTTTCGAGCCGGGACGGATCCTCCGGGTTGAGGTACTGGTCGCGGTACCGCTTCCAGTCATCCCTCGATCTCACCGGCCACTCGATGAACTCGGACATACCCTCGATGCCCTTGAGGTTCCGCCGCCGGATGCCCCAACTGTCGATGAACGTCACGGACTCGGCGTCCTCCGCGACCTGGGCGGAGCGGTCGGGCCACGGCCCGCAGCGCAGCGGCAGCGCACGCGGGATCTCCTCCGCCCCGAAATGAGCGCGCACGTCGGCGAACGACCGGAATTCCTTCGGCAGCCCCTCGCGCTGCCACCGCTCCCAGGTGCTGCCCCAGATCCACCAGTAGAGCCAGAACGGCGGACGGTCGCATGGCTTCCCCAGCATCGTGGCCAGGAAACGTTCGCGCGGGTTCATGACGGCGGTCTCCGGCTCAACCCTTCAGCGCACCGGCCGAGACACCCTTCACGATGTGCCGCTGGAGCAGCAGGTACACCGCGAGGATCGGGAGCGTGACGAGCACCAGGCCGGCGAAGAGCATGCCGTAGTCGGTGCGGAATTGCGCCGTGATGGACAGGTTGGCGAGGCCGAGCGGCAATGTGCGGGATGCCTGGGTGGCGTCACCGCCGATCAGCATGAACGCGAAGAAATACTCCTTCCACACGCCGATGAACTGGAAGATCGCGACGGTCATCAGTCCCGGCCGCGCCAGCGGCAGCAGCACGCGCCAGAACGCCGCGAACTCGCCGCAGCCGTCGATCACCGCCGCCTCGTACAGCGAGCGGGGCAGCGAGCGGAAGAACCCCGCCAGGATGAACACCGCGAAGGGCAGGCCGTTCGCCGTGTAGACGAGGATCAGCCCGAGCTTGGAGTTCAGAAGTCCCAGCGCCCGCATCTCAAAGAAGAGCGGGATGATCGAGAGCTGCGCCGGGATCATCAGGCCCGCGAGGAACAGCCAGAACACGGTCCGGCCCAGCGGATGGTAGAACCGCGCCAGCGCGTAGGCCGCCAGCGCCCCGAGCGCGACGATCAGCGAGACCGACACCAGCGTGACCTGCACGCTGTTGAGGAAATAGTCGCCGAACCGCGCCTCGCGCCACGCCTGGCCGTAGTTTCCGAACTGCAGGTCGCCCGCGGCCGGCAGCGCGAACGGCTCGCGGAAGATCGCCTCGTCCGTCTTCAGTGACGAGTAGGCGACCCAGAGCATCGGATAGATCACCCAAGCCGCGTAGCCGAGCAGCACGGCGAAGATCAGTCCGCTGGAAAGATGGAGGCCGGGTTTTTTCACGACTCCACCGCCTCTCGTTTCAGGCCGCGCATGACCGCGGCGCTCGCAGCGAACACGAGCACGAAGAGCACCACTGCGATCGCGGTGGCTCGGCCGATGGCGAACTCCTTGAACATCGTCGCCACGAGCAGCGTGCCGAGCGTGTGCGCCGTGGTGGTCGGGTCCTGCGACGTGAGCAGCCAGATCATCTCGAAAGCATTCAGTCCGGCGATCACCAGGAACACCGCGCTGACCACGAGGATTTCCCAGATCATCGGGAGCGTGACCTGGAAGAACTGCCGGATCGGCGAGGCGCCATCCAGTTCCGCCGCCTCGTAGAGCTGCGGGTCGATGCCCTCCATCGCGGCAAGGTAGAGGATGAGGTTAAAGCCGCACGCCATCCACAGGTAGATCGGGACCAGCGCCCAGTAGAGATGACTCTGGGCCAGCCACGGGTAACCCTCGAACGAGCGCAGCCAGTCGTTGTCCAGCAGCTGGCCGAGCGCGACCAGCCCGGCGTTCACGATGCCGCCGTGCGGCTCATATGCGCCCAGCCACAGCAGCGTCGCCGCCACGCCGCCGAGCAGGTTGGGAAACAGAAACACGGCGCGGAACACGTTCGCGCCCCACACGCCGCGGTGGATCAGGGTCGCGAGCAGCAGTGCGAGCGGCACCACGACCACCGCCGGCACGATCATGAGAAACGCGTTGTTCGCGAGGGCCGACCAGAACACGTCGCTCTCAAACAAGAGCCAGCGGAAATTGTAGCTGCCAGCCCAGCGGGGGGTGTTGAGTCCATCCCAGTGCGTGAACGCCCACAGCCACGCCATCACGCCCGGCGCGATGACCAGCGCTGCGTACAGCAGGAATCCCGGACCAACGAAACCAATCGCCATCCGCGGACGGAGCCGGCCGAAGCTCGTGCTTTCCTCGCCACTCGTCTCGCCGCTTCCCTTCCGGGCCGCGCGGCGGCGCCACTGTCTCCAGGCCAGCCACGCGCCGAACCCGGCCAGCAGCGCGAGCAGCAGGCTGCCAGCGACGGGATGACGATAGTCCACCCAGCCTGGCTGCGCGGCGCGGCGGCGCTCACCCTCGGCGGCAGCCTCGAGCCGCTCGCCGAATTCGCGCGCCGTGATCTCCCCGCGCATGAGCCGGAGGCGGGCGTCAGTCAGCGCCTGCCGGATAGCTGGCGGCTGGGAAAGATCGGCGGCGACGTTGATGGCGGAGGTGCTCTGCTCAATCAGCGCCGCGGTGTCGCGCATGCGCTCCGAATAGGCCTCGACC
>DAOQKI010000141.1:0-8657 GCA_035334485.1 Opitutaceae bacterium
CCCCCCGCCCTGTTGCCCGCCCTCGCCCTCCTCCAGCGCTGGTGCGGTCCCTCCGCCAAGCCGCCCTTCCTCCTCCAGCTTTCCCGCGCCCAGCTGCGCGACCTGGTCGCCGCTGCCCCGGGCCAGCCCATCTTCGCCTTCGCCAACCAGCCGTCCTCCCCGCTGCCGTGGGTCGGGCCGCTCCTCCGCGGGGTCTCCGAGTTCATCCGGGAGCCCGTCCCCGCGGGCGGTGCTCCCGCCGTGGAATCCGCCCGGTCGGCTTCCAAGCCAGCGGCCTCCGGGACCCCACTCACCGTCGACGGCTCCGAGCACTTCCTCGCGATCGCCCTGCCCTCGCGCGAACACCCGACGTATGCCGCCGCCGCCGACCTGCTGAAGGCCCACGGGTTCCTGCTCGAGCCGTCGAACCGGAAATGGTGGCTGCGCGATCGCCACAAGACGCTCACCTTCCTCGCCACGCAAGGCGCCCGGCTCCGCGGTGAATTCGGGGCCCAATTCACCGCCAACTTCGAGTCGCGCACCTCCCACCTCCGGCCGGCGGAAATCACCTGCGCCGCCACCGAGGCGGGAGAGGGCTTCGACGTAACCCTCGGCGTGCAGGCCGGGACGGCCGACGACGCCACGGTGCGCGCGGCGATCGCCGGCAACCGCAGCTATCTCGAGGACGGCGGCAAGGTCTACCTGCTCGACGCCGCGCAACTCGGCCGTCTCGCCGCGGCCCAGCGCGCGCTGAGCGGCGATCCCCAGGCCGGGGTCGCCTCCCGTCGTACCCAGCGGGTCAGCGCCGCCCGGGTGGCCGAGGCCCAGGAGGTCCTTGAAGCGCTTTCGCCGAATTTCCAACCGCCGGCCGCGTGGCGCGAGCGGACCCGGGCGCTCCGCGATCTTTCGTCCCTGACCCCGGCCCCGATCGACCCGGCGCTCGACGCCCAGCTCCGGCCCTACCAGCGGCTCGGCGCGGCCTGGCTCTGGCACCTGCACCGCCAGCGCCTCGGCGGCATCCTCGCCGACGAGATGGGTCTGGGGAAGACGCTGCAAGCGCTCGCGGCCTTGCAGGCCGCGAGCGCGGTCGAAGGTGCCCAAGTCGAAAGTCGAAGGACACCCAGCGGCCCGCAGGCGGAACCTCTCCTTCGACCTGCCGACCTTCGACTTTCGACCGCGAGCACCGCGAGCCTCGTGGTTTGCCCCGCCTCCCTCGTGGAGAACTGGCGGCGGGAGGCGGCGCGGTTTGCGCCGGGGCTGCGGGTCTTTGTGCACCACGGGAGTCGGCGGCTGGCGGACGCCGCGGCGGTCGGGTCCCATGACCTCGTGGTCACGTCCTATGGCACGCTGACCCGGGACCGCGACCTGTTCTCCGGCCTCGACTGGAACGTGATCGTCGCCGACGAGGCCCAGCACATCAAGAACCGGCGTTCCCAGAACGCCGCGGCGCTGCGCTCCCTGCGCGGGACGAGCCGCTTCCTGCTCACCGGCACGCCGCTGGAAAACTCGCTGGACGATCTCCGGTCGCTGTTCGAATTCCTGCTGCCTGGATACCTGACGCCGGTCCCGCCCGGCACCCGCGGCGACGAACGCGGTTGGTTCGACGGACGACTGCGGGCACAGGCCGCCCCCTACATCCTGCGCCGCACCAAGGCCGCAGTGGCGCCCGAACTGCCGCCGAAGCTGGAACAGACCGTCTGGTGCGAACTGACCCCCGCCCAGGCCACGCTCTACCGCGAGACCCAGCAAGCAGCGGAACGGGAACTGCTCGACCTGGCGGCCGCTGGCGCGAGCGAGTCGAAGCTCCAGTTCGCCGCCCTGACCCAGCTGCTCCGCCTGCGCCAGGTCTGCTGCGACCCGCGACTGGTGACCCCGGGGGCCGAACCGGTCGGCTCACCCGAGCCCTTCGCCGATTCCGCCAAGGTCGAGGCCTTCCGGGAACTCCTCGCCGAGGCGGTCGACGACGGCCATCGGGTGCTCGTGTTTTCCCAGTTCACCTCTCTCCTGGCCCTGCTCATGGCGGAACTCGACCAGCAGGGGGTCCCGTACTGCTATCTCGACGGCTCCATGACCCCCCGCGCCCGACAGGCCGAGGTCGACCGTTTCCAAGGAACGCCGGACCTGCCGGTCTTCCTGATCTCGCTCAAGGCCGGCGGCACCGGATTGAACCTCACCGGGGCCGACACGGTGGTCCATTTTGACCCCTGGTGGAACCCGGCGGTCGAGGCGCAGGCGACGGATCGGGCGCACCGGATCGGGCAGCAGCGGGTGGTGACCAGCTACAAGCTGATCGCCGCCGGCACGGTCGAGGAAAAGGTGCTCGCGCTGCAGGACAGCAAGCGGGCCCTGCTGGCCGACGTCTTCGAGGCAAGCGACGCGCTGGCGGCCAAACTGTCGCTCGCGGACCTACGCGAACTTCTCCAGACTTAGCCCCAGCAGAAGCCGCCCGAATGGCGCCGCCGCGGGTAATCCTGCCCTTGCCTCCGCCCCCGGCATCGTTGAAGTTGACGGGATGCCGTTGCCCCTGTTGACCCCGCCCGTTTCGCTGTGCCAATTAATGCGCAGCCTTCGGCAAAAAACAGGGTGGGTTCACCATTGAGCCGACCGCCTGCCGTCCAATTGTGAATCTCGCCGTATCTTCCATGAACACCCACCCTTACGCGTTCCTCGCCCTCTTCCTGGGGGTCGCGCTCGCGTTTCCGTTGGTGCTGCTGGGCGTGGCCCAGCTGTGGTTCCGGTTCTTCCAGCCCGCCAAACCCAGCGCGGTGAAGAACGATGTCTACGAGTGCGGCCTCGCCTCGACCGGCGATTCCTGGATCCAGTTCAAGGCGCATTACTACCTGTACGCTATCCTCTTCCTGATCTTTGACGTCGAGGTGCTGTTCCTCCTGCCCTTTGCCGTCGCGTTCACCGGGCTGCCCGCGGGCGCCCTGTTCACCATGCTGGCTTTCATCCTCCTTCTGGCCGAGGGCCTCGTCTGGGCCTGGCACCGGGGGCACCTGGAGTGGAAATAACATGAGCGAACCCGCCGCCACTCCCGCCCCAGAGACCCCGGCCCCGCTCACCGACGCCGAGCGTGACGATCTGCGCCGTCACGGCATCCTCCTCACCAGCCTCCAGGAGATCTACAACTGGGGCCGCAGCCGCTCCATCTGGCCGCTCAATTTCGGTCTCGCCTGCTGCGCCATCGAGATGATCGCCGCCTCCATGGCGCGCTTCGACATCTCCCGGTTCGGCTCCGAGGTGTTCCGCCCCTCCCCCCGGCAGGCCGACCTGCTCATCGTCTCCGGCACCGTCACCAAGAAGATGGCCCCGCAGGTCATCCGGCTCTGGAACCAGATGCCCGAGCCGAAATACTGCATCGCCATGGGCGCCTGCGCCATCTCCGGCGGACCGTTCAAGCAGGGCTACAACGTGCTCAAGGGCATCGACCGTTTCATCCCGGTCGACATCTACATCCCAGGCTGCCCCCCGCGCCCCGAGGCGCTCCTCAACGGGCTGGTCCAGCTCCAGGCGAAGATCCAGGGCCAGACCATCGCCGGCCCGGACGCACCGCGCCATCTCCGCGACGACATCAACTGCGACTGCCCGGTGCCGGAGTTCGGCGCCCATGACCTCGAGCCGCCGCAGAATCCCACCATCTGGCAGCCCTCGGCTCCCCTCGTCCGCAACGAGAAGGCCTGACGCCCCATGGAAACCGCCGAACAGCTCCGCGACCGCCTGCTCGCCCGTTTCCCCGGCGCGTCCGTGACCGTCGTGTCGAATCCGTCGCCGTCGGCCCAGCACTCGCTCGTCATCGGTCACGCCCAGGCCGTCGAGATCGCCACCTTCCTCCGCGACGATCCCGCGCTGCGCTTCGACCAGTGCTCCAATGTCACCGGCGTCGACTGGCCCGACAAGGAGGTCACCGAGACCACCAAGGTCACCGTACCCGACCCGGCCGGCGGTCCCGCCAAGGTCGTCGCCCAGACCTCGAAGCGCCTGGAGCCCGGCTATCTCGAGGTCGTCTACCACCTCTACTCGATCGCGCTCCGCCAGGGCCCGGTCATCCTCCGTCTCCGCACCGGCAACCGCACCGACCAGGTCACGGTCCCGTCGCTCACGCCCGTCTGGCGCGGCTGCGAATTCCAGGAGCGCGAGGTGTTCGATCTCTACGGCATCCGTTTCACCGGTCACCCCGACCTCCGCCGCATCCTGATGTGGGACGGTTTCCAGGATCACCCGATGCGCCGCGACTACGTCGAGCCCGATGACTACGAGTGGGAGCCGACGCCCCACGGCGAGGTGATGGCCAAGGCCAAGCGGCACTATCCCGCGGCCCCCGCCCCCGCCGACACCGCCGCCAAGGAAGGAGGCGCCGCATGAGCGTGTCCGACCTGACCCCGCTGTCCTCTCCATCCGGTGCCCAGGTGCGCCCGGTGCATGACGAGTTCCACGGCGACCTCCTCGAGGTCTCGATGGGGCCGCACCACCCGTCGACCCACGGCGTGTTCCGGATGATCGTCACGCTCGACGGCGAGACGATCGTGAAGCTCAAGCCGGTGTTCGGCTATCTCCACCGGAATCACGAGAAGCTCGGCGAGAACACGACCTATCTCGCGTCGATGCCGTACACGGACCGGCTCGATTACCTGAACTCGATGACGAACAACTGGGCCTACGCCGTTGCCGTCGAGAAGCTGGCCGGGATCACGGTGCCGGAGCGGGCCGAGTACGTGCGCGTCATCCTCGCCGAGATGACCCGCCTGCTGAATCACACCTGCCTCGCGGGCTTCCTCATGCAGGACTGCGGGTGCATGGGCACGCCGCTCATGTACGCGTTCCGCGAGCGCGAGAAGATCCTCGACCTCTTCGAGTCCCTCAGCGGCTCCCGGATGATGTGCAACTACCAGCGCTTCGGCGGCTGCCGGGTGGATCCCTCGCCCGAGTGGATCGCCAGCGTGCACCAGCTGGTCGACGCCTACGAGCCGTTCCTCGACGAGTTCGAGACCCTGCTCTCGGGCAACGAGATCGTCATGGCCCGCACCCAGGGCGTCGGCCGCCTCTCCGCGGAACTCGCGGTCAGCGCGAGCGTGACGGGCCCGGTGCTGCGCGCGACCGGCGTCGCCCATGACCTCCGCAAGGTCGACGGCTACGGCGTCTACCCGAAGTTCGATTTCCGCGTCCCGCTCGGCGAGCACGGCGACACCTACGACCGGTACATGATCCGCATCCTCGAGATGCGCGAGTCGATCAAGATCCTCCGCCAGGCGCTCGCCGGCCTCCCCGGCGGCCCGATCATGGACCCGAAGGCCAAGCTCCGCGGCTTCCGTCCGAAGGCCGGCGAGGCCTACGGCCGCATCGAGGGCCCGAAGGGCGAGATCGGCTTCTACCTCATCAGCGACGGCGGCCCGAACCCGTACCGCTACCGGGTCCGCCCGCCTTCCTTCATCAACCTCACAATCCTTGAGGACATGTGCCTCGGGCACACCGTGGCCGACGCCGTGATCATCCTCGGCAGCGTCGACATCGTCCTCGGCGAGGTGGACCGGTAGACTCTCAGCTTTCAGCCTTCAGGCGATCCTCACTCCAACTCCCAGCTCCTAGCTCCCAACTCCTTCTCACCAGATGCTCGGCACCGGCTTAATCAAGGGACTCGCGGTCACCGCGAAAAACTTCGTGGGCAGTTACCACGACCCGGCCCGCTTGACGACGATTGAGTACCCCGAGCAGAAGGCGCCGATCCCGGAGAACTACCGCAATTTCCCGTTCCTCGTCAGCGAGAGCGGCGACGATCTCATGGGCACGCTGCGCTGCGTGGCCTGCCAGATCTGCGAGAAGGAATGCCCGCCGCAGTGCATCTACATCGAGAAGAGCAAGGACAAGAAGCCCGACGCCACCGGCAAGCTGCAGATCTACCCGACGATCTTCGCCATCGACACGTCGGTGTGCATGAGCTGCCAGATCTGCGTCGAGGTCTGCCCCTTTGACTCGATCAAGATGGACAAGGTCTACGAGATCGCCTCGGACGACCGCTACCATGGCCTGCTCGTGAACCGCGAGCAGCTGGCCAAGTCCAACGCCTACTATCACCAGATCCGGCCGACCGAGGCCGACGAAGTGGACACCCGCCTCGCCGCCGAGCGGAAGGCCGCCGAGGAAAAAGCCAAGGCCGCCGCCGCCGCCAAGGCCGCGAAAGCCGCCAATCCCGCTGCCGCGCCCGCGGCCGCAGCGCCCAAGCCTCCGACCCCGCCCGCATGAGCGCCGCGCCGATGGTTGTCTCGCCCGCCCCGCTCCTGGAGCGGCTGCCGCTTGACCTGCGCGACGCGGTGCTCGGCTTCCTGCCCGAGTCGCTGCGCTGGCTCGCGTCCGGCCTCATCACGATTGTCGTCCTGCTCGCGGTGTTCGGCCTCCTGTTCGCCTACCTCACCCTCGCCGAGCGCAAGCTCCTCGGCCGCATCCAGAATCGCCCCGGCCCCAACCGCACCGGCTGGTTCGGCCTGCTCCAGCCGTTCGCCGACGCCGTCAAGGCGCTGACCAAGGAGGACGTCGTCCCCCGCGCCGCCGACCAGGTCCTTCACTATCTCGCGCCCGTCGTGCTGGTCGCCCTCTCCCTGATGGGCTTCGCGGTCATCCCGTTCGGCCGCCTGCTGGTGCCGGTCGAGCTCGACGCCGCCGTCCTCTACTTCTTCGCCGCCGGCGCCGCCACAGAGCTCGCAGTCTTCATGGCCGGCTGGGCCAGCCGCAACAAGTACTCGCTCCTCGCCGCCATGCGCGCGCTCGCCCAGCTGATCAGCTACGAGCTCCCGCTGCTCCTCTCCTTCGTCCCGGTCATCATGCTCGCCGGCACGCTCTCCACCACGCAGATCGTCGCCGCGCAGGGCGGCTGGAAGTTCGGCTTCATCCCGCACTGGCACGTCCTCACCCCGTGGGGCTTCGCGGGGTTCGTGATCTTCATGATCGCCGCCTTCGCCGAGTCGAACCGCTCGCCCTTCGACCTCCCGGAGGCCGAGTCCGAGCTGATCGCCGGTCACCTCACCGAATACTCCGGCTTCAAGTACGCGCTCTTCTTCATGGCCGAGTACTTCGGCATGTGCGCCCTCAGCGCCATGGCCGTCACCCTCTTCCTCGGCGGCTGGCAGGCCCCGCTGCCCTTCCTCGAGTTCATCCCGTCGTACGCCTGGTTCGGCCTCAAGCTCCTCACCCTGCTGGTCGGCTTCATCTGGGTCCGCGCCACCATGCCGCGTCTCCGGATGGACCAGCTCACGCGCCTCGCGTGGAAGTTCCTCGTGCCCCTCTCGCTCATCAACCTCGGCACCGCCGCGTTCTGGTCGCTCACCGGCGCCTGGACCGGCCCGCTGTACCTCGCGCGCTGGGCCGTCGCCCTGGCCATCGTGATCGTCCCGTTCATCACCCTCGGCCGCCATCTCTCCGCCGGCAACGGCCCCCGCACCTACCGCTACGCCAGCTGAAATTACGATTTACGATTGTCTCCCAGCCACGCCCTTAGCCGCCACACATCCAATCGTAATTCGTAACTCGAAAATCTCCGTCCCGTGCTTCTGACGTTCATCATCATCGCCTCCCTGACCCTGGCGTCCGCCGCCGTGGCCATGATGCTGCGCAATCTGATCCATAGCGCGCTGCTCCTGGTGCTGAGCTGGACGGGCATCGCCGCCTTCTACCTGTGGGCCGGCGCCGAGTTCGTCGCCTTCGCCCAGATCCTCGTATACGTCGGCGCGATCTCGATGGTGGTCCTGTTCGCGGTGCTGCTGACGCGCCCCGCCCGCGATGTTGATTCTCCCCTGCCGGCGCCGACCGTGATCCGCCTGGCCTCCGGCCTGATGGGCGGCGCGATGGTCGCCTCGGTCCTGCTCACCACCGTGCTCGCCACCCGCATCACCGGCGGCCGGGCGCACGCCCCGTCCGTGACGGTGCGGGACATCGGGGCCCTGCTGGCCGGCCCGCACGCTGCGTCGCTGCTGGCCGCGGGTGTGATCCTCACGGTCGCCCTGCTCGGCGCCATCATCATCGCCGCCCCGTCGCCGCGGAACCCGGAGGACCCGTCATGAGCCCGCTGCACCTCTGCCTGCTCTTCTCCGCCGGCCTGTTCTGCATCGGCCTGACCGCCGCGCTCTGCCGCGGCAACGCGATCCTCGTGCTGCTCGGCATCGAGCTGATGCTGAATGCCGCGAACCTGAACTTCATCGCCTTCTGGCGCTACGGCGGCGGCAGCGGCCCGACCGGCGTGGTCTTCGTCCTGTTCTCCATCGCCGTCGCCGCCGCGGAGGCCGCAGTCGGCCTGGCGCTCGTGATCGCGGTCTATCGGCACCAGAAGAACATCCGGCTGCAGGAGGCAACGAGGCTCAAGGGCTGATATGCCCTTCGGGAAAACGCCAATTGCCAAACGCCAAACAATTCGGACCTGAGTTCCCAATTTCCCAACCTCCAATGACCCCAACCTCGCCAACCTCCTCCACTAGCGCCCTACCCGCTAGAAGTCTGGCGTTTGGCAATTGGTGTTTGGCGTTTCCTTCCACTCTTTCATGACCCTCGCCGCCTCCCAGATCTGGCTGATTCCCGCGCTGCCGTTGGCGGCCGCGGCGATTGGCGCGCTCACGCCCCGGCGGGGCCGCGCGCTGGCCGCGGGCGCGGCGATCACCGGCATGGCGGCGGCACTGGTCCTCGCCTGCGCGGCG
>DAOQKI010000142.1:0-8384 GCA_035334485.1 Opitutaceae bacterium
ATGGGCCGGACCCACGCGGAGGCGGTCCGCCGCCTGCCCGACCAGGCCGCGCTCGTCGCCGTCGCCGGCGGCCGCCGCGCGCCTGAGCTCGCCCAACGCTTCGCGGTCGCCGTTGAGCCCAACGCCGCGGCCCTGATCCGGCGCCCGGACGTCGACGCGATCGTCGTCTGCACCCCGCACCACCTGCACGTCGACGCCACCGTCGCGGCCCTCGGCGCGGGCAAGCACGTGCTGGTCGAGAAGCCGCTCGCCACGTCCGTCGCGGACTGTGACCGGATGATCGCCGCCGCCCGGTCCGCGGGTCGCGTGCTGGCCACCGGCTACCACCAGCGCTTCCGCCCGAACAACCGCGAGGCCCAGCGGCTCCTCGCCTCCGGCGCGATCGGCCGGCTCTCGACCGTCCTGGTCTCCATGCCCTCCCAGCAGCCGGTGGGTGTCTCGAATTTCGGCAGCGATTGGTCTTGGTGGAACGATCCCGCCAGCGTCGGGCACATGATCAACAGCTTTCCCCACGCCATCGACCTCCTGCGGTGGTGCACCGGCGCCGAGGTCGCCACGGTCACGGCGTTCTGCCGCACCCTCCTGCCGGGCATCAAGGTCGAGGACACCACCCTCGCGCTCGCCGAGTTCTCCAATGGCGTGGTCACGTCCCTGTTCTCCAGCCGCGCCCTGCCCGCGCCGCCGTTCCCGGGCGAGACGTTCCGCTGCCGCATGGTCGGCGAGACCGGCCTGATCGACCTTGATCCCTACGACGAACTCCGGCTCGCCGACGCCCGCGGCTGGCGCGTCATCGCCCGTCAGCCGCCCGTCGGCCACGAGAGCGCCGACACGGCGTTCGGCGAGGGCCGCATGCAGGCCTACCGCGACCAGATGACGGCGTTCCTCGATGCGATCCACAGCCGGGCGCCGGCGGCGGGCTGGCCCCGCGTCGGCAGCGGTGCCGATGGGCGCGTCGCCGTCGAGGTCTGCGAGGCGATCCTCGCGTCCTCACGGTCGCGCGGCTGGGTTGACCTGGCCGGGGCGCGCCGCGGCTAGCCGCCGTTTCCCATGGCCGACGGGACCCTGCGTCACGGATTCGGCGGCCTCGACTGGGCCATCGTGATCCTGTGCACGCTGGCGCTGGGCTGGATCGGCTGGCATCTCGCCCGCCGGCAGCGGAACACCGAGGACTATTTCGTCGCGGGCCGGAACCGCAGCCCGCTGCTCGCCGGCGTCTCGCTCTTCGCCGCGCTCTTCACGGTCGTCGCCTACATCGGCGTGCCGGGCGAGATGGTCCAGCACGGGCCCGTCCTCATCGTCGCATCCGTCGCGGTCCTGCCGTTCAGCTATCTGGTCCTCGGCCGTTTCCTAATCCCGGCGTTCATGCGCCAGCCGATCACCAGCGGGTATGAACTGCTCGAGTCCCGCCTCGGCCGGCCCGTGCGGCTGGCCGCGTCGGTCACCTTCATCAGCGTGCGCCTGGTCTGGATGGCGCTGATCCTCTACGCCGCCGCGACCGTCCTGGTGAACGTGATCGGCTGCGATCGCGGCTGGCTGCCCGCCCTGGCCGCGGCGATCGGCATCGTCGCCACCGTCTACACCCTCGCCGGCGGCATCGAGGCGGCGATGGTCACCGCCGTGCTCGAGTTCGCCCTGCTGCTGCTCGGCGCCGTCCTCGCCGTCGGTCTGGTCACCTGGCGCCTCGGCGGCTTCGCCGCGTGGTGGCCCGACGCCGCGCCGGCGCACTGGTCGCCGGAACCGTTCTTCAGCGCCGACCCGCACGTGCGCGTGACGGTGGTCGGCACCCTCCTCTCCTATTTCGTCTCGACCGTCTGCGCCGGCGGGTCGGACCAGGTCGCGATCCAGCGCTACCTCACGACCCGCGACGCCGCGGCCGCGCGCCGCGCGGTGCTCTTCGGCCATCTCACCGTGGGCACCATCCTCCTGAGCCTGGGCGTCGTCGGCCTCGCCCTCCTCGGCTATTTCGGCGCCCGCCCCGGCGACTTGGCCCCGGGCCTGTCGGTGGCGCGCTCCGGCGACGGGCTCTTCCCGCATTTCCTCAGCCACTGCCTGCCGCCGGGCATCTCCGGCCTCGTCGTCGCCGGCCTGGTCACCTCCGCCGTCTCGGGCATCAGCCCCGGCATCAACTCCGTGATCGCCGTCCTGCACCAGGAGCTCTTCGGTCGCCGCGCGCAGCCGCGGACCGACGCCGCGCAGCTCGCGACCGCCCGCTGGCTCACCCTCGCCATCGGCGTCCTCATCATCCTCGGCAGCCTCGGGATGGGCCTCGTGCGCGGCAACCTGATCGAGGTGTCCGGCAAGACGGTGAACGTCTTCTTCTACCCGATGTTCGGCCTGTTCTTCTTCGCGCTCTTCGTGCCGTTTGCCACGTCGCTCGGCGCCGTCGCGGGCTCGGCCTTCGGCCTCGCGGCCGGGCTGACCGTCGGGTTCTGGGACGTGCTGACCGGCCAGCCCAAGCTCAGCTTCCAGTGGATCGGCCCGGTCTCGATCCTCGTCACCGTGGCGGTCGGCAGCCTGTTCAGCCTGCTGCCCGTCAAGGGTCGCCATCCCGTGGTGGCCTGGCTCTGGACCGGCGGCACCGCCCTGGCCCTCGTGGCGGTCGCGTGCCGTCTCCTCGCCCTCGGCGCCTAGCGCCCCACCACCTTTTATCCCATGAAACTGTCCCGCCTCCTCCCGGTGTTCCTCGTCCTCTGGCTGTCGGCGACCGTCCGCGCGGGCGCGCCTGCGTCCGGCGGGCTCGAGCAGGTCGACGTGTTCGTCGCCGGCCAGGACGGCGTGTGCGAGTACCGCATCCCGGGTCTCCTCACCTCGAACCGCGGCACGCTCCTGGCGTTCTGCGACGCGCGGCTCCGGCGAGCGGGCGACCCGCCGAACGACATCAACCTGGTCCTCAAGCGGAGCCGCGATGGCGGCCGGACGTGGGGACCGCTCCAGACCGTGGTGGCCCCGGGTCGCGGCGCGGTGGCCGATTCCTGCGGCCTGGTCGACCGGCAGACCGGCACGCTCTGGATCTTCAGCGTGTACGCACCGGAGGGCATCGGCAGCGCGAACGCCGATCCCGGCGTGCAGGGCCGGACCTTCCTGTTCAAGGCGGTGCGCAGCGACGATGATGGCGAGACCTGGTCGGCCCCGATCGACTTCACGCCAATGCTGAAGCGACCCGAATGGGCCGCCGGCTCGACCGGCGTCGGCCGCGGCATCCAGCTGCGCAACGGCCGCCTCGTGCTGCCCCGCTACTGGGCCGACTACCGCGAGCCCCGCACCCGGCCCGTCGACGGCGGCGCGCTGGTGTGCTACAGCGACGACCACGGCCAGACCTGGCGGATCGGGGCGCCGGCGAGTTTCCCGGGCGGCACCAACGAGTGCCAGGTCGCCGAGCTCGCCGACGGCACGCTGCTCCTCAACATGCGCGGCATGACCGGCAACCGGCGCAAGATCGCGCACAGCCGCGACGGCGGCGCCACCTGGGGCGAGGTCACCGAGGACCCGGCCCTCGTCGAGCCCCGCTGCCAAGGCAGCCTCCAGGTGCTGACCGACACCGTCACCGGCGACCGCAACCGCCTGCTCTTCGCCAATCCCGCCAGCCTCACCCGCGACCACTTCACCGTCCGGCTGAGCTACGACGAGGGCCGCACCTGGCCGGTCGCGAAACTCGTGCACGCGGGGCCGGCCGCCTATTCCTGCCTCACCGTGCTGGCGGACGGCGGGGTCGGCGCGCTGTACGAGCGCGGGACCCGCGAGCCCTACGAGCGGATCACCTTCGCGCGCTTCTCCCTCGACTGGCTGACGGACGGCGCCGACCGCCTGCCGCCCGCGGCCGCGCGCTAGACCCGCACCGGCGTCCGTGCCAGGGTCTCGCCCGGCACGAACGCGGGCATGATTCGGTGCGGCTTGGTCGGCACGTGGTGGCCGGCGAGCATGCTCTGCGCCATGCGCACGGCCTGTCGCGCCTGCTTGAGCACGGGGCTGCGGTAGCGCGTGATCTCCGGCAGCCCCTGGTCGACCGACGGCCGGGTCTCGCGGCACATCAGAGAGAGGTCCCGCGGCACGCGTCGGCCAGAGCGCAGCACGTGCATCAGCACGGCCAGCACCTCCGGCACGTGGATGCAGAAGATCGCGGTCGGTGCCTGCGGCCGCGCGAGCAGCCGGTCGAGCGCGGCGAAAAAGGCGGCGCGGCTCGGGACCGCGCTGAGCTCCACCGGGGAGATTTCCTTCCCGAGGCGCCGGCCGTACTCGGTCAGGCCCCGGACGCACTCCATGTCGCCCGCCAGCAGGCGGTGCGGCAGCACGAGGGCGACGGACCGGTGCCCGTGCCGCGACAGGCAGCCCGCCGCGTGCCAGCCGATCGCGTAATAGTTCACGTCCACCGACGGGAGCTCGACGCCGGCGTGGCAGGAGCCGAGCACGAGCGTCGGCACCCGCGCCGTCTGGAACCACCGCTGGATCGCCGCTGACGCGCCGATCAGCAGCCAGCACACGTGCCGCCGCCCGCGCACGATGCTCGCCAGCCGGTGCTCGGGCTCGCGTCCCGCCAGCGTGCGGTCAAAGACCTCCTCCCAGCCGATGCCCTGCACCGCGAACTGCGCCCGCATCTCCATCAGCAGCGGATGCCCGTTCACGTTCATCGACTCGCGCGGCGACGGCACGATCAGGCACACCGTCGGCGGGGCCTCGCCCGCGCCCTTGCGCCGCGGCTCGCACAGCCGCGTGCGGCGGCCCTTCTGGATCCGGACCAGGCCGGCCTCGGCCAGCAGCGCCAGCGCCGCGCGCACCGTCGGCCGGCTGATGCTCAGGCGCCGCGCCAGCTCGTGCTCGCCCGGCAGCAGGTCCGACCACGCCCCCTGCCGGATCGAGTCCCGCAGCGCGGCCGCCGCCTGCTCGGCGACACTCGCGCGCCGGAACTCGGCAACGGCGTTCGGGGACGATTTCACGGGCCGGGAACATGTAAGTTTTTTTGATATCCTGTCCAACCTTTTGCGGGACCCGCCGCGCCGTCAGCCTCCCGCCATGACTCCCCGCCCCGCCCTCCGGCGCGCCACCTGCCTGGCTGCGCTTGCGCTCGTCCTGTCCGGCCTGGTCGCCCGCGCCGCCACGGTCCCGGGCCTGCCCGCCCCCCACGACCTCAACCCCACCCCGGAGCACCCCCGCAGCACCGAGGGCGCCTTCGTCACCCTCAAGTCCGGCCGCATCCTCTTCAACTACTCCCAGTTCTCCGGCGGCCAGGAGGACCACAGCCCGTCCGCCATCGCCGAGATCTACTCGGACGACCAGGGTCGCACCTGGAGCGAGCCCCGCGTCGTGATCCCGACCGGCTCGTACCAGAACATCATGAGCGTCTCGCTGCTGCGCCTCGCCTCCGGCAAGATCGCCCGGTTCCACTGCGTGAAGCGCACCAAGTGGCTCGACTGCCACCCGCTCATGTCCGTCTCCAGCGACGAGGGCGCGACCTGGAGCGAGCCCCGGCCCGTCACCGAGGCGCCCGGCTATTTCGTCCTCAACAACGACCGCATCATCCAGACCGCCAGCGGCCGTCTCATCGTCCCGCTCGGCTTCCACCGCAGCCGCGGCACCGTCGACGACCAGTCGTCCTGGGACTCCCACGCGATCGACGTCTGGCTGTACTCTGACGACGAGGGCGCGACCTGGCACGAGTCGCCGACGTGGTGGGGTCTGCCGGTAGCGAGCGGCTCGGGCCTCCAGGAACCCGGCGTCGTCCAGCTGGCCGACGGTTCGCTCTTCGGCTGGTCGCGCACCGACGTCGGCGTCCAGTGGGCCACCCGCTCCCAGGACAATGGCACGACGTGGAGCGCGCCCTATCCCACCGACCTGCAGTCCCCCAACTCGCCGGCCAGCATCAAGCGCCTGCCGGGTTCGCCGGCCCTGCTCGCCGTCTTCAACGACCACTCCGGCCGCGTGCCCAAGCCCGCCGGCGCCAACCGCCGCGCCCCGCTCGTCATCGCGTTCTCCACCGATGGCGCCAAGTCGTGGGGACCATCCCAGGTGATCGAGGACGACCTCGCCGGCTGGTACTGCTACACCGCCATCCATTTCACCGACGACGCCGTGCTGCTCGCCTACGTTGCCGGCAACGACCAGATCGGCCACCTGTCCCGCCTGCGCCTGCGGCGGGTGCCTCTCTCGGCCCTCGCCTTGCCGCGGTCCTGACATGACCCGGCGCCTCCTGCCCCCTACCCGGTGGGTGGCGGCCGTCCTGGCCGCGGCGGCCTGCCTCGCCGCCGCGCCGGACTCCGCCGTGACGCTGAACCTCGCCGCCACCCCCGGGCATCCGCGCAACTCCGAGGGCAGCTTCGTCACCCTCCGCTCGGGGCAGATCCTGTTCTGCTATTCCCAGTTCTCCGGCGGCGACGATGACTTCAGCCCGTGCCGCCTCGCGGCGGTGACCTCGACCGACGGCGGGCGCTCCTGGTCCGAGCCGCGCGTGCTGTTCACGCCCGAGCCCGGGACCATGGAAATGAGCGCCTCGCTGCTGCGCCTCGCCTCCGGCCGGCTCGCGCTGTTCTCACTGATCAAGCATGGGACCCTCGAGTGTCTGCCATACCTGCGCCTCTCGTCCGACGAGGGCGTCACATGGACTGCCCCGCGCCGCATCCTCGCCGCGCCCGGCTACTACGTGCTCAACAACGACCGCGTCATCCAGACCGCCAGCGGCCGCCTCATCGCCCCGCTGGGCTACCATCGGACCCTCAAGGCCCGCGACGACGGCACCGAGGGGTCCGATCTCCGCGCCATCGCGCTGTGGCTCTACTCCGACGACGAGGGCACGACCTGGCAGGAGTCGCCAACCTGGTGGACGCTCCCGGCCGCGACCCAGACCGGCCTCCAGGAACCTGGTGCGGTCGAACTCGCCGGCGGCCGCCTCTACGCCTGGGCCCGCACCGACCAGGGCTGCCAGTACGAGTTCCGCTCGGCCGACAACGGCGTCACGTGGTCGCCGCCCGCGCCGTCCGGCCTCGTCTCGCCGGCCTCGCCCGCCAGCATCAAGCGCGTGCCCGGCACCAGCACGCTGCTCGCGGTGTACAACGACCACTCGGGACAGTTCCCGTTCACCCACGCGTCCAACCCCTATCGCGGCCGCAACCCCCTCGTGGCCGCCACCTCGGTCGACGGCGGCGCGACATGGCGGACGGCCAAGCTGCTCGAGAACGACCCGCGCCGCGACTACTGCTACGTTGCGATCCATTTCGACGGCGACGCGGCACTGTTCGCCTACCTGGCCTACGGCGGCGATCCGGGCACGCCCGGGGCGCTGGTCATCCGCCGGGTGAAACTGTCCTGGCTGCTGGCGCCGGACGATCCCGCGGTCACCCGCGCCCGCCAGATCCTCCATGAGATTCTCGATCAGGATGAGACCTGGGTGAAGATTCACGCCGCTGAGGCGCTCGTCTCCGGCGGCGAAGCCTCCGCGATCCGCGCGCGCTGCCTCGCGCTGCGGTCCCGCGTCGACTCGCTGCCCTACCGGGTCGGAGTCTGGCGCGTGCTCGCGAACACCTCCCCGACCGCCGCCGACCGCGCCGCCTGCATTGCCGAGGTCGAGAAGATCTACCTCGATCCCGCGGCCCCAGACCAGTCGCAGGCGGTCGAGACCCTCGGCAAGCTGCACCACCGCCTGACCGGCGCGGTGCTGGCCAAGGCCCGCCGCGCCGCCGCGGAAAATCCGCCCGCCACCGCGGTCATGCCGCTCTGGGCCCTGGGTCAGTCCGACGAGCCCGGCGCCTGGGACCGTCTGGTCCAGCTCCTGCGCGCCCCCGAGCCGCTGCGGAGCCGGGCGATCACCGACAAGCCGATCGAGATCCGCCCGGTCGACCCGGTGGACCCGCTCCGCCCCGACGTGCGGCCGCCCGAGCGGCTGGTCTGGTACCGCGCCGCCGACGCGCTCCCCGATGATCCGGCGGTGCACTGCTACCTGCTCGCGTACGCCTCGGACTTCCACTTCATGACCACGGCGATGCAGCCGCACGGGGTCTCGTGGCTCTCGCCGGGGATGCAGGTGGCGAGCCTCGACCACGCGATGTGGTTCCATCAGCCCTTCCGCCTCGACGATTGGGTGCTCTACGCGGTCGACTCGCCGTCGGCGTCGCAGGGGCGGGGGCTGGTGCGCGGGTCGTTCTACACGCGGGACGGCCAGCTGGTGGCGTCGACGGCCCAGGAGGGGCTGATCCGGCGCTGGCCGCTGGCGCCGGCGCCTTGAGGCGCGACCACGCCGCGCCGCGGTCGGTCATGGCCTGGCATACCTGTCGAATTGGACAGGTTTGAAAGGTCAGGCGGGCGACCTACGATCTAGCGGGCGACCGGGGTCCAGGCGTCGTACTTGGCGGCGGGCTCGGGGCCGGCGAAGACCTGGAGGGCGACGAGGCGGGCGTCGC
>DAOQKI010000143.1:0-8338 GCA_035334485.1 Opitutaceae bacterium
CTGCACGAACAGCCCGGCGACGCCGACCAGCGAGAGCAGGAAGCACATCGCGGCGTTGACGGCGTTCTTGTTCAGCACGACCCCGACGGCGGCGATCACCGTCAGGAAGGCGAAAAGGGTGAACAGGATCTGGCCCATGGTCAGGAGGTGGCGGTTGCGGGTTTCACCGGTCAGTGCGCGCGGCCGTGTTCGGCGGCGGCCTTCTTCTTGTCCCACTTGAAGTGCTGGTCCGGCAGCGTGCCGCCGAGCTCGTAGAGCCGGTCCTTGTGGTTGACCATCTCCTCGCGCGAGAAGCCCGACATCGAGTACTGGTTCTGGAGGAAGATCGCCTCCTCGGGGCAGACCTCCTGGCAGAAGCCGCAGTAGATGCAGCGCAGCATGTCGATGTCGAAGGCCTGCGGGCCCTTCTCCACATGCTCGCGGCCGCTGCCCTCGGGCACGGCGCCCGGAGTGATGCGGATGGCCTTCGGCGGACAGACAAACTCGCAGAGCTGGCACGACACGCACTTCTCGCGGCCGTGCGGATCCTTCACCAGCGTCGGGACGCCGCGGTAGCCGGGCGGGATCGCCGGACGCTGCTCCGGGTACTCCAGCGTGTCGTACGGCCGGAACATCCGTTTGAAGGTGGTCTTCAGCCCGCTGAGGATCGCCGGCACGTAGGTGCGCTCGGCGAGCGAGAGGGGTTTGCGTTCGAGAGGGACGACGGCCATGGCGCGGGAAAGGGCTTAGATGGGTTTCTGGAGGACCGCGATCGCGAGGGCGTACACGATCAGGTTCGCGATCGCGAGCGGCAGGAGCTTCTGCCAGCCCAGCTTCATCACCTGGTCATACCGGAAGCGCGGCAGGGTCCAGCGGATCCACATGAAGAAGAAGATCATCGCGATCACCTTCACGAGGAAGATGACGATCGAGAGCACCCCGACCACGAGCGGGTGCACGGCCCAGGCCGCGCCGGTCAGGTGGTGGATCGCCCCGACGAGGTCGGCGAGCGTCACCCACGGGAGCGGGTTCCAGCCGCCGAGGAACAGGAGGATGAACACGCCCGAGCCGATGAGCATGTGCGAGTACTCCGCCACGAAGAAGAGCGACCACTTGAACGCGCCGAACTCCGTGTGGAAGCCGCCGACGAGGTCGGCCTCGGACTCCGGCATGTCGAACGGCTGCCGGTTCGTCTCCGCAAACAGCGAGACGAGGTACACGAAGGCCGACACCGGCATGACAAACACGAACCACAGGCCGCCCCAGAAACCCGGCAGGCTCTGGAACTCCACGACGCGCGCGAGGCTGAGCGTGCCGGGCAGGCCCGGGGCGTTGACCCACAGGAACACCGGGATCACCGCGAGCGTCATCGACAGCTCGTACGAGATCAGCTGCGCCGAGGCGCGCACGCCGCCGAGGAACGGGTACTTCGAGTTCGAGGCCCAGCCCGCGAGGATCACCGAGTAGACGCCGAGCGACGAGACCGCGAAGACCGCGAGCAGGCCGACATCAACCGAGGCCAGCGCCAGCGGCATCGTCCGCCCCGCGCCGTCCAGGTAGGCGCCGAACGGCACCACCGTCACCGTCGTGAACGCCGGCATCATCGCGATCACCGGCGCGAGCACGAAGTAGAGCTTGTTCACGTGGCCCGGCACCGGCTCCTCCTTGAACAGGAGCTTGCCGCCGTCCGCCAGCAGGTGGAACACGCCGAGGCGCTGGAGGAAGGTGCTGAGGAACGGGATCCACGCGATCCACGGAACCATGGCGCGGTTCGGGCCGGGGCGCCCCTGCATCCAGGCCGAGACCTTGCGCTCGGCGAGGGAGGACGCGCCGGCCAGCGGGAAAATGACCGCGATCACCGCCAGGCCCTTGATGAGGCCCTGGACGAGCGGGTGGAGTTGGGACCAGAAGGCGAGCATGCGACAGTGGTCAGGCTTTCGCGGGTTGGTGGTGGAGCGACGGGCCCTCGACGAACGGCAGCGCCGCGAACGGCGTGGCGTCGAGCAGCAGGCCCGTCTCCGGGAGGTTCGCGTACGTCACGGTCGCCAGCGCCGGCACCGCCGCCGCGAGCGCGGTCCAGAGCGCGCCGAGTTCCACCGGGAGCGTCGTCCCCAGCGCCGAGGCCAGGCGGGCGAGCAGCACGGTGTCCGCGGTCGCGCCGGCGGGGCCCGGGACGGCCGCGGCGAACTTCTGGAGGCGGAACTGCTGGTTCACGAACGTGCCCGCCTTCTCGAAGACGGTGAGGGTCGGGAGCACGATCTTCGCCGCCGCGCTCGTGGCGTTGGCGTGCGTGCCGAGATAGATGACCGAGACCTTGGCGAGCTGCGCGGCGCCGAGGCCGGCGGCGGCGAGGTCCTCGCCGACGGACAGGACGGTCTTCACCTTGCCGGCGTCGATCGCCGCGCCGAGCTCCGTGAGCTGGGCGGCGGGGAGGGCGCAGACGAGGCCGGTGACGAGCGCGCCGCGGACATTCGGGTTGCGGTCGGCCGAGACCAGCAGGCCGTCGCCCTGCCCCACCCGGCTGACCAGGGAGACGGGCGCCTTGCCGGCGGCGTTGGCGAGCTGGCGGGTGAGCCACTGCTCCTCAACGGAGCTGCGGCCGGAGCCGACGATCGCGACGCCTCCCGCCTTGAGCAGCTCGGCGGCGGCGTGGATCGCCAGGTCGACGGTGCTGTCGGCGCCGTTGACCTTGATCGCGGTCAGGCGGTTCTCCGCGCGGACCTGCTTGTAGAGCACGCGGCCGCTGTCGGCCATCCAGGTATCGTTCACCTCGTCGTTGCGCCGCGGCGTGATGCGGTAGATCACGCCCTCGCGGGACCACACGACGGTGTTGGCGCCGGCGCTCGACTCGGGGTCGATCGAGTTCGTCTGCTTGAGGAACCACACGCGCATCTTGAACCGGAAGTCCGCGCTGGTGAGGGCGCCGACCGGGCAGATGTCCACGGTGTTGAGCGAGTAGTTGTTCTCGAGCTGGCGGCCGGGGAAGCAGGTGAGCGTCGAGTAGCTGCCGCGGTCGATGAAGCCGAGGACGTCGTCCTTGGCGATCTCGCGCGAGAACCGGATGCAGCGGGAGCAGAGGATGCAGCGCTCGTCATCGAGGATCACGCGCGGGCCGAGCTGCGTGCGCTTCGGCTTCACGTTCTTCTCCTCCACGAACCGCGAGTAGCCGCGGCCGTAGGCGGTGGACTGCTCCTGCAGCTTGCACTCGCCGGCCTGGTCGCAGATCGGGCAGTCGAGCGGGTGGTTGACGAGCAGGAACTCCATCACGCCCTCGCGGGCCTCCTTCACCATCGGCGACGTCGTGCGGACGTGCAGGCCGGGCGAGACGGTCGTGCCGCAGCCGATCTGGGGCCGCGGGATCCAGTTGATCTTCTGCTTGCCGGTCGCGGGGTCCATCACCGGCGCCTTGGTCGCGGGATCGACCGCCGGCAGGCCCATCTCGATGAGGCACATCCGGCAGTTGCCGACCACGGAGAGCTTCGGGTGGTAGCAGTAGTGCGGCACGTCGATGTTCACGAGGCGCGCGGCCTCGATCACATTCGTGCCCTTCGGCACGGCGATCTCCCGGCCGTCGATGTTGACGGTCACGAGGTCGGGTTTGGCAGGCTGGATCATCGCAGGAGAGGGGGTCAGATCAGGGTCGGGGCCGTGGCGGGCTTCGGCGCCTGCTTGGTCGCGGGATACGCCCGGAACTCGTCGCCGAACTTCGCCATGAAGCTCTGGGTCGGCCAGGAGCAGGCCTCGCCGAAGGCGCAGATGGTGCGGCCGGGGATCTGGTCGGCGACGCTCTTGAGCAGCGCGGCGTCCTCGGCGCGGGCCGTGCCGTGGACCATGCGGGTGGTGATCTTCTTCATCCACAGCGAGCCCTCGCGGCAGGGCGTGCACTGGCCGCAGCTCTCGTGGGAGTAGAACGCGTTGATGTTCGCGAGGGCCTCGACCATGTTGACCGAGTCGTCCATCACGATCACGCCGCCGGAGCCGCCCATCGAGCCGATCATGGCGAGCGAGTCGAAGTCCATCGGGACGTCCTCGACGCCCCAGTCGTAGTCGACCATCTCGGCCCCGACCTTGCGCTTGCCCTTGAAGCGCTCGCCGAACTTCAGGACCTTGGCGGACGAGCCGCCGGGGATGACGGCCTTGAACTTCCGGCCCGGGAGCGGGCCGCCGCAGACTTCGTTCAGCAGCTGGCCCATCGTGATCGCACCGCAGGGAAACTCGTAGTAGCCCGGGCGCTGGACGTGGCCGGAGACGCAGAAGATGCGGGTGCCGGTGTTGCCCGGGGTGCCGATCTTGGCGTAGGCCTCGCCGCCGCGCTGGATGATGTGCTTCACGTGGCACAGCGTCTCGACGTTGTTCACGATCGTCGGGCACTGGTACAGGCCGAGGACGGCGGGGAAATACGGCGGCTTGATGCGCGGGTTGGCCCGCTTGCCCTCGAGGGACTCGATCAGGCCGGTCTCCTCGCCGCAGATGTAGGCGCCCGCGCCGCGGTGGACGTAGATCTCGCAGCCGTAGCCGGTGCCGAGGATGTTCGGGCCGACGAAATTCGCGGCCCGGGCCTCCGCGATCGCCTGCTCCAGGATGCGCGCGCCGTGCGGCATCTCGCCGCGGATGTAGATGTACGCCTGCTTCACGTTGTTCGCGAAGCAGGAGATGATCGTGCCCTCGATCAGCTGGTGCGGGTCCTGGTGGATGATGTAGCGGTCCTTGAACGTGCCGGGCTCGGACTCGTCGGCATTGACGATGAGGTAGATCGGCTTGCCGCTCTTGCGGTCGACCAGGCCCCACTTCACGCCGCACGGGAAACCGGCGCCGCCACGGCCGCGGAGGCCGGACTTCTTGACCTCCTCGATGAGGTCGGCGGGCTTGCGGGTGACCGCCTGCTTCAGCACCTCGTAGCCGCCATGGCGGACGTAGCACGCGAGGTCGTTGGTGTACCCCGGCTCGTCGATGTGCTGGAAAATGATGCGGGTCTCGGTGGGCATGCGGCGGAGGGCGGGAACGGGGTCAGCGGCGGGCGGCGGCGTCACGTTTGATCTGGTCGCTGAGCTGCTTGGCCTTCGCACAGTCGACCTTCTCGTGCAGGTCGTCGTTGATCAGCACCACCGGCGCGGTGCCGCAACTGGCAAGGCACTCGACGAACTCAACGGTCACCTCGCCGTCGGCGGTGGTCTGGCCGGCCTTGACGTTGAACTCGCGCTCGAAGGTCTCGCAGGTCTTGTAGCCCCCGAGCAGCGCGCACGACAGCGTGCGGCAGACCTTGATATGGCGCCGGCCAATCGGCTTACGGCGGAACATCGGGTAAAACGTGACGACCTCGTACACGTTGATCGGCTGCAGCCCGAGCTTCTCCGCGACCCACGTCTCGGTGTCCTCCGGCAGGTAGCCCAGATCCTCCTGGATCAGGTGCAGCAGCGGCAGCGTGGCGCTCCGCTTCTCGGGGTAATGCGTGATTACCTCGTCAATGCGCTGGAGGGTGGCGGACTGGAGATTCATTGCTCGGAGGTAGCGCGTAGCGGGTAGCGAGTAGCGGGTAGGCTACTTGCGCGCTCCGCGCCAATGAGTGTGAGAGAGGATTGGGCCATGCTCGCTACGCGCTACTCGATGCTCGCTACTGTTTTCACCGATCACACTCGCCCATGACGAAGTCGAGCGAGCCGAGGATGGCGACCACGTCGGACACCATGGTGCCGACGCAGAGTTTCGGGAGGATGGAGAGATTGCAGAACGACGGGGCGCGGATCTTCAGGCGCCACGGCACGCCGCCGCCCTTGCTCACCACGTAGAAGCCCAGCACGCCCTTCGGGTTCTCGGCCTCGAAGTAGACCTCGCCGGCCGGCATCTGCGGGCCCTCGGTCACGAGCATGAAGTTCTGGATCAGCTCCTCCATCGAGGTGAGGACCTTGTCCTTCGGCGGCGCAAAGATCCGCTTCGCGTCGTCGGCGTACCAGTGGCCGCCGGGGAACTTGGCGATGATCTGCTTGATGATCCGGACCGACTGGCGCATTTCCTCGCCGCGGACGAGATAGCGGTCGTAGCTGTCGCCCGTCGTGCCCACCGGCACGTCGAACTCGTACTGCTCGTAGCCCGAGTACGGCCGGTCCTTGCGGAGGTCGAGGCCGACGCCGGAGCCGCGCAGGTTCGGGCCGGTGAGGCCGTAGGCGATCGCGTCCTCCTTCGAGATCACGCCGATGCCGACCGTGCGGTCCATGAAGATCTTGTTTCGCGTGAGCAGGTTCAGGATCTCCTCGAGGATCGGCAGGAACTGGTCGCAGAACCCGTTCACGCGGTCCAGCCAGCCCTCGGGGATGTCGCGCGCCACGCCACCGATGCGGCTGTAGCTCGTGGTGAACCGCGCGCCGGTCAGCTCCTCGAACAGGCGGTAGAGTTTCTCGCGCTCGGTGAAGGTGTACATGAACACCGTCCACGCGCCGGTATCGATGCCGAACGCGCCGAGGCCGAGGAGGTGCGACGAGAGCCGCGCCATCTCCGCCGTCAGCACGCGGATCGCCTGGCAGCGGGCCGGCACCTCGAGCTTCGCCAGCTTCTCCACCGCGATGGCGTAGGCCATGTTGTTCGCGAGCGGGGCGATGTAATCCAGCCGGTCCGTGTACGGGACGAACTGGTTGTAGGTCATGTTCTCCGCGATCTTCTCGTCGCCGCGGTGCAGGTAGCCGATGATCGGCTCGCACTTCGTGACAACCTCGCCGTCGAGCTCCAGCTGCAGGCGCAGCACGCCGTGGGTCGACGGGTGCGACGGCCCCATCGAGATCGAGAGCTTCTCGGTCTCGAAGCCGGAGCCGGCCTTCGCGGCGGAATCGGGATAGGAAATTTCGGTGGCCATGGTCGGTGCTTCAGTCCTGGGCGGGCTTGGCGCGCCCTTCGTTCCAGCTCTCGTCCTTCGCGCGGGGCTCGGCCTCGGTCATGTTGATCTCGCCCGGCGACGCCACGAACGGCCCGCCCGCCATCGGCGCGGCGATCACCTTCGCGCCCGTCTCCGCCGCGATCGCGGCGTCCGGCAGCTCCGTCTCGACGCCGGCCAGCGGGAACTCCTTGCGCAGCGGGTGGTGCGGATAACCGTCCCACATCAGGATGCGCCGCAGGTCGGGGTGGCCGGGAAACCGGATGCCGAACATGTCGTACACCTCGCGCTCGTGCCAGTCGGCCGCGGCCCACAGCCCGCACGCGCTCGGCATCGCCGGCGCCGCGTTGTCCGGGCAGTCGGCCGCCACGCGCACATAGGCGTGCGTGGTCGTCGAGCGCAGGTGATAGACGATCGTGAAGCGGGGCGTCGCGCCCTCGGCCCAGTCGATCGCCGTCAGGTCGGCGAGGAAGTCGAAGCCGTGCGTGTCGCGCAGCGTCCGGAGCACGTCGAGCACGGCGCCGGCCGGGACATTGATCGCCTCGTGGTCGAGGCTGGCGCGCGGGGTGACCTGCGGAAATTGCGCCGAGAGGGCGGGCGTGACGGCGGCGGAGGCGGACATGCGCGGGAGGGCGGGCGGTTAGGCGCTGAGGAGATTCGTGGCGGCGCGCTCCTGGCGAACCTTCCCCTGGAGCTTGATCAGCGCGTCGAGCAGCGCCTCCGGGCGGGGCGGACAGCCGCTGACGTACACGTCGACCGGGATTATGCGGTCGACTCCCTGCAGCGTGGAATAGCTCCGGTACATGCCGCCCGAGCTGGCGCACGCGCCCATCGCGATGACCCACTTCGGCTCGGCCATCTGGTCGTAGATCCGGCGGACGGCGCTCGCCATCTTGTAGGTGACGGTGCCGGCGACGATCATGCAGTCCGACTGGCGCGGCGAGAAGCGCATGACCTCGGCGCCGAAGCGCGCGATGTCGAAGCGGGACGAGGCGGAACCCATCAGCTCGATCGCGCAGCAGGCCAAACCCATGGGCATCGGCCACATGGAGTTGGTGCGGATCCAGTTGATCACCGCATCGAGCCGGGAAACGACGACCTCACCCTCAATCTTGCCGTTGTAAGCGAGTTCCGTGTTGGGTGTGACCATGATGGAATTCAGTGCGCGGTGAGATGAAAAACTCGGGCAGGGTTGAGTCGCCCCACCAGTCGCGCAAGCCGCTTTTGAAGAATGTTTCTTTCAGCGTGTTTCAGACGGTCCGACGGGTGCCGATTTACCGTTGACCAGCCCCGGAGGTTCTCCCTTTGTTCTCCCCCTTCACTCGAGACGAACGGCCTCCCCGGCTGGTCGTCAGATCAACCCCGGAGAGGTGGCAGAGTGGTCGAATGCGCGCGCTTGGAAAGCGCGTGTAGCCGAAAGGTTACCGGGGGTTCGAATCCCCCCCTCTCCGCCACTTTCGGTTAGGTTCGAACCGAGCGCGATGGCGCTAAAATCGA
>DAOQKI010000144.1:0-8262 GCA_035334485.1 Opitutaceae bacterium
GTCCGGCCGGAGCGGCGCCGAGCCGTAATACGGCAGCCAAGTCAGGGCAAACCCCAGCGCCTGCCAGCCGAGCACCGGCCAGCCAAGCCAGGCCGGCAGTCGCAGCAGCAGCACGATCGCGAGGCCCAGCAGCCCGAGCATCATCGCGTACGAGCTCTGGTGGAGGATGGTTGAAGCGGGGATGAACATCGCGGCCGGCCAGAACGCGAGGGTCAGAGCCGTCACGGCAAGCAGTCCGACCAGCAGGCCGTCCGGCCGAGGGCGCCGCGCCAGCCACGCCAGCGGCGCCAGGAGCCACGCGAGATTCAGCACCCCGAGGCTGCGGAAGACGTAGAAGAACTCATCGACCTTGCGCCCGTACGCCGGCGTCGTGAACACGTCGACGGCCGGGCGGAATGAGCCGTTGAAAAGGGTGCCGTAATTCGCGCGCTTGTTGGCGACCAACGCCTCCCGCGACAACCCGGCATAGCTGTCGTGCAGGGCCTGTCCCGTGGAGCGCGCGTCGACGTCGATCACCCCGGCGAGGTGCCATTTCAGGAGCCGGTTCGCCGGCGGGTCGTAGAGCTTCTGGTAGGCGGACCACGGGGCGACCACGAGGGCGAAGGCCGCGGCGCCGAGCGCCACGCCGCGCCAGCCGGGAAACAGTCCGGGCACGAGCAGCACGAGGGCCAGCGGCGCGAGCGTGAACGCCACCGCCCCGTGGCCCAGCCAGGCGAGACCTGCGCAGACCCCCGCCAGCGCGATCACGGCCGAGGTGCGCGGCGCCGACCGGTCGAGCAACAGGACGGCTGCCAAGGTCGCGTAACCCGCGGCGAGCAGTTTGGGCCAGACGTAGGTGCCGTTGAACAGGATGAGGCCGGTCGCCGCCGCGAAAAGTACCAGCGCCGTCGAGCGCCCGACCGAGAAACCGAGCCGCCGGCCCAGCAGCCACAGCGCGGGGAGCCAGCAGAGCTGCGCCAGCGTGCCCACGCATTGGTAGATGAGCCCAGCCGGCAGCCCGAGCACGTCGCCCCACGGGCGAACGACGAGGTAGAGCCCGGCCTGCAGCGGTGGCCGGTCGCTGCTCAGCCAGCCGGCCTCGGGCAGAAACGGTTTTGGCGGAACTCCATCGTAGAGCCGGTCGCCAAGCATCTTCGGCAGGTTCGCATCGATCGGGAACTCGTAGAGGAAGCGCACCTGCGACTGCCACTCCGGGTCCCGGTGCAGGTCCGGCAGGTACAGCAGCGCCAACTGGAACAGCCCGACGCCCGCAACCAGCAAGGCCGCCGCGCGCAGGTCGGGATCGGTCCGCTCCGGCCGCCGCCACGCGTAGATGGCACCCGCCAGCGGCAGTGCGACCGCGACCGCGCGGCCGAGCCAGGGGTGGAGGAAGTACGCGAAAAACGTCACGACGCCGACCAGCCCGGCCACCACGAGCGGACCCGCGAGTCGAAGCCGGAGATCGGTCACGCCCCGCCGTCCCAGCCAGCGATCCGCGGCCGCGACCGGGGCCGCGAGCACCGCGAAAACGGCGAGCCACGTAAGCAGCAGGGTCATGATCTCAGCCGGCCTGGCGGCGATCCAGATAGAGGCCCGCGACGACCAGCAGCGCGCCGAGCAGGGTGAAAACGTAGTGGTGCTTCAGAAGCTTCTCCGCGCCGTAGGAGCCGTAGCCGACGTCGACCGGCTCGGTGAAGGCGAACCACTCCCCGGGGCGCGGCGTCGACACCTCGACCCACCACTCGCCCGGCGGCCGGACGACATTCACCGTCTTCCAGACCCGCCCGGCCGGTTCGTTGGGGATGACGGGCACCTCGCCGGCCGCGCTCTTCACGACGACCTTGCCGGGATTGTCGGGCGCCCCGAGCCCGCCGGCGACGCGGAACCGGAGGATCGGCAGGGCGGTGGCCGGCTGGGGTGCACTCTTCCATTGGTAGGTGCCGAGGCCGAGCGGGACCATCCACGTGCTGAGCGCCACGGGACGGTTCGCCGGCATGACCTCGGGAGGAACCGCGGTCGGCGCGCCGTTGGCCAGCGGGAATGTGCGACGCACGCTCGGCGGCAGGATGGCGCGGATCGACGGGGAGGAGAGGCGCTGCAGCAGCGTCGGGCCGTCGGGATAGGGGACATCGCCCCACGGCTTGTTGAGGATATGAGCGGGGTCGCCAGTGCGGACGAAGTCACGGACGTGCAGCTCCTGCACCTGTTGCCGCGGAATGTTGGCGGCGACAAAATCGTCCCACATCTGCCGGCTCTGCTGCCAGAGGCCGCCGGCCGCGACGGCCAGCCAGGCGGCCGCGAGCACCACGCGCGTCCGTCCGTCCGTCTCGCGGACGAGGAAGATGAGCCCGAGGATCACGTTGACCGCGAGCAGGTCGAGGTAGCGCGGCGAGAGCACCGTCTCGGAACCGCCGCGGGCGAAGGCCGTGGCGAGACACTGGAGGAGCACCCAGGCGAACAGGCCCATCAGGATGGCCTCGTCGGGCGACGTGGACCGACTGAACACGCGACGGTACACGAACAGTGCCGTCGGCAGCAGCAGCGGGAGCGTCCAGGGGAAGAGCGCGCTGCCGGGCCAGGCGAGCAGCTTGAGCACGCCGAGGAGGAACTGCGCCGGGCCGTGCGCATGGAGGACGGCGTGGGCCGGGACCTCGTTCTTCATCAGCCAGCCGACGACCGAGAACGCGACGGCGAGCCCGACGGTCGTGACCTGCTGGGCCGACCAGCGGCGCTCGCGCGCGAGCCGGTGGCCGAGCACCGCGAGGACCGCGACGGAGGAGAGGAAACCGGAGGCGAGCGAGGCGAGGGCAAGGGCGCCGCACACCTGGCCGAGGAGCCAGCGCCACGAAAAACGGTCGCCCTCGACGGTCAGCCAGACATGGCCCATCGAGAACAGCAGCAGGAAGTAGAACTGGACCTGGAAGCCGAAGAGCGTGTTTTCCCACGCGAACGGCAGCCCGAACAGCAGCAGCAGCAGGGCGCCGGCGACGATCGGCCACGGCCGAGGCAGCCACCGGGCGGCGCCGAGCACCAGGACAAGGGCGGCGAGGGTGTGGATCGCGGCGTTGACCGTGGTCTCGAGGAAACCATCCCACTGGCCGTTGGCCACGAACAGCCCGAGCACGTAGAGCTTGGTGGTGATGAGACGGTGCTCGTTGTGGGGATGGAGGATTTCCTTGAGTCCCATCCAGCCCTCGACCCACGGGCGGAGGACGACCTCGCCCTCGGCGTCCCACTGGTCCCACGACGGCAGGTCGCTGCCCGCGACGCGGATGAACCACAGCTTGGCGCCGAACACCAGCAGGCAGAAGCCGGCGAGGAGCAGCGCGCGCCGCATACGGAGAAAAGTCGAAGGTCTCAGGTCCAAGGTCGCAGGGCGCTGGGCGGGTGAGTTCGGATAGGAGGGAGATCGGACCTGCGTCCTGCGACTTTCGACCTGCGACGCTCCAAGCCTAGACCTCGCAGAGCGCGAACAGGTGGTAGGGAAGAGGGAGGCCGTCGGCGGACGGCAGCGGGAGCGGACTGTAGTCGAGCACCTCGACGTGGCGGAAATGGCGCTCGAGCAGGGGGCGCAGATTGAACCGCGTGAAGAAATTCCGGTGGTCGCCCTCGAGGATGTGCCACGGCGCCACGAGCCGGCTGGCGAGGAACGGCAGCGTCTCGAGGTTGGGCACGGAGAGGACGACGTGGCGGCGCGACACGCGCTTCAGCTCGGCGAGGAATGGGTCGGGGTCGGGGATGTGCTCCAGCACCTCGATCGCGATCGCGGCGTCGAACTCCCGGTCGGCGGCGGGCAGGCGGTAGCGCGACCAGGGCCAGCGCGGCCGGGTGATCACGCGGTGCGGGCGGCTGCGCAGCGCGAGCTCGTGGATGCAGTCGAGGCTGGTCTCGCAGCCGATCCAGGAAAAGCCCTTGGCGCGGAGCGGCTCGCAGTAGGCGCCGATGCCGCAGCCGACGTCGAGCAGGCTGATGCCGGGCGGCAGGTAGTCGGCGATGAGGTCCACGCAGTCGGGGCTGGCCGACTCGGCCGGGTGGCCGGTCGAGTAGATGTGCTCGCGGTGCAGGACGTCCGTCTGGCGCGGGTTGCAGAGATTGCCGTAGGGCGCGCCGGTGTGGTCGTTCTTGAGGACCTGAATATGGATGCCGGCGAGCGGGGTGGAGGTGCCGTCGGTGAACTCGACCCGGACCTCGATGCCGACCACGGGCGGCGGCGGGCCGTCCGGCGTGTAGACGGCGAGCAGGCGGAAGCCGGTGCGGGTGTCGGCGGGCCAGCCGTGGGCGGCGGCCACGTCGGCGCGCGGGTAGAGGAACGAGGTCGAGCCGATCTCGCCGTTGGGCGCGTGGACGGAAATGCGCCGGATGCGCTCGTGCCGATAGCCGGCGTGGACCCAGCCCTGCACCGGGATGCGCTGCCGGTAGCAGAAGTCCCCCTCGCGGGGCGAATCGACGACGCTGGCGATGCTCATGCGGGCGGCGGCTCAGCGCGGCGGGAACGCGAGCGAGAAGTCCTCCTGCGTGAGCGAGAGGTTCGGGTTGTAGGCCGGGTCGCGGTCAAGCAGCCGGCCCCAGATGCGGCGCATGTACGCGGCCTCGCGCGAGAACCGCTCGATCTTCTCCGGCGTGTCCTCGGCGCCGCGCGAGGCGGACTCGTGGTGGTAAAGCTCGGCGAAGGGCGTCCAGAGGTTGCGCAGCCCGGTGGCCTGCACGCGCAGGCAGAAGTCGATGTCGTTGAAGGCCACCGGCAGGTCTGCCTCGTTGAAGCCGCCCACGGCCTCGAAGGTGGCGCGGCGGATGACGAGGCAGGCGGCCGTGACCGCGGAGTAGTTCTGCGCGAGCCGGAGCCGGTTGCGGAGTCCCTCGGCCCCGCGCTGGGCGCCCTTGAAGGCGTGGCCCGCCACGCCGTCGCGGCCTGCCGGCCCGGTGAGCCCGAGCACGACACCCGCGTGCTGCACGGTGTCGTCGGGGTAGTAGAGCATCGCGCCGACCGCGCCGATCCCGGGCCGGACCGCCTGCGCGACCATCTCGTCGAGCCACTCGCCGCTGATGACCTCGAGGTCGTTGTTGAGGAAGGCCAGCACCGTGCCGACGGCCGCGCGGACCGCGAAATTGTTCAGCGCCGAGTAATTGAACGGCGCGTCGTAGTTCACCACGCGGTGGCCGAGGTTCTTCAGCTCCTCGAAGTAGGCGAGCGTCGCGGCGTCGTCCGAGCGGTTGTTGACGACGACGATCTCGAAGTTGGGGTACGTGGTCTTCGCGAGGATCGAGCCGATGCAGAGGCGCAGCAGGTCGGCGCTGTTGCGCGTCGGGATGATGATCGAGACCTTGGGCGCGGGCGACGGGAGCGGGTAGCGGATGCGCCAGTGGTGGCCCTTCACGGGCAGGAGCTCGGCGGCGACCCCGAGCTGCGCGAGGTGGTCGGCCAGCGCCTTCTTCGCCGCGATGAACGGGTAGTCGGCCTTCTGGTCGATGACGAGGGCGGTGGAGCCGGGGATCGCGCGCCAGTGGTACAGCACGCGCGGAATGTGGTGGACCAGCTCGGGGGCGAGGCCGGCGACGACCCGCAGCGTCAGGTCCCAGTCCTGGCTGCCCTCGTAGCCGGCGCGGAAGCCACCGACGGCCCGCACGCGCTCCGCGCGGAAGACCGAGAGGTGGCAGGTGTAGTTCTGGCCGAGCAGCAGGTCGGGGTTCCAGTCGGGCTTGAAGTAGGGGTCGTAGCGGCGACCCAGCAGGTCGATCTTGTCCTCGTCCGAGTAGATGAACTGGAGGCCCGGCCGCCGGGCGACCGCGAGCACGACCTCGGCCAGCGCGCGGGCCGCGAGCTCGTCGTCGTGGTCGAGCAGCGCCACCCACGTGCCGGTGGCCAGCTCGAGCGCGGAGTTCGACGCGCGGGAGATGTGGCCGTTCTCGGTCCGGAAGGTGACCCGGATGCGGGGGTCACGCGCCGCGTAGTCCTCGAGGATCCGGCGGACATGCGGCTCGGTCGAGGCGTCGTCGGCGATGCAGAGCTCCCAGTGCGGGTAGACCTGGCCGCGCACCGACTCGATCGCGCGCACGAGCCAGCGCTCCGGCGAGTTGTAGGTCGGGAGGAGGATCGAGACCAGCGGACGCTGCTCGGGCGTGAGCGCCTCGAGCTCGGCCCGCAGGATCACCGTGCCCTCCAGCGTCGGCGTGTCGAAACGGCGGACCCACGTGGAGTAGTCGCGCCGCAGGTGCGCGGGCAGCTCGGCGCTCACCCGCGCGGCGGGGGCGGCGAAGCAGCGCCACTGGCCCTCCTCGTTGAGGGCCTCGAACACCAGGGCCTGCTCGGAACTGGGCGGCAGCGTCACCTTGATGGCGAAGCCCGACTGGCCGGCCCGGGGATGGCCGGGATGACCCAGCGCCACGTCATGCCGCGGCAGGCCGTAGATGCCTCCGAAGGTCCGGCCGGCGGCGCGGAGGCGGACCGCGACGATCCGCTCGCGGCTTTCCGCCAGGACCCAGCCGCGCACCTCGCCGAACGGGTCGACGTCGGACCAGTCGGACGGTTCGTCGATCATGTAGGCGAAGCCGGGCGCGATCGGCGGCGGCGGCGTGGCGCGCGAGGCCTTGCCGGCGGCCGGCTTGTCGAGAAATGTACGGCGCAGTGCGCGGAACGGGGCCGTAACCTTCCACGAGAACGAGTCGGTCATCCGGCGAATCTTGTCCTCCCGCTGGCGGAGCTCGTCCGGGTTCACGGTCCGGGCCAGCCGGTTCATGGCGTCCGCGCCCTCCTCGAGGCGGCGGCGCAGGATCTCGACCTGGTTCTGCTCGCCCGCGAGTTTGGCGCGGTTGTAGCCCTGCTCGGCGGCGAGGCGGGAGTTCTCGGCGCGGAGGCGGGCGGCCTCGGACCGAAGCGCGGTGAGCGAGAGGTCCTTGGCGCGCATGCGCAGGGCGGTGTCGCCCTCGGCGAGCAGGACGTCCTCGGAGGGCGGCGTGGCGGGATCGGTAAACAGCGGCGTGGCGGCGGCGCGGACGGTCCCGTAGAAGTCGAGCAGGCCGGCGGTGTTGGCCTTGAGGTCGAAGTGGCGGCGGGCGAACTCGAGCGCGCCGTCGCTGAGGCGCTGGGCGAGCGCCTCGTCGGCGAAGACCTGCAGGCACTTGTCCGCGATCTCCTCGGCGGAGCCGGTCTCGAGCAGGAGCGCGTGGCGGCCGTCCTCCATCTCGCGCGCGAGGTTGGCGCGCGGCACGACGACCGGCCGGCCGACGCAGAGGAACTCGGGCACCTTGGAGGGCAGGCGGAAGTCGTTGAACGCGTCGGCGGCGCCGGGCTGCACGAGCACGTCGGCCAGCGCCAGCAGCGGGCCGAGCCGGGCCTTGGCGACGAAGCCCAGGTCGAGCACGTGGCCGCCGCCGATCGCGGCGAGCTCGCGGGCCAGCTCCGGCGGGTTGAGGCCGGTGCGGACGAGCTGGCAGGGCGTGCCGCGCTCGTTCAGGAGTCGCACCGCGAGCAGCAGCGTGCGGACGTCGGCGAGGTTCGCGAAGGTCGTGCTGCCGGTGTAGACCAGCAGGCGCGCGTCGGCCCGCGCCCCGATTTCGGTCCGGAGCGCCGGGTCGGGGATCAGCGGCTGGTACAGCGCGGCGTCGATGCCGGGCAGGAGGCGGTGGACCGGCTTGCCCGCCGGGACGAGCTCGCGGAGGCGGTCCGTGATGCAGGTCACGCCATGGGCGACGCGCAGGAAGTTCCGGAACCGCACCGGGTGGCTCAGCCGCGGCGAGAGCCGGCTGGCCAGCTCCTCGTCGGAGCGCAGGCGGAGCGTGGCGAGCGGCTCGCGCGCGTAGCTCTCCATCAGGTGGACCTCGTTGTCCTCCAGGTGGACGAGCAGGGCGGCGGCGGGGTGCCGGCGCAGGTAGGCCAGGGTGAACTCGCGGACGTTCTCGCGCGGCGTCCAGGCATGGACCACGTCGGCGCCGCGGCGGTCGGGGAAGACCGGCTCGTCGCGCAGCATCCGCTCGAACGTCGCCGCGGTGAACAGCGGCTCCGGCACCACGCTGAGTGTCTCGGGATTCTCCGGCACCGCGACGACGCAAGCGTGACCCTGCAGCGTAAGCCGGTTGGCGAACGCGCCGATGTGGTTCAGGCTGTTGCTCGTGAAGTCGCCGTAGTTGACGAAGAGGATGTTCACTCGGGACGGAAGGTTAGCTAAAGCCGTTCGATGAATTCGAGTACCGATTTGGCGCTGCGCGCCCACGAGAACGCGCGGCCGCGCTCGAGGCTGGCGGCGGCGCGTTCCGCGCGGGCCCCCGGGTCGCGCTCCAGGGCCAGCA
>DAOQKI010000145.1:0-8234 GCA_035334485.1 Opitutaceae bacterium
CCGGGCCACTCGGCGGCGAGGGTGACGAGCACCGGGTCGTCGCCCGCGGCGGCCCGCAGCTCGCGCATGCGCTCGGGCGTGGGCTCGAGCATGTGTTCCGGCGGATGGGCGCCGTGGAAGCCGGGTTGCGCGCTGAGGAACGGACCCTCGATGTGCCAGCCGGCAATGCGGCGCCGGAGCTGCGGGGACGAGTCGCGGAGCTCGCGGTAGCGGCGCAGTCGCGCGAGCAGCCGGTCCCACTGGTCCGTGATCAACGTGAGGAGGATTCGCGAGCACGCCGCGGCCGCGAGGCCATCCACCGCCTGCGTCAGTTCCGCCGCCGTGGTGTCGTCCCGCTGGAAGTCGATGCCGGCGTAGCCGTTGACCTGGAGATCGACGAGGGGCGGCAGGAGCCAGGGCAGGCCGGGACTGGCGGCGAGCAGGGGAATGAGCGAGTCGATGCGGCCGTCCGTGCTGGTCAGGCGGATCGCCTGGCCGGAGCGGGCGTCGATGGCATCGTGGTGCTCGGTCGCCATGGCCGGTTCAGGGAGACAGGCGGGCCGCGGACGCGGCCTCGAGGTACAGCGTGGCGTGCGCCTGCCGGCGGAGGAAGCTGCCCGGGCACGCGGTCGTGACGGGACCCTCCAGCGCGGCCTGCACCGCCGCGGCCTTCCGCGCCTCGGGCACGACGGCGATCATGCGCGCGGCGGCGCAGAGCGCGGGGATCGTGAGCGTGATGGCGTACGCGGGCACGGCGTCGAGGTGCGGGAAATGGCCCTCGCCCACCTGCTGCCGGCGACAGGCCTCGTCGAGCCGGGCGAGCTTGATGACGGCGGGATCCGCGAAGTCCGCGACCGGTGGGTCGTTGAAGGCGAGATGGCCGTTCTCGCCGATGCCGAGGCAGCAGAGGTCGACCGGGGCGGCGGTGAGACGGGCGGCGTAGTCCTGCATGGTCCGGAGCGGCTCCAGCGCGTCGCCCTCGATCCCGTGAAACGCCGCGAGCGGCACGCGGTCCGCCACGCGCTCCTGCAGGTAGCGGCGGAACGAGGCGGGATGGGTGCGCGGCATGCCGAGGTACTCGTCCATGTGGAACACCTCGACCTGCTTCCACGCGACCGCGGGCTCGCGCACCAGCGCATCAAGGAAGGCGAGCTGCGAGTTGCCGGTGGCGAGGATCACCCGCGCCCGGCCGCGCGCGGCGACGGCCTCGCGGATGATCCGCGCGGCATCGGCGGCGGCGGCGACGGCGAGCGTGGCCGGCGTGGGATAGATGCGGACCGGGAGTTTTTCCGCGGTAAAGGAGCGCAGCGGGACGGGGGTCGAGGCCATGGAACGCGCGGCCGGCAGTCGCCGGCCCGTCGCCCAAGGCATCCGCCAACCCCCGGGCAAGACAACAGAAATCCGCCGCCCGCCGCGGCGCCCGAATGGGAACTGGCAATTTTCCCGCATTGGTGATTCAACTCCGCCGCTGACCTGATCGCGATGAACACCGCGATTGCTACCCTCCTGGCTCAGAAGAGCGGCGCCGTCTTCACGGTGCCGGTGACCCTGACCGTGGCCGAGGCCGTGCGCGAGATGAACACCCACAAGGTGGGCTCGGTGCTGGTGATGGACGGGACGCGGCTCGCGGGGATCTTCACCGAGCGCGACGTGCTCCGGCGCGTGGTCGGCGAGGGACTTGATCCGCGCACAACGCCGATCACGAAAGTCATGACGGCCTCCGTCCTCACGATCGCGCCGTCGGCGACCGTGCAGCAGGTGATGGAGCTCTTCACCGAGAAGCGCCTGCGGCACCTGCCCGTGGTGGAGCAGGGCCGCGTGACGGGAGTCATTTCCATCGGCGACGTGTCGCGGTGGGTCGCCGCCCTGCATCGCGTCGAGGCGGAGTCACTCCGCCGGTACATCGCCGGCGAATTGTCGAACTGACGCCGTCGAGCGCCTACGGCGCGGCGGGGACCACGAGCTCGAGCCGCACGATGGAGAACGCGGTGCCCGGCGCGGAGACGACCTCCACGACCTGCGCCTCGTCCTGCAGCACGGCCTCGGGCAAGGGGTAGGCGCGGATCCGGCCGGCGGCGCCGGCGGCCGCCGGACACTCGGTGCCGTTCACGAAGAGACGGAGCTTCTCCGGCGCCGGCGTGTCGGCGCCGAACTCGACCTCAAGGCTGGTGGCGCGGTGGACGGGACGCGGTCCCGTCGCGATGCGGATAGCGCAGCCGGGCGGCCACTGGAAGTCGCGGCGCGGGTCGGTGGCGGGCAGCGGGTTGTCGGCGGGCTCGCCGGGCGCGCGGATGTCGTGGAACGTCACGGCGTGGCGGCGCGCAAGCGGGACAAGCGAAGCCTCGGATTGGAGGGCGCGATAGACGGTGTTGAGCAACGCCTCGGTCCAGAGCGGCGTCTTGCCGTCCGGCGCGAGCTCGCGCGCGAGCGGCAGCGGGTCGTAGTTGAAGAGATAGACCGAGTCGGCGCCGTCGTGCAGCGGCGGCAGGGCGGCGCCGGCCAGCAGCTCGGGCGAAAGGAAGCGGGCGGGGCCGTTCGGGACGGGCTGGTAGCGGATCTCGACGCCGACCGAGAAGTGCACGTTGGTGCCGGCGAGCAGGCGACGCCACTCGATGGTCGGGATGTCGAAGTCCGTGGTGGACCAGAACGGCGTCGCGACCACGAGGTCGACGAGGCCCTCGCGGGCCCACGCCACGGCGTCGAGGCCGCAGCGGCGCGCGGTCTCGGGCCGGGTCGGGACGCGTACGCCGAGTCGGACTGGGTGGCCGAGCCGGCGGGCGGCGCGCTCGCACTCGGCCCGCACCTGGCGCATCCAGGCGGTGATCACCTTGCCGCCCTCCAGTTCGTGGCCGGGACGGAAGTGATAGACGAACCGCATCCAGTCGAGCTCGAGGCCGTCGAGGTCGAGCGTCTCGAGCTGCTCCTTCACGAGCTTGAAATAGTGCTCTTGGACCTCCGGGCGTTCCCAGTCGAGCGGCCGGTCCGCCCACCACTCGCCGCCGCGGTAGAGCGAGCGCAGCTGGCCCGCGGCCCGCTGGCCCTTGTAGAATTCGCTGAGCAGCGAGCTGTCGGGCAGCAGGCAGTCGTGGATGTCGTTCATCCGGACGCTGACCCAGGCGCCAATGCCGCGGGCGCGGCACCGCGCGAGCATCCGGGCGTGGAGGTTCACGCCCTGGCGGGCAAGGGCCATGGCGGCGTCGAGGCGCTGGCGGGTCATCTTGATGCCGGCGGGCGCAAGGTGCCTTAGCACCGGCTGGTCGTCCGGGCCGCTGGGGTCGTAGTGGCTCCAGTCATGCTCCCACACCGAGCTCGCGTAGTTCGCCTTCTGGGCGTTCACGCAGGAGATGAAGGTGCGGACGCCGGTCCGCGCGACGAGGTCGATGTAGGCATCGACGGCCTCGCCGCTGATCGTGGCCGCGGGGTGCTCGAAGAAGAACTGCGTGCTGTCGAGATTGAGGATCGGCCCGGCGATCGGGGCCGGGGCCGGGGGCGCGGCGGCGGCGAGGGCCGCGGGGGCGAGGAGCAGGGCGAGGCGGGCGAGGAGGCGCATGGGGGAAAGGGCGTTGCCAGTGGGCCGGGCCGGGGCGCGCGGGGCAAGTCCGGGGATCGTGATTTTTCGCCGGCTCAGGCGCCGGCGATCGCCGCGTGCATGGCGTGCGAGAGGTCGGCGAGCGTGAAGGGCTTGTCGAGGAAGCGCTCGATGCCGGCCGCCCGGGCGCGGCCGAGCTCGGCTTCGCTGAGGTAGCCGGACGCGAGGATGAACGGCTGACCAAAGCCTGCGGCGCGCAGCTGCTGGTAGAGCCCGACCCCGTCGAGCCCCGGCATGGCGAAATCGCTCACGATGAGCTCCACCGGGCCCGGGGCGGAGCGAAGCTGGGCGACCGCGTCCTCGGGACGGAGGACGATGATCGGCCGGTAGCCGAGCCGCGTCAGCATGCGTTCCGTCGCCGACGCCGTCTGCGGGTCGTCGTCGACGTACAGCACCCGCTGGTTCGCGCCGTACCGGAGCGGCGCGGCTGCGACGGGCGTGGCCGGCGCGTCGGCCGCCGGCAGGAAGACGTGGAAGGCGCTGCCCTGGCCCGGAACCGACTCCACCGTGATGGTGCCGCCGTGCCCCTCGATGATGCCGTGGGCGACGGCGAGGCCGAGGCCGGTGCCGGCGCCGTGGGGCCGCGTGGTGAAGAACGGCTCGAAGATCCGCGCCAGCACCTCGGGCGACATGCCGCAGCCATTGTCGCGGACGGTGACGCGGAGGTAACCCGAGGCAACGAGGGCCGGATGGCTGGCCATGAAGGCGGCGTCCGGCACGTACGGCTCGTCGATGAACTCCAGCCGGCCCGCCGGCCGGTCGCGCACGGCCTGCAGCGCGTTGGTCCCGAGGTTGAGGAACACCTGGTGGAGCTGGGCGAGGTCGCCGTCGACGCGGCTGGCGGGGCTGCGCGAGTCGCGGCGGATGTCGATGCCGGACCCGGCCGAGGCGCGGAGCAGCCGCGCGACGTCGTCGAGCACCTGGCCCAGCTCGACGACCTGGGACTGGCGCTCGTGGCGGCGGGCGAAAGTGAGGATCTGCCGGACCATCTCCTTGCCCGTGTTGCTGGCGGCGAGGAGGCTCTCGAGGTAGGCCTGGCCCGGGTGGTCGGGCGGCAGGTCGAGCAGCGTGAGCTCGGCGTTGCCGATGATGCCGGTGAGGAGGTTGTTGAAGTCGTGGGCGATGCCGCCGGCGAGCGTGCCGATTGCCTCGAGCTTCTGGGCCCGGCGCAGCTGCTCCTCGCTGCGCCGCAGTCGCTCCTCCGCCTGCTTCCGCTCGGTGAGGTCGCGGACGAGGTTCAGGATGTACTCCTGGCCGGCGATCGTGACCAGTCGGGCGTTCATCTCGAGCGGGATGACCGTGCCGTCGCGCCGGCGGGCGGTCCACTCGCGCTGCATCACGCGCCCGGCGCGGCGCAGCTCGGCGACGAAGTCGACGCGGCTCGACGGGGATTCCCAGAGGTTGAGGTCGAGGGTGCTCCGGCCGACGCACTCGGCGTAGGAATAGCCGAAGAGCCGGCTGAAGCCCTCGTTGACCTCCATCATCTGGCCGGTGTCCACGTGGCCGAGGACCACCGCGTCGGGGAACAGCTGGAACAGGCGGCGGAAATGCTCGCGGCTCTCGGCCAGCTCGCGGACCTGGCGGTTGAGGTGCTCGTTGCTCAGGACCTCGCGGACCTGGCGGATGACCACCAGCGTGAGCAGGAGCAGCACGCCAGCGGAGATCAGCCACGGCGAGTGGATCGCCCCGGGCACGAACAGACCGCGCAGCAGCAGGAGCAGCATGACCGCGATCCACACGTAGGTGACGAGGAGGATGACCAGCGCGCGCGGCACGACCCGCGGACGGAGCGGACGACCCTCGGCGACGGCGAGCGCGCGCAGCTGGGCGAGGGCCGCCAGGCCGAGCAGGGAGCTGAAGCAGCCCCAGCCGATGGAGGTCCAGCTGCTGCCGCCCGTGTTCTCGGTCGAGACCACGAGCTTTTCCGTCGCGAGGCTCCAGCTGGATTCCCCCGCGCCGGTGGACGACTTGCTGGCGTCGAAGATCAGGTCGGGCAGGGCGAAGTCAGCCGCGACCAGCGAGAACAGCGCGAAGATGAGTAGGAAGACCGGGAGGAGCGGCAGGCGCTCATGGTCCTGGTGCAGCACCCGCCGGAACAGCACCCAGAGGAGCGCGATGTCGAGGATCGGGTAGAGCAGCGGATAGCCCGTCTCGAGGGTGGGCTCGCGGTAGACGGCGGCGAAATAGTCGTGCAGCTTGAACTCCCACGCGGCGAGGCTGGTGACGAGCAGCAGGGCGGCCAGCTCGATGCGGTGGTCGGTGCGCGCAACCGCCCGCCGCTCCACGGGGCGCGGCAGCCGGAGGAGACTGGCGCCGAACCCGGCGTAGGCGGCGACGAAGCAGAGGTCGTACCACGAGGGAAATGGCGCGAAGCCCAGCGAGAGCTCCTGCACCATGAAGACGCCGTTGCCGATGGCCCAGCACAGGGCGCCGAACGTGAACAGCTGTCCGGCCGTCCGGGTCTCGGGGTGCCGCCGCGCCACCGCCTCCGCGGCGCGGCGCAGCACGAGCCAGGCGATGAGCGAGGCGAAGGTCTGGCCGGCGTTGAGGATGTACAGCCGGTTCAGGCCGCGGGGCACCAGAAAAAACGAGGCGATCTCGGCGAGCGGCCCGAGCGCGAGCAGCACGGCCCACGTCGTGAACTTCCACCGCGGCAGCCCGGTCGCGGTCGCCGGGGGCGGGACCGGGAAGGGCGCGGCGGAGGCGGACGGCATTGGAGGTGACGTATCGCCGCCCCGAGGGCGGCGCAAGGCTTACTCGGGCGCGGAGCGCGGCCGGACGAGCCTCCAGAGGAGTCGGGCCCGCTCGAAGCGGTGCTCGGTGCCGGCGCGGAGGCGCGCGAGGTTGGCTCGGTGCGTGAAGATCACGAATGCCGCGATAACCACGGCTGCGGCCAGCCAGGTTTCCCGCGGCCCGGGCGGTTGGAGCAGCATGACCGCGGGGATCAAGGCGAGGCCGCCGAGCATCGAGCCGAGCCCGACGTAGCCGGTGGTCATCAGGGTCAGGAGAATCACGCCAACCACGACGCCGAAGCCGGCGGGCCACAGCACGAGCAGCGCGCCGAAGAGCGCGGCGACGCCCTTGCCGCCGCGGAAGCCGTGGTAGAGCGGCCACACGTGGCCCGCCACCGCGGCGGCGCCGGCGAGCAGGCCGAGCAGGAGGACCCGCGCGGGATCGGACTCGCCCTGGCGGGCGAGGGCGACGGCGAGCGCGGACTTGCCGATGTCGACGATCCCGACGCCGAGCGCGAACCACGCGCCCTGCGTGCGAAACGCGTTCGTGCCGCCGGCGTTGCCGCTGCCCATCGTGCGGATGTCGACGCCGCGCAGGCGGCCGAGCAGCAGGCTGCCGGAGACGGAGCCCAGCAGGTAGCCGAGCAGGACCTTCAGGACGGAGAGCATCATGGGGCGGGCGGTTCGTAGTCCTGGTAGCCAATGAGGAGCGAGCCGGGCCCGGCGTGGGCGCCGATGGCGGTGCCTGCGTCCATCACCCAGATCCGGTCGATCCGCGGCAGCGCGGAAGCGAGCGCGGCGCGGACCCGGTCGGCCTCGTCCGCGCTGTCGCAGTGGCCGACGACCAGACGGTAGGTGCGGGCGGGATCGAGCTGCCGCGCGACGCGGCGCGCGAAACGCTCGGGCAGGTCGGACCGGCCCCACATCCCGCCCAGCATGCCGAACCGGCCGTCCGGCCGGTTGCGCGCCAGCGGGCACACCCGCAGCAGGCGGGTCAGCGGCAGCGCGATCCGCGGGACCCGTCCGCCGCGCACGCCGTAGCGCACATCCCGGATGACGCCGAACTGGCCGGACCGCGCCCGCATCTGCGCGAGGCCGGCGAGAATGCGGGCCGGGTCCCAGCCGGCCTGCGCCGCCTCCGCGGCCCAGACCGCCATGAGCCCGAGCGCGCCGGCCACATGGCCGCTGTCGAACACGCGCACCCGCTTCGGATCGGTCCGCGCCGCGGCGCTGCCGGCGGACTGGAGGGCGCCCGACAGCGCGCCCGCAACCGAGACGTCGATCACCTGGTCGTGGTGCGCGAGCAGGTGCTCGTACATCCGGCGGAAATCCCCGGGGGGCGGCTGCGAGGTGCGGGCCACCAGCTCGCTCGTGCGCATCGCGTCGTAGAATTCGCGCGGCGAGAGCGAGACCCCGTCGATGCAGTCGCGGCCGCCGAGCGAGAGTCGCACGGGCACGACATGCAGGTCGTGGGTGGCGTGGATGTCCTCGGGCACATCGGCGCCCGAGTCGGTGACAATGGCCACGCGCGGGTTGCGGCTGGCCGCGGTCTGCGCGCGCCCGGTGCGGACCTGGCTGACGGAGCCGAAGCGGGCGGCGGCGGCGAGCAGGTCGTCGGCCGTGCCGGCGTGCGCGTGCACGCGGGCCCGCTGCCGGTTGCCCTCGATGACAAAGCCGGCGAGCGGGAGCGAGGCCAGGGCGGCCTTCAGGCCGGCGCGGTCGACCGGCTCCGAGCGAACCGTGCACTCGACACACAGCGAACCGTCGCGCGGCTCGCCCGCCGTCACCGCCTCGATCGCGGCCGGGGGCACGTCGACGGGCGTTTCGCCCCGAAGGGCGGCCTGGCCGTCCCGCACGAAGGCGGCGACGCCCTCGAGGAAATTGACGAAGCCGCGCCCGCCGGCGTCGACGAAGCCGGCCCGGCGGAGTTCCGG
>DAOQKI010000146.1:0-8089 GCA_035334485.1 Opitutaceae bacterium
GCAACCCGAACGCGCTCATCTCCGGCAAGAAACGCCCGTGACCCCGCCCCGCCGATGAACGTTCCCCTCCGCCGCCTCCTGTCGCTCGCCGCCCTGCTGCTGGGCCTTGCCGCCTGCACGCTGCCGCCCGCGCAGCCCGACCCGACCCGCTACTACATGCTGACGCCGATGGCCCACCGCACTGGCGAGGCCGCGGCGGCCGGCTCCCACTGGCGCGTCGCGCTGCGCCCGGTCGAGATGCCGAATTTTCTCCGCGGCAAGACCATGGCAGTCCGCGTGGCCAGCAACGAGGTGGTGTACGTCGACGACGCGCGCTGGGCGGAGACGCTGGAAGCCGGCATCGGCCGCGTCCTCCGCGAAAGTCTCGAGAGCCGGCCGGAGATCGCCTTCGTCGCGACCTCGGGCGGCGAGGAGCACGACTTCGACATCGCTGTGCGCGTGCTGCGCTGCGAGGGCGACCGCGAGAAGGGCGTCGCCCGCTTCACCGCCGCCGTCGAGATCTATGCCGCCGGCCCCGGCGGCGCCCGCCGCGGCCGCGACATCTTCACGACCGAGGTGCCCGGCTGGGACCGGCAGAACTACGGCCAGCTCGCCGCCAAGCTGAGCGAGGCCGTCGACGTCTTCGGCGACCGGATCGTCGCGCTGCTCGTGGCGGTGCAGAAACCGTAGAGCCGCCGCCGAATGGCGGCGGGGTGAAGCTCGAAGGAGAAAATTCGAAATTCGAAGCGGGGCGGACACCAGGAGTCTCCGTTGGGAGAATCTGAGTCCGCCCGAATCTCGGATTTCGAATTCCGATCTTCGGATTTCTCCCGCCTATCTCAGCGCGGCCGCGATGCGGGCGAGGGCCTGTTCGACGTTGGCGCGGGAGTTGAAGGCGCTGATGCGCACGTGACCCTCGCCGCACTTGCCGAAGCCGGCGCCCGGGGTGCAGACGACCTGGGCCTTGTTCAGGAGCAGGTCGAAGAACTCCCACGAGTCGCGGCCGGTGTTCACCCAGATGTACGGCGCGTTGTCGCCGCCGACGCAGGTCAGGCCGAGGCCCTTCACCGCCTCGCGGATCAGCTTCGCGTTGCCGAGATAGAAATCCGTCAGCGCCTTGGTCTGCGCCTTGCCAGCGTCGGTGTAGATCGCTGCGGCGGCCTTCTGGATCGGGTAGGCGACGCCGTTGAACTTGGTCGTGTGGCGGCGGTTCCAGAGGGCGTGCACGGAGTGCTCCTGGCCCTTCGCGTCGAAGGCCTTCAGGGTCTTCGGCACTACGGTGTAGGCGCAGCGCGTGCCGGTGAAGCCGGCGATCTTCGAGTAGCTGCGGAACTCGATGGCCACGTCGCGCGCCCCGGGAATCTCGTAGATGCTGTGCGGGATCTGGGGATCGCGGATGTAGGACTCGTACGCGGCGTCGAAGAGGATGATCGCCTGGTGCTGCTTCGCGTACGCCACCCACGCCGCGAGCTGGGCCTTGGTGGCGACGGCGCCGGTCGGGTTGTTCGGGAAACAGAGGTAAATGAGATCCGCCGGGGTCGACGGGATGGCGGGCACGTAGCCGTTGGCCGGGGTTGAGTCGAGGTACGTCACGCCCGGGTAGCGGCCGTCGACGTTGGCGCCGGTGCGGCCGGCCATCACGTTCGTGTCGACGTACACCGGATAGACCGGGTCGGGGATGGCGAGGCGGATGTCGTTCGAGAAGATCTCCTGGATGTTACCGCAGTCGCACTTCGAGCCGTCGGAGATGAACACCTCGTCGGGCTCCACGTGACAGCCGCGCGGCGCGAACTCGTGCTGCACCACCGCCTCGCGCAGGAAGGCGTAACCCTGCTCCGGGCCGTAGCCCTTGAACGACTCGCGCTTCGCCATCTCGTCGGTCGCCGCATGCAGCGCCTCGATGCAGACGGGCGGGAGGGGTTCCGTGACGTCACCGATGCCGAGGCGGATCACCGGCTTCGACGGATTGGCGGCGACGTAGGCGCTCACGCGCTTGGCGATGTCGGCGAAGAGGTAGGAGGCCTTGAGCTTGGTGTAGTTTTCGTTGATGCGAATCATGACGGGAAAAGTGAGCCCGCTTCATTGGGGGAACCAGCCCGGCGAAGCAATCGGTTTTAGCGGTCGGCGGGGCCGGCCCAGCACGCTCGACCTTCGTGAGCTTCGCGCCCTTTGTGGTGAACCGGATCGCGTTCGCGTCGCCGACCGCGCGTGGGCCGGCCCGCCTGGGCCGTAAAACGCCCGCAAATTCCGTCCCTGCCGCCGCTTTCACCTTTCAAGCCCGGGGCTTCCCGGTCATAGTGCGGGCAGTTCCCTCCGCCCCATGCAGAAAATCGAGTCGATCTCGGAAATGCGGTCCGTGGCCGCGCAGCTGAAGTCCGAGGGCAAGTCCATCGCCCTCGTTCCCACCATGGGCGCCCTGCACGCCGGGCAGGAGGCGCTGATTCGGGCGGCGGTCGCGCGCGCCGACGTCGTGATCGTCGCGATCTTCGTGAACCCGCTCCAGTTCGGCCCGAACGAGGTGATCGCGAACTACCCGCGGAGCTTCGCGGAGGACCTGAAGCTCTGCGAGACCTGCGGCGCCCAGTTCGTCTTCGCGCCGTCGGCGGAGGAGATGTACCCGCGCGGCTATTCGACCTACGTGACGGAGGACCAGACCAGCCGCGCGCTCTGCGGACCCTCGCGCCCGACGCATTTCCGCGGCGTGACCACGATGATGGCGAAGTTCTTCAACATCATCCATCCGGACTTCGCGTTCTACGGCCAGAAGACCGCGCAGCGCGCCGCCGTGGTGCGCAAGATGGCGGGCGACCTCCACTTTGGCGTCGAGCTCGTGGTGGTGCCGACCGTGCGCGAGTCCGACGGCCTGGCGGCCGGCGTGCGGAACCGCGAGTTCACCCCGAGCCAGCGGCAGGAGGCCCTGGCGCTCAGCAAGGCGCTCCGGAAAGTGAAGGAGATGGCCGACTCGGGCGTCCGCATCCCGGACCGCCTGATCGCCGAGGCCACGCACATCCTCAGCCAGCACCGCCGCGTGCGGATCATCTACATCTCGATCGTGGACAACGCCACGATGGAGACCATGCGCGAGGTCGTGCCCGGCCGCACCATGCTCGCCATCGCCGCCTGGATCGATGAGGTCCGGCTGATCGACAACGTCGTGCTCTAGCGCCGCAGCCTCGGCTGCGGCGCTGGGAGTTGGAGGCTGGGAGCTAGCAGTTGGAATGCCGGACCGCAGGGTACTGCGTGGCTTCCATCTCCCAGTCCCAATCTCCCATCTCCGAAGTGAACTGGGGTCGCGCGCGGCCTCAGATCACTTCCCGATAGACGTCTGGATGCGGCCGGCTGATCACCGCGGCGTTCACGAGCACGCCGGCATCGGCGATGATCTCGCGGCCGGCCTTCACCGCCGTCTGCACCGCGGCGACGTCGCCGGTCAGCGTCACGAACGCCTTGCCGCCGAGCGCCATCGCAACCCGGACCTCCAGCAGCTGGATCGGCGCGCTCTTCGCGCACGCGTCGGCCGCCTTGATCAGCGTCGCGACGTTGAACGACTCGAGGATGCCCAGCGCGCCCGACGGCGGGGCGGCCGAGGTGCGGCCGAGCGCCAGGATCACGTCGGGATGGATGTTCGTGATGACGAAGCTGTCGATCAGGCAGCCGTTGGCCGCCTCGCACGCGGCGGCGATGGCGCTCTGCACGGCGGACGGATCGCCGGCGATCAGGACCATGTACTTGCCCGAGCAGATCGAGCGCGACAGCACGAGGCGCACGGTGCCGGCCTTGAGCGCGGCGTCGGCGACCAGGAAGCCGGCCACGACACTGGAGAGTTCGACCAAACCGATGGATTTTTCTGTCATGGTGGGCGTCAGCTGCGGTTGAGAATGATGTGGGTGGCCGTGACCTCGGCCACGGTGGCGGCGAAAGGCGCGTGGATCATGGCGCCGAGGGACTTGTCCGGGATCCCGCCGACGGCCTGGCCGGCCGCGACGGTTTCGCCCGCGCGGACGAGCGGCTGGCTCGGGGCGCCGGCGCTCTGCTTCAGCGGGAGGGAGACGCGGGCCGGCTTCACGGCGGTGGGCTCCCAGTGCGCCGGGTGGTCGTACTGCCCGATGTTGAGCTTCTTCATCAGGGCCTTGATCGGCGTCCGGCGTCCGTCGCGCAGCGGGTGCGGCTTCACGGTTGTCGGGCCGGCGTACTTCTGGTTGGCCTTGCGCATCTCGGCCTTCGACTGGTCGCAGGCCTCCTTCGGGTAGAGTTCCTCGGGACAGGCGAACAGCGTGCAGAGCCCGCACGAACAGCACATCACGGCCCACTCGTTGAAGTGCGCCGCGCCGGTCGAGGTGAACGCGAGGCTGCGCATCACCTGGTGCGGCTCGACCGCGTACCCGAGCAGGTAGCGCGGGCAGAGCTCGGTGCAGTAGCGGCACTGGTCGCAGGCCGACTTGCCGATGGCGTTGCGCTCCTTCGCGGGCTTGAACTTGCGCTCCATCACGTGGTGGCTGCGGTCGAGCACGATCACGCCGCCCGTGGTCTTGCCGACGGGACGATCGAGGTCTTCGGTGTGCTCGCCCATCATCATGCCGCCGATCGCCAGCACGGGATGCGGCACGGTCGAGCCGCCCGCCGCGGCGATGCAGTCACGCAGGCTGGTGCCGAGCGGCACCGTGATGGTCTTCGGCTCGCGCACGGCGCCGGCGACGGTGAGCGTCTTCTCGGTCACGGGCCGGCCCTCGGCCGCCGCGGCGATGTTCACGAACGTCTCGACGTTGCAGACGACGACGCCGACGTTCAGCGGGATCCCACCGGGCGGGATCAGGCGGCCCGTGGCCTCGTGCACCAGGTCGTATTCATCGCCCGCCGGATAATAGTCACCGAGCAGGTGCACCTTCACCGCGGTGTCCTTGCAGGCCGCCTGGACGGCGCTCACGGCGTGCTTGTTCTTGGCCTTGATGCCGACGATGCCGGTTTTCGCCCCGACGGCCTCCATCGCGAGCTGCATGCCGCGGACCATCTCGATGGCCTGGCGCTCCATGACGGCCGCGTCCTTGTGGAGCAGGGGCTCGCACTCGGCGCCGTTGGCGATGACCGTGTCGGCCTTCGCCGCGAGTTTCACGTGGGTCGGAAAGCCGCCGCCGCCGGCGCCCACGACGCCAGCCTGCCGGATTTGGTCAACCAAGGTCATGGGAGGAGTTGAAAGCTGAAGGTTGAAAGTTGCGAGAGAGGCATGCGGGTGGGGGAGGGCCGGAAGGGCGTTGAGGGATGGGTGCGGGTTTGCCCGGGCCTTTCAACCTTCAGCTGTCGACATTCAACTCGGCGCCGCGCCGTGATGGAGCCACGACGACCTCGAGGCCCTTGGCGCGGAGCGCGGCGATCAGGTCGGCGGGAGCCTTGTCATCGGTGACGATCACGTCCACTGCGGAAAAATCGGTGAGGAAGAACGGCGAGCGCCGGCCGAATTTGCTGTGGTCGAAGCAGAAGATCACCTTCGCGGCGCCGGCGATCATCGCGCGCTGGATGTCGACGATCAGCGCGTGGGAGTTGTAGATGCCGTCCTCCGCGATGCCGCTGCCGCTCAGGATCGCGACATCGGCATGGATGCGGGCGAACGTTTCCACGGCGTGCGGCCCGACGAGCACGCCGAGCCGCGGGTAGATTACGCCGCCGGAGAGATGGACCTCGTGACGGTTCGACGCGGAGAAGAGATTCGCGACCGGGAGGGAGTTGGTGATGATCTGCGCGACCTTGTCGCCGAGACATTTTGCGACGTGGAAACAGGTCGTGCCGGAGTCCATGGTCACATTCTGCCCCGGCGAGACGAGCGCGGCGCACGCCTCACCGATCGCGTCCTTCTCCGCGATCTGATGCGTGTCGCGCACATTGAATACGAACTCGTCGGACTTCGGCTGCTGCAGCGTGCGCGCTCCGCCATGCGTGCGGCGCACCTGAGTGCTCGATTCCAACGTGGTCAGATCCCGTCGCACCGTTGAAACCGACACGCCGACATGCGTCGCGAGCTCTTCAAGTGAGGCAAATTCAGCCTTTTGCAGGTATGCCTCAATCCTCGCCTGGCGCTCCTCGGCTTGCATTGGTGTGGTCAGGTTTGGAAGATTTTGGAAGATCTTGCAATCTTTTCGTTGACTATTTGGCAGAATTTGGGTGGTCATTGGACGAAATCGGCCCAACCCGCGCATGTCATTGCCACCGCCATTGCCACACCGCGTAGAGATCGAGCACCTCGTCCGGCGATCGATTTACCAGCGTATGGGGAAGGACCTGCCCCGCACGGCGCGCGCGCCGAATCCGCTGCTGGTCAACATCAGCGCGCGCCATTGCCACCTGACGCCGAAGGCGGTTGAGACGCTGTTCGGGCCGGGGGCGAAGCTCACGCCGATGAAGTGGCTGTACCAGAAGGACCAGTTCGCGGCGAAGGAGATGGTGACGCTGATCGGGCCGCGCAGCCGGGTGATCTCCAATCTCCGCATCCTGGGCCCGTGCCGCAATTTGAACCAGGTCGAGCTCGCGCTCACCGATTCGATCGCGCTGGGTTTCGAGGCGCCGATCCGGTTCTCCGGCAACATCAAGGACACCCCGGGCTGCATGCTGATGGGCCCGCACGGATTCCTGGAGATCGACGAGGGCGTGATCCGCGCCGCCCCGCACGTCCACATGCACCCGGACGATGCCGCGTTCTACGGCGTGAAGGCCGGCGATTTCATGCGGCTCCGCGTGGGCGGCCCGTGCGCCACGACCTTCGACCGCATTTTTGTCCGCATCGACCCCGAGTTCAAACTCGAGGTGCACATCGACACCGACGAGGGCAACGCCTGCGCCCTCCAGCCCGACACCCCCATCGAGCTCCTCAAGGCCTGAACCCGCCCTGAATTTCCACGTCCCCGTCAACCCTCACCCAATCCAACATCATGAGTGATTCCATCGGCATGGTAGAAACCAAAGGCTATGTAGGCAGCGTCGAAGCCAGCGACGCCATGGTCAAAGCGGCGAACGTCACGCTCGTTCGCCAGATCCAGATCGGCGGCGGTTTCGTCACCGTCATCGTCAAGGGCGACATCGGCAGCATCAAGGCCGCTGTCGACGCCGGCTCCCAGGCCGCGAAGCGCGTCGGCGAGCTCGTCTGCTCGCACGTCATCGCCCGCCCGCACACCGAGCTGCTCCGCAACGTCGGCCTGTAACCGCAACCTCAACTCCCTCTTACTATGGCTACCCAGGAAGCTGTCGGACTCATTGAAACCAAGGGCCTCTGCTCGCTGCTCGAGGCGGCGGACGCCGCCCTCAAGGCCGCAAGCGTGACCATGACCGGTTACGAGGCGGTGGGCAGCGGCTACGTCTGCGCGTTCTTCCGCGGCGATGTCGCCGCGATCAAGGCCGCGGTCGACGCCGGCGCCGAAGCCGCCTCCAAGGTCGGCGAGGTCGTCTCCGTCCAGGTCATCCCGCGCCCGCACGAGGAGCTCTCCGGCCTCGGCAAGTGGCTGCAGACCCCGTCGGCCTGACCGCCGGCGGGCCCGCTCGCCCTCCTCCCGTCCGTGATGAACATCCTCGTCGCCAATCTCGGCTCGACGTCCTTCAAGTACCGTCTGTTTCGCTTTGACGGCACCGGGGAACCGTCGCTGCTCGCGAAGGGCGGCTTCGAGCGCGTGAGCGACTTCGGCCAGGCGATCAACGATTGCCTCGGCGAGCTCCGCGCGGCGGGCCATGTGCGGTCCGCCGGCGATGTCCATGGCGTCGGGTTCAAGGCCGTGCTGGGCAAGGATCTCACGGGCTGCGTCCCGGCCGACGACCGCGCGATCGCCGCGCTGGAGGGCATGCGCGAGATCGCGCCCGCCCACAACCCGGCCTACGCCGAGGGCATCCGCCGCTTCCGCGAGAAGCTGCCGGGCGTGCCGCTCGTCGCGCTGTTCGAGACCGCGTTCTACCAGTGGCTGCCCGCCGCCGCCACCCGCTACGCCGTGCCGGAGTCCTGGTACCAGGCCGGCGTGCGGCGCTACGGGTTCCACGGCGCGAGCCACAAGTTCATCGCCGAGCGCTCCGCCGAGCTCCTCGGCCGCGCCGACATCGCCGAGCGCGTCCGCCAGCTCTACGTCAGCGGCCCCGCCCC
>DAOQKI010000147.1:0-8005 GCA_035334485.1 Opitutaceae bacterium
GAATCGCGCCGCCAGCGTCGCGGCCTCGCGCTCCCACGTCGCCGCCGCGTTCGCCCGGCCCAGCGCCGCCTGCAGCGCCGCGCACTGCCGCCACGCGTGCACCACATAGCACTGCGCGACGCCGTCCCACTGGTGCCGCGGCGGCAGTTCCATGTAGAAGCCCGCCCCGGCGATCAGGCCGTTTGGGCTCCGGCGCGAGCGAAGGTAGCCCGCCGCCCGCTCCACCGCAGCCAGGTTAGCGGCCAGCCACGCCGCGTCCTTCGTCGCGGCGAAGATCTCGGACGCCAGCAGCACGTAGCTGACCGTCGCGAGCGCGCCCAGCGGGTTGATGCCGGCGATCCAGTGGCTGCAGGAACCGATCCACCGCCGCGGCTGGTAGCCCGGGCGCCCGGAATCGAAAGTGAAAACGTCCGCGGGATACCGCATGCCCTTGTTGTAGGTCGTGAGATGTTCCGGCGGCGGATCGGCGGGCACGATCGCGTAGGGAATGTTGCCGTCCGCCCGCTGCGACGCCGTCACGTAGGCGAAATAGTCCAGCGCCAGCCGGGTCCGCCCGAGCAGCAGGTAGGCCCCGGCCATCTGCCAGGAGTCGAGCCCGGGCCAGGTGTTCTCCTGGCCGAACCAGTGGCCGTCCGCGACGATCGTGAAATGGCCCGGGTACGCGCGCTCGACCGCGGCCGGCTCGAGCGTCTGCCGGATCGCCGCCGCGACGCCCTCGCGGATCACCGCCGCCTGGTCGCCCGGGTCCGTCATGCCCCCGCCGGCGCCGCGGCGAAGCTCAGGATCGAGTCGTCGGGCGAGGTCCGGATCGGCACCGGCTTACCGTGACCCTTCCCGCCGTACGGGATGTTCGACAGCGCGTTGTAGCAGCAGATGTAGGCGCGGCGGTGCCGCTCCGAGAGGTTGGCTTCCGACGCGTGAAACGTGTTGCCGTGGAAAAACAGCGCGCTGCCCGCGGGCGCCTCGCAGTACTGCACGCCGAGCCGCTCGATCACCGCCTGCACGCGCTCCTGGTCGGCGCCCGACTGCTGGCCGACGCGGCCGTGGTCGAAGCGCCCGAGCCGGTGCGAGCCCGGGATCACCTTGAGGCAGCCGTTCTCCCGCGTCGCGGGATCGAGCGCCACCATGCACGAGATCATCTGCGGATAGAGGCAGCCGTCGCCGTACCAGTAGCCGTAGTCCTGGTGCCACTCCCACGCGCCGCCCACGCGGGCGAGCTTCAGCATGACCTTGCTGTGCCAGTGGTACACGTCCTCGCGCAGCAGCATGCGCGCGCGGTTCACGATGCGCGGGCTGGTCGTCACCGCGCCAAACACGTCGTCGCTCACGTCCGACCAGAGCGCGAGCTTGCTCGAGCGGCCCGCCGCGTCGGGCATGTCGAACTGGTGCTTCGTCACGCGGCCGTCCTGCGACACTTGGGAGAGGAGGATCTCGATTTCGCGCGGGCTGAACACGTCCGGGATGAGGACGTAGCCGTCGCGGTCAAACGCCTGGGCTTGTTCCGGGGTTAGCATGGGAGGACGGGGTTTGGTCCGAAGCGCGGAGCTTGGGGCGGCGGACGCCGGCGGCAATCCGCGAATGCCGGGCGGCGTTTGACACCCCCCGGCGCGGCCCGGCAGGTTGTCGTCCTGTGAGAACCCCGCCCGCGCCCATCCTGGTCCTGCATGGCGAACCGCGCGACCTCGGCCGCCAGCACGGCACCGCCCTGCGCGGGCAGATCCACGCCAATGTCGCCGCCCTGCTGGGCGGCTATCTCACGGGCGACCACGGCCCGCCACGGGACCTGATCCATGCCTGGCAGCGGCGCCTGCGGACGTTCTGCCTCGATCACTGGCCGTGGCTGGCCGACGAGATTGCCGGCATCGCCGAGGGCGCGGGCCTCGATGTCGAGTTGGCGGAGCTGCTGAGTTTCCGCGCCTGGCAGTACGAGGCGTACCACGCCGGCGCCTGCTCCAGTTTCGCCGTCGCCGGCCCCGACGGTCACATCCTCACCGGCGGCACCCTCGATGACCCGCGCTTCCTCTACACCATCGCGCAGGTCCAGCCGCGACAGGGCCTGCGGCACCTGAGCTTCCCGCTCGCCGGCACCACCTGGGCCAACCGCGGACTCAACGAGGCCGGGCTCGCGCTCGGCATCTCCTCCCTGCTCTGCCCCGGCGTGAAGTTCGAACTCGGCCGGCTCGTCCCCGTCGACCTCGTGTTCCGCGACATGCTGCAGTTCTGCTCGACCGTCGCGGACGTCGAGGCGCGCTGCCGAAAATACGATTTCTTCTGCAACCTCGTCGCCGTCGACCGCCACGGCGGCGTATTCGCGAGCTCCAATTACTGCGGCGCCTACACGAGCTACCCGGCGACCGGCCCGGTCGCGCTGACCAACCACCCCCTCGAGCCGGCGGCGACCGCACTGCGCGAACGCGGCTACACCGGCGTTGAACCGGGGGCCTACAGTCCCGAGCGGCTCGACCAGCTCACAGCGTGGCTCGGCACGCACGGCGGCCGCGCGACGGTGCCCGACGCCCGCATGCTGCTCGGCGCCGGTCGGCGCTTCGGCTGCGTGTCCAATCCCAACACGGCCTTCGCCACCATCGCCGTGCCGCAGACCGACCCGCACACGCTCTGGATCGCGCAGCAGCCCGTCACCGCCGACGCCTTCTACGCCTTCGACGTCCGCACCGGCAGCCGCCGGGACTAGCTGATCGACCGGGAGTCAGTTTGCCACGAAGAGCACGAAGGACACGAAGCTCCGACGAGCTTTGCCTTCGTGTTCTTGGTGACCTTGGTGGCAACCCCCAAGCGAGTGTGCCTCACCAACGCGCCAGGCTCACTTGCCGCCCGCAGTGCGCAGCAACTCGGCGAGCTCGGTGTTGCCGGCCTGGATCGCGTGCGCGAGCGGGGTCACGCCGTGCTTGTCCGGGAGGTTCGGGTTCGCCCCTGCGGCCAGCAGCAACCGCGCGATCTCGGTGTGTTTCGGCCCGCGGCCCTTCTTCATCACGGTCTCCATCAGCGCGGTCCAGCCGAGGTTGTTGACGTGGTTCACGTCGACCTTCGTCTGCAGCAGCACCTTTACGTTCTCCACGTGACCCTTCTCGCACGCCGGGATGAGCGCCGTGCCGCCAAACCGATTCGTGCTCGTGAGGTCGGCCCCGGACGCGAGCGTCAGCTTGAGGATTTCCAGCCGGCCCTCGGCGCCCGCAAAGAGGTAGGGACTGTCCTGCTTGAGATCGATGGCGTTCACGTCCGAGCCGGCGGCCACGAGCAGCGCCGCGGCGCCCACCTGATTGGCGTGGGTCGCCGCCAGCAACGCGGTTCGGCCGCGGTCGTCGCGCGCGCCAAGCTGCGCGCCACGGGCCAGCAATTCCTGCACTCGCGCCACGTCGCCCTGCTCCGCCGCCGCGATCAGCTGCTGGTCGAGCACCCGCGGCTCGGGAAACCAGCCGCGCAGGAACTGCTCCAGCGTGCCGCGATACTCGGCCTCGGCCAGGAACTCGGTGCCCACCTGGTCGCCCCACGAATAGAACATCACAAGGCGGCCGTCGTGTTCGCAGAAATCGATGTCGGAATTGTTCAGGTCGCGCGCCGCCGCGATCTTCTCGCGCTGCGCCGCCGAGAGGCGCGGGTTGCGGATCGCGCGGTCCTCGGCGGACGCGCGCAGTACCGGGTTGAGGCGGCTCGGCTCCCAGTGGACCAGGTCCCGCGACCGCACCACGCGCATCTCGTAGCCGCCGCGCACCTCGAGGTAGAAGTCGTAGTACCAGCCGTCCAGGAACCGCAGGCAGTGCGGCGCGGTGTAGCGGTCCGGCGCGTAGCGGCAGTCCGGCGGCGTCAGCTCCCAGTGTCGGAGATCGCGCGACTTCAGGAAGCGCGCCGTGAACGGCACGCCGGCCACGTCCTTCGGCCGGTCGATCTCGAACATCAGCACGTAGCCGTCCGCATCCCGGCAGAGCGAGGTGTTGAAGAGGCCGTACGCCGGGTCGTGGAATACCGTCCATGTTTCCCACGTGCGCAGGTCGCGCGAGGCAAACAGCTGGATCGTCGCGCGGTCGGTGCTCGTCGCCGTGACATAGACCGTGTCACCCTCGGCAAACGCGCTGGAAAACTCGAAGCCGTGGGCGAACGGCACCGTCGCTTCGCCGGTCGCGATGTCCACCAGGCGACTGTAGGGCTGCTTGGTCGCATTCGCCCAGTACTGCGGCCGGACCCACTCGCAGCGGTACACCCGCCCGCGGAACACCACCGGCGTCGTCTCCACCATGTCACAGTCAATCGTGCCGAGCTTCACGATCTGCGGCCTTCCCGCCGCATCGACCGGTCCGGCCTCGTCCGCGCGCATGGGCGCAGCCAACGCGGCGGCCCCGAGCAGGGCAAGCATCAGGCGAACCAGTCCGGCACGGGAGCGGGGAATCATCGTCTCACCCTGACCAGATGGACAGACCGCGCCATCCGATTTTTCATGACAGAGCAACCGCGGTGCCGGGTTGCGCCGCGGCGCCTCCTGCCGACACTGCGGACATGAACCTGCTGCCCCGCCTCGCCCTCCTTGCCTGCGCCGTGGCGCTGGCCGTGCCGTCCGCTCGCGCCGAGACCAACGCCCCGGATGCCTACCGGACGGCATTCCTCGAGCGCTGCCAGTACAGCCGCGAGACCATGGCCCGGATGAACTGGGAGCCGGGCACCGACTCCCGCATGCGGATCTACCTCGGGGTCGTGAAAGTCGCCACCGGCATCGACGCCGCCACGGGCCAGCAGTACCTGGCCGACGCGGTCGCGGACACCAAGCAGGCCTGGAGCAGCTTCGAGACCTACGCGTTCATGGATGCCGTGCTGCGGCTCGGCCCGAAGCTTCCGCCGGCGCTCGTCCCGCGGATCCGGGACCGCCTGGCTGCGAGCTTCACGCATGAGTTTGGTTTCACGGACAACCACATGCTGCAGTACCGCACGGCGCGGTATCTCTTCGGCCAGACCTGGCCCGACGGACCCCGGCTGGCGGACGGCTCGACGCCGGTGCAGTCACAGCAGGAAGCAGCCAAGTGGATCGAGCAGTGGATCGACGCCACCATCCGTCGCGGCATGTACGAGTACGATTCGCCGAACTACCATCACCTATACCTGCTCTGCTTCGCCACGCTGCACGAGTACGCGCACGATGAGCGCCTCCGGCAGAAGTCGTGGATGATGATGCAGGTGCTGCTGGCCGACTGGGCGACGAAGTACCTCGCCGGCGACTGGGTTGGCGCGCACAGCCGCGAGAAATACAACCAGGTCACCCACACCCGCGAGCACACCGGCGCCGCCACGCAGTTCGGCCGACTCTACTTCGGCGGTGCGCCGCTCCGGCTCGATCTCGCGGAGTGCTACTTCATCTCGCTCGCCGCCCTGCAGGAATTCGCGGCGCTCCCGCTGATCGAGCGCCTGGCGAACGACCGCCACGGTACCTACGTGCTGCGCGAGCTCAAGGCTCCGCGCCGCGGCCCGCGCATCCACGATGGGGAGCCGACCTGGACGTACACCTACATGACGCCGGACTTCGCCGTGGGCTCGTCGTGGGGCGATCTCACCGACGTCGAGAACCACCGCTGGGACCTGACCTGGCGCTCGGCGCACGACGGCGCGACGTGCTTCTTCATCAATCCCTCCTACTCCGCCGAGCAGCTCAGCCGCTACTTCGACTCGCCGGTGGACAAGGTGCTGGCCGACATCGTCCGCCAGCGGCCGTACTACGCGAATCCCCACAAGTGGATCGAGGGTTCGCCGTACGAGGACGTGTGGCAGCACGAGAACACCGTGATCGACCTATATGACCTTCCGCCGAATGCGGCGCGCCAGCACATCAACGGCTTCTTCCCGCACGCGCTGACCGAGCGCCGCGAGGAGGGCGGCTGGATCTTCGCGCGGGCCGACGGAGTGTATTTCGCGGTCTGGACCAGCGTCCCGGGCACTTGGGTGGTGGAACCGGATTACGACCGGCTGACGCTACAGCATCCGCGCACCGCCATCATCCTCGAGGCCGTGCCAAAGAGCGAGTATCCCAACTTCGACGCGTTCTGCGCCCGCATGCGGCAGCTGACGCCGAAGTTCGACGAGGCGACGCTCACGGCCGACTACACCACCAGCCGCGGACACCGGATCCGGTTCACCCACCGCGGGGCGCGCGTGGTAGACGGCGTGACGGCCGACCTCGCGACCTGGCCGCTGTTCGAGGGCCCATGGATGAACTCCCGCCCCGGCACCGGCATCGTCACAATACAGTACGGCCCAGAGCGTCACACCTTCGACTTCAACCACGCCACCGTGACCACCGAGCAACCGGCACGCTGATACCATTTCTTGCCACGAAGGACACGAAGGGCACGAAGCCCAAGCCGCTAGCTTCGCGGTCGTGGCGGTCTTGGCGGTGAAACGGATCGGAATCCAACGGGTTTACCGCGAAGACCGCTACGACCGCTAAGACCAGACACACTCTTCGTGCCCTTGGTGTTCTTCGTGGTGAAGGTGAACTCCAGCAGTTCTAAGGTACCGACGGCACGGAGTAGATCTGACGGACGCCGGAGCGGTCTGATGTGAACAGGACTTCGCGTTGGTCCGGCGACAGCACGGGGTGCGGATGATTGTCCTGGGTCAGCCACGAGGTGTCCGAGGCGCACAGCGGCACGACTTCCATTTGGCCGCTCTCCCAGTCGAGGTTGAGGCGGGAGATCAGGTTGCCGCGCCGGCGCGCCACGCCGGTCTCGTCGGCGATGGCATCCGTGATCACGAAGTCGCCCTGGCGGCTCGGAAAGAAGTGCCCGTAGAACGACGCCACGCCCGGCGGGATCGAGATCTCACGCAGGGGCAGATCCGGGTCCACCGGTGCCCGGCCGACAAACTGGTCCGGGTATGGCCCGCCGTCCCATTTCACGCCGTGATAGATCACCGCCCGCCCATCCTCCTGCCACACCTCGTGCGCCACGTCGTCGAGGCCGAGGTCGGGCGAGCGCCGGAACTGGATCGGCCGGTCCGCGCGCCGGACCTGCACCCGCGGCGCGCCGTCGCCCTTCAGCCAGATCCGCTCGAGGCCGAGCGGCCAGGTCCACTCGTGATTGTAGAGAATCACATCGCGGCGCCGCGGGTGATACTGAATGTGGGTCACCCACGCTGGTTCCTCCCACCGCACCGCGAGGCGGCCCGAGGCCACCTCCACCTCGGCGATCTGAGTGGTCAGGCCGAGGCGCGCGTAGTTCTCCGACATCTCGCGGTTCCCGGACCGGCGCTCGCCGAAGCCGAGGATCCGGTGATCCGCGAGGCTCAGCAGCACGTGCTCGCCGGCCGCGTCGAGGTGACAGTACCCGACGGTGCGGTCGGGCGGGATCTCCGCCACCGCCCGCCGTCCGCCCGTGCGGAGATTCACGCAGTCGAGCTGGCCCCAGCCATCGGCGCGGCCCCAGACGAAGAACAGGTTCCCGCTGGCCGGGTGCAGGCACGGGCTGGACTTGTTGAGCCCGTGCGTCGCGACGGTGCCGTTGAAGAGATAATCCTCCCGCGGATCCGCCGAGCGCGGCCGGGCGAAATACGGATAGGACTGCAGCGCGGGTCCCGGGAATTCCGCCAGCGGCTCCATCCGGCCCGTGGCGCGATCGATGCGCGCCAGGCTCGCGCCCTCCGGGTGCGACGAGTACGCGTTCGTGATCGCCGCCAGCAGCGCCCCATCGGCCGTGAGGCTGTAGGTCGTGAAATAGAGCAGCTGACAATTCGCGGAGGCGGGCGACTCAGGACGGGCGGGATTCACGGCAGGAGCGTCGGATGGCCAATTGACCGGGAGGAGACTGCGCCGTGCCCCGTGCATCACGCGATGCCGAAAATCCGCCGCCGCTCACCCACCCCATGACGCCGCGGCGTCACGCATTGAGTGACACGGAGGAGATGAACGCGGTGAGATTGGCGGCGGGGGTTTCAACGGCGAGGGTGCAGCCGGAGCTCAGGATGAGGCGGCCCGGGCCGGCGGCCCGCGCGGCGGCGAGGGCGCGGCCGG
>DAOQKI010000148.1:0-7955 GCA_035334485.1 Opitutaceae bacterium
CGAGGGTCACGCACGCCACCTCGAACCCGCGCTCCCGCAGCAGCGCCGCTGCGGCTGCCACGTCGCGTTTCTCAAAGCGCTCGTTCTCCTCCCGCGTGCCGCCGCCGGCGAGGTTTGCCGGCCAGAGCTCCACGGCCTTTACGCCATGGCTCTCCGCGACGTCGAGCACCTCGGGCAGGGAATGGGTCTCGGAAAGCTGCTGGGCGTTGATCGCGATCTTCATGGTTCACCTCGCCAGAAACTGCTCGGCCGCCGGGATCGTCACGCGCTGTCCCGTCTCCTTGAGCGAGTCGAGCAGCAGCGCATCGGCCAGCACGTCCAGCTCCGACGGCGCGTGCGGCGTCCCGGCCTGCAGCGCCGCGCTGAAGTGCTCGAACTCGCGGCGGTAGTTGTCGAAGTGGGGCAGCGGCGAGTTCGTGCGGCTGTCGAGCACCACCGGCTCGCCCGCGCCCGTGCGGACCACCCGCGCCCCGGGCGTCTGCAGGAAGCACTCTGTCACCGTCAGCGTCCCCGCGGTGCCGAAGAACTCCAGGCGCAGTCCGGTGTGGGCGAAGCTGGTGACGAACGTGCCGGGGGTGCCGCGGTCGGTGACAAACCACGCGACCGTCGTGTCGGCCACGGCGGAGCCCGCCGGCGGATGGGTGTTCGTGTTGAGCGGGAGCACCTCGGCGATCCGCTCGCCGAGCAGTTCGCGGAGGCCGAAGGCCAGGTAGACCCCGATGTCGAGCAGCGGGCCGCCGCCCTCGGGATCGGTGTAGCGCCAGCCGCCCGGGGCGCCGGGCGGGTAGCACGTGAAGCAGGGGTAGGCGAAATGGGCCGCGACGTAGGTGACTTTCCCGATCGCGCCCTCGCGGAGCATCCGCACCGCGGCCTGGTAGCCGTCGCCGAAGCGCGACATGTAGGCCGTCATCAGCGGCACCCCGGCCGCGCGCGTCGCCCGCACCATCGCGCGGACCTCCGCGGCGCTGCGGCCGAGGGGTTTCTCGCAGAGGATCGCCTTCCGCGCATGCGCGGCGGCGACGACCGCGGCGGCGTGGTCGCCCGTCGGCAGCGCGAGGTAGACCGCGTCGACCTCCGGGTCGGCGAACACCTCGGTCGCGTCCCGGACGGCGCGCACCGCGCCGAGTCCCGCGGCGCGCGCCAGCCCGAGGGCCAGGTCGCGCCGCGCCTCGAGCGGATCGGCGATCGCCACGAGGCGGGCGCCGCGGGCGGAGAGCAGGGCGGGAATCGACTTGTCGACCGCGATCTGGCCGCAGCCGACGACGCCCCAGCGAATGGCGGTCGAGTTCATGGCAAAGGGCGCGGCATCCGCCGGCGGGTCACACGTCGCCCGACGTCTCCTCGGCGCTGGCCTCCGGGTGGGAGGTGGAGACCTCCTTCCGGATCTCGTCGAGCGCGGTGGCGTCCTCCATCGTGCTGAGGTCGCCGGTCGAACGGCCCTCCGCCACGGCCAGGATCGCGCGGCGCACGATTTTTCCGGAGCGCGTCTTCGGCAGCATGTGCACAATTCCGACGAACGCCGGCCGGGCGAGGGCTCCGACGTGCTGGACCACCGCCGCCTCGACGGCCTGCTTCAGCTCGGCCTGGGCCGCGGCGGATTCGTACCGCTCGGGCTGGCGCGGCACGACAAACACCTCGATGACGTGACCCTTGATCTCGTCCGCCCGTCCGATTGCCGCGGCTTCCGCGACCGCCGAGTGCGTGCAGGCCGCTTCCTCAATCTCGCGGGTGCCCAGCCGATGGCCGGCGACGTTCAGCACGTCGTCGCTGCGGCCGAGGATGCGGATGTAACCCTCGGCGTCCTGCACCGCGTAGTCGAAGGTCGAGTAGGCCAGCTTGCCCGGAAAGCGCCCGCAGTAGTGCTCGGCAAAGACCCGGTCGTTGCGCCACACCGTGGTCATGCAGCCCGGCGGGAGCGGCACCCCGAGCGCCAGCACGCCCTTGTCGCCCGGCGGCACGGGCTCGCCGGAATACGGGTCGACGATGGCGGCGCGGTAGCCGTAGACGGGGAAACCCGGCGAGCCTGGGCGGATCTTCACCGGACCGAGCCCGGGCATCAGCGCCAGGATCGGCCAGCCCGTCTCGGTCTGCCAGTAGTTGTCCACGATGTTAACGTGGCCGAGCGCGTCCCGGATCCAGCGCGACGTAGGCTCGTCCAGCGGCTCGCCCGCGAGGAACAGGTGCCGGAGGTTCGACAGGTCGTGGCGGTGGATCAGCGCCGGGTCCTGCCGCTTGAGCACGCGGATCGCGGTGGGCGACGAGAACATGACGGTCGCCTTGGTGTCGGCCGCGATCTTCCACCAGATGCCGCCGTCGGGCCGCGTCGGCAGGCCCTCGTAGATGACCGTGGTCATGCCGGCGATCAGCGGCCCGTACACCGTGTAGGAATGGCCGACCACCCAGCCAACGTCCGCCGTGGAGAAATAGGTTTCGCCCGGCCGGCCGTCGAAGATGTGCTGCATCGACGCGGCCAGCGCGACGGCGTAGCCGCCGGTGTCGCGCTGGATGCCCTTCGGCTTGGCCGTGGTGCCGCTCGTGTAGAGCAGGTAGCTGACCTCGCCGGACTCGAGCCACTCACATGGCACCGTGGCCCCGGCGTAGGACGCGGACACGGTGGCGTAGTCGTGGTCGCGCCCCGGCAGCATCGCCGCAGCCGGGTCGAGGTGGCGGTTCACCACCAGCACGTGCTCGACGCGGGTGGCGCAAAGGGCGAGTGCCTCGTCGACCAGGCGCTTGAGCGGCACCAGTTTTCCGCCGCGCTTTCCGGCGTCACACGTGATGATCGTCCGCGCCTCGGCGTCGTCGATCCGGCTGGCGAGGCTCGGCGGGGCAAAACCCGCGAACACCGTCGAGTGCACGAGACCGAGCCGCGCACAGGCCAGCATCGCCACGGCCGCCTCGGGCACCATTGGCAGATAGAGGATCACGCGGTCCCCACGGTTCAGCCCGAACCCGCGGAGCGTCGCCGCCATGCGCTGCACCTCGGCATGGAGCTCGGCGTACGTGAGGGTCCGGGACTCGCCCGTCTCGGTGGAGAAGAACTGGATCGCCGGCTGCGCCGCGCGTCCGGGCAGGTGGCGGTCGACGGCGTTGTGGCAGAGGTTGGTGCGGCCGCCGCGGAACCAGTGCGCGAACGGGAGGCGCTCCACGTGGCAGACCTCGGTGAACGGTTCCTGCCAATGGATCAGCTTCGCCTGCTCGGCCCAGAACTCGTCCGGCCGGACAAGCGACCACGCGCAAAACTCGGAGTGGTTCATGGGGGGTGGGACGCGCCGCCCGGGTGGTCCGGGCGAGGGGAGGGGCGTCGCCGGTGACTCGACCCCCCGCCGGGAGCGAGGTCAAACGGGAAGGCCCCCCGGTTTTGCCCTCAATATTGAGGACAAGACAACGGGCGCCGGGACCCTATCATTAGGCCGGTGCCCCCCGAGCATTCCTCCCCAAACCCCGTGGCGGTTGACTGGTACCGGACGCCCCTGCCGTCCGCCGTGTTCAAGCAACTCCATGAGCGGAGCGACCTGCGCGCCCTGTGGCAGGCGGGCGGATTCCTCGCGTTGGCCCTGGGCGCCAGCGGGTTCACCTACTGGGCCTGGCACGGCCGGCACTGGCTCCTCACGGCGCTCGGCCTCTACGCGTACGGCATAATCGCGCACTTCTACGTGAACGGCATGCACGAGTTGTCCCATGGAACCGTGTTCCGGACCAAGTGGCTCGGCCAGGCCTTCCTGCGCGTCATCTCGTTTCTCGGGTGGCTCCATCCCGAGGCGTTCAACGCGAGCCACCAGCGCCACCACCGCTTCACGCTGCATCCGCCGGACGATCTCGAGGTGACGCTCCCGGCGACCTTCACCGTCCGCCACTTCTTCGTCCACCTCGTGTTCAACCCGGGCTTCTGCTGGTTCATGATCCGGCGGACCTGGCGGCTCGCAACCGGGCACGTCGACTCGATGTGGGACCAGGTTTGCCTGCCCGACTCCCAGCCGGACCTTCGCGCCGCGGTGGTGCGCTGGGCCCGCCTCGTCCTGGCCGGCCATGTCCTTGTTGCGGTGGTCTCGTTCGCGACCGGCCAGTGGATCATCCCGCTGCTCATCTCCACCGGGCCGTTCATCGGCGGCGGCCTCTGGTTCCTCTGCAACAACTCCCAGCACACCGGCCGGCGGGACAATGTCCCGGACTTCCGGCTCTGCTGCCGCACGATCGAGCCCAACGCGCTGGTGCGGTTCCTCTACTGGCAGATGAACTATCACACCGAGCACCACATGTACGCGGCGGTGCCGTGCTACCACCTGGCCCGGCTCCACCGGGAAATCCGCCACGAGTTGCCGCCGGTCGTCGGCCTGATCGGAGCGTGGCGCGAGATCGCGGCGGTCCAGCGGCGGCAGCGGGCTGATCCGACCTACGTGCCCGAGGTCCACTTGCCCGTCGGCCCGTGATCCCGTGGCAAGCCCGGGACCGTCATCAGTTTTGGTGACGTGACGCCCCGGCGGCCCGGGAATATTCTCCGGCGTGCCGGTTGCCCTCCCGCTCCCGTCGGACCGGCCGGCTTCATATCCTGATGATTCTCCACCGACTCCTGCCCCGGCGACTGGCCGTCGGGGTGCTTGCGGGCATTGCCTGGCTGGCCGGCTCCGTCGCGGCCGCCCCGCTGGTGCGCGTGGATGGTTCCCGGTTCGTCGATCCGCACGGGCGCGAGCTGATCCTGCACGGGCTGAACATCGTCGACAAGACGCCTGCCTGGACCGACTACGCCTGGGTTGACGAGGGCACCTACGCGCAGCTCCAGCAGTGGGGCTTCAACTGCGTGCGGCTCGGGTTCACCTGGGCCAGCCTCGAGCCCGAGCCGGGCCGGTACCGCGCCGAGTCGATCGAGGCCATCCGTCGCCGGGTCGAATGGGCCGCGAAGCACGGGCTCTACGTGATCCTCGACATGCATCAGGATCTGTTCGGCCAGCGGTTTTCCGACGGGGCGCCGGACTGGGCCACGCTCACCGACGGCAGGCCGCACGTGGCGGACAGCAAGGTGTGGAGCGACGCCTACGTCACGAGCGCCGCCGTGCAGACCGCGATGGACAACTTCTACGCGAACCGTCCCGGTCCCGGCGGCGTCGGTCTCCAGGACCGCTACGCGGCCGCCTGGCGCGAGGTGGCGCGCCACTTTGCCGGCAATCCCACGGTGGTGGGCTACGACCTCATGAACGAGCCGTTCGCCGGCAGCCTCGTGCCGCGCGGCATGCAGCTCCACCTGCAGCAGTTCGCACGCGAGACCGGCCGCGCGACCGAGGCCGGCGCCGCGGAGGTGGCCGCGCAGTGGGCCGACCCGGCGGGCCGCACCCGCATCCTGCAGCAGCTCGAGGATCCCGCGTTGTACGGCCGGGTGATGGATGCCGCCGAGGACCTCTACCAGCGCTTTGAGCGGGAACAGCTGAATCCGTTCTTCCAGCGCGTGACCACGGCCATCCGCGAGGTCGACCCGGACCACGTCATTTTCCTCGAGACGAACGGCGCCGGCAACATGGGTGTCCGCACCGCGATCGAGCCCGTGCGCGGCGCCGACGGCCGGCGGGATCCGCAGCAGGCCTACGCGCCGCATGCCTACGATCTCGTGACCGACACGCCCGACGTCGCGCAGGCGTCGCAGGGCCGGATCGATCTCATCCTCCGGCGTCACGAGGCGTCGGCGGCCCGGCTCGGCCTGCCGATGATCCTCGGCGAGTGGGGCGCCTACTACGGCAACGCCGCGGTCCTGCCGTCCGCCCATTTCCTTTGCCGCCAGTTCGAGCGCCTGCGGTGCGGCGACACGTTCTGGGCGCTGGAGCGGGACCTCGCCACCCAGGTTGTGCTGCAGGCCATCCGCCGGCCGTACCCGATGGAGGTCGCGGGTGATCTCCGCCACTATGGCGCCGACCCGGCCGCGCGCCGCTTCGAGTGCGAGTGGACCGCGGGCCCCGCCGGCGGCGCCCCGACCCGGATCTACCTGCCCGCCGAGTATGCCGTCGGCACGCAGCTCGTCGTTCTGCCCGCCACGCTCGGCCACGAACTGGCCGCGGTCCCCGGCGGCGGGGGCGCGTGCTACCTCGTCGTCACGGGCGGCCAGCCGGGCGAGACCTGCCGCGTGGTCGTCTCCCCCCGGCTGCCCGCCAAACCCGCCCCCACGCCCTAGCGCGGTGCCGAGCCCGATTCCCATTTCATCATGTCCTCGAAACTCCGCATGCCGGTTGGAGCCCTGCTCCTGTTCAGCGCCATGAGTGTCGTCGTCGCGACGGCCAAGGAGGTCCTGCTGGAAAAGGGCCAGGAGATCCTCGTGGAGCGGAACGTGGCGATGGTCACCCGCGACGGTGTGACGCTGCGCGCCGACGTGTTCCGGCCGAACCGCGACGGGAAATTCCCGGTGATCCTCGAGCGCATCCCGTACGACAAGCGGATCGAGAACTTCGGGCCGAAGGCGGCGTCGCAAGGCTACGTCTTCATCGTGCAGGACTGCCGCGGGCGCTTCGCCTCCGACGGCGAGTGGTATCCGCTGCGCGACGAGCAGAACGACGGCTACGACGCCGTCGAGTGGGCCGCCGCGCTGCCGTACGCGAACGGCAAGGTCGGCATGTTCGGGTTCTCCTACAGCGCCCTCACCCAGCTCTTCGCCGCAATGGCGTCGCCGCCCCACCTGACCTGCATCATGCCGGGCTTCATGGCGTCGGACGCGCACGCCCAGTGGGTCTATCCCGGCGGCGTGTTCTCCCAGGCGCTGAACCAGGGCTGGTCGACCGCTCTCGCGATCAACGCGCTCGAGCGGCGCGTGGGCCGGACGGCACAGCCGTCACACTGGGACATGAAGCAGCCCCTCATCAGCTACCCGCTGCTCGACGTCGGCGGCGCCGCCGGGCTCTGCGATTTCTACTACGACTGGGTGCGGCACCCGGCCTACGACGCCTACTGGAAGGCGTGGTCCGTCGAGGAACACTTCGCCGCGATCAAGGTGCCCGCCCTCCACTTCGGGGCGTGGTATGACTACTTCGCCGAGGGCACCGTCCGGAACTACGCGGGCTTCCGCGACCACGCCAGCTCGCCCGAGGCCCGGCAGGGCCAGCGGCTCGTGATGATGGTGGGCGGCCACGCCGGCCCCGGGCCCAAGATCGGCGAGGTCGACTACGGGAAGGACTCGGTGGTCGACAACTGGGCGCTCGCGCTGCGCTGGTTCGACCACGCGCTGAAGGGCGAGGCCAACGGCCTCGAGCGGGAAAAACCCGTGAAGTATTTCGTGATGGGAAAAAACGTCTGGCGTGAGGCCGACGCGTGGCCCGTGCCCGGCGCCCGGCCGACGGCGTTCTACCTGCACTCCGGCGGACGCGCCAACACGCTCGCCGGCGACGGCGTCCTCGTGCGCGAGGCGCCCGCGGCCGGCGCCGTCGACCAGCTGGTCTACGATCCCGCGAACCCGGTGCCGACCGTCGGCGGCCCGGCCTTCGGCGAGGCCAGCCTCAAGCAGGGGCCGTACGACCAGCGCGAGGTCGAGAAACGCCCGGATGTCCTGGTTTACACGACGGCGCCATTCGCCGAGGATCTGGAAATCGTGGGCGAGGTTCGCGTCGATCTGCACGTCAGCTCCACGGCGGTGGACACCGATTTCACCGCCAAGCTCGTCGACGTCGCGCCCGACGGCACGGCGATCAACCTGCTGGAAGGCATCCAGCGCGCCCGCTATCGGAACAGCCGCGAGCGGGCCGAGCTCATGGTCCCGGGCGAGGTCTACCCGGTCACCGTCGGCCTCGGCCCGATCGCCCACGCCTTCCTGCGCGGACACCGCCTGCGCCTGGAAATCTCAAGCAGCAACTTCCCGCACTTCGCGCGCAACCCGAATACCGGCGCGGCCCATGACAGCGGTGATCGCACCGAGGTGACCGCCACCAACCGCATCCACCACGGTGCCACCCACGCCTCCGCCCTGTGGGTGGAGGTCGCGCCGT
>DAOQKI010000149.1:0-7945 GCA_035334485.1 Opitutaceae bacterium
CGCGCCGCCCAGCTCATAGACCTGCTGGTAGCTGATGCCGCGGTGCTCTGGATGATCCTCGCGCTGGACCCAGCCGTGCCAGCCCAGCCGCGGAAGCGACCGTGGGATCTGGTCGATGCGGGCGTTGGCGTCGGCCACCTCCTCCTTGCTCAGCGCGCCCCGGACAACGACGAAGCCGTTCAGGTCGAACAGGTACTCGTCGAGTTCGGACGGCACGCGGGCCTGGGGCAGCTCGAGGCGCGGGGGCGTGATGTGGTGGTCGTTGAAACGGGGTTCCATGGCTGCACTGTAGGCGAACTATTCGGAAATATCTTTCCGTTTAGGCCCGATTTTTTCTTAAATGGTAACCTCATGCCCCGCCTCCATCCTAACCGTCCGAGTGACCGGCATGAGCATGCGCTGGGGTTCCGGATCTGGCGCCAGCTGCATTCCGGCCGGATGGAGGTGGCGCACACCCACCCCGACATCGAGGTGAACTTCCTTTTCAGCGGCACGTTTTCCTACCTGCACGGCGGCGCGGTCGTGCCGGTGACCGCCGGGCGGTTCACGGTGCTGTGGGGCGGCGTCCCGCACCAGACGATCGGGCCGGGCATCGTGAGTGACGGCATCTGGGTCACGCTCCCGCTGGCGTGGGTGCTGCAGTGGCGACTGCCGAACGGCTTTCACGACCGCCTGCTGGCGGGCGAAGTGGTGGTGGCGCCGCCGGATGAACAGGACCGTCGGACCCTGGAGCGCTGGCTGGCGGATGCCGAGAGCGGCGACCCGGCGCGGCGCCATGTGCTGCAGCTCGAACTCGAGGCGCGGTTTCACCGGCTCGCCCTCGCGCTGCCCCGCCGGCGGGGGCGCGGAGCGGCGCCCGCGGAGGGTTCCGGCCAGATCGGCCGGCTCACGCGCTTCATCGCGCAGCACTACCGCGAGCCGCTCAGCATCGCGGCCATCGCCGAGCACGCGGGCCTGCACCCGAAGTACCTCATGCGGGTGTTCAAGCAGCACTGCGGCGTGAGCGTCTGGGAATATCTCACGCGCCTCCGGGTGTCGCACGCCCAGCGTCTGCTCATCACCAGCGACCTGAAGGTGCTCGACGTCGCGATGGAGAGCGGGTTTTCCTCCGTCGCTCCGTTCTACGCGGCGTTCGCCGCGCACACCCGCGGCGTCCGGCCCCTCGCCTACCGCCGCCGGTACCAGCTCGCGGAGCCCACCTCCTCCCCTTCGGCATGAAATCCTCCGACCTGCAGATCGGCATCATCGGCTCCGGCGGCCGCGGCACGCTCCTCGGCCAGCTCGCGCACCGGCCCGGACGCGGCTCGCGCGTCGTGGCGTGCAGCGACGTCCATCCGGGCACACTCGAGCGGAACCGCTCCGAGTACGGCGCCGGGCTGTTCACGACCACGGACTATCACGAGCTCCTCGCGCGCGATCTCGACGCGGTGATCGTTGCGACGCCGGACTTCACCCACGAGGAGCACGCGGTCGCGGTGCTCGCCACGGGCCGGACGCTTTTCCTCGAGAAACCGATGGCTCTCACCATCGCGGGCTGCGACCGCATCCTGCGCGCGGCGGCCCGCACGAAGGCGCGGCTGTACGTCGGGCACAACATGCGGCACATGCCGTTTGTCCGAAAGATGAAGCAGCTGATCGACGCCGGCACCATCGGCGAGGTGAAGGCGTGCTGGGTCCGGCACTTTGTCGGCCACGGCGGCGACTTCTACTTCCGCGACTGGCACGCGGAGCGGCGGTACACCACCAGCCTGCTGCTCCAGAAGGCGGCGCACGACCTCGACATCATCCACTGGTTTTGTGGCGGCTACAGTCGCCAGGTGAGCGCGATGGGCGCTCTCACGCTCTTCGGCAACCTCCCGGGCCGGTTGCCGCCGATGAAGGGACCGCGCCGGCTGGCGCCCGGGGCGATGCAGCTCGACCAGTTTCCGCCGACCCAGGCGCGCGGCCTCAACCACCGCATCGACGTCGAGGACCTGAGCTCGGTCCAGATGCGGCTGGGCAACGGGGTGTACGCCACCTACGCCCAGTGCATGTACACGCCGGATTACTGGCGGAACTACACCGTGATCGGCACCGAGGGGCGCATGGAGAATTTCGGCAACGGCGAGCCCGGCACCCACGTCCGACTCTGGAACCGCCGGTCCGCCTACGACCCCCGCGGTCAGAAGACCTACCGGATTCCGGTCGGCCGCGGCACCCATGGCGGCGCGGACCCGAAGATCATGGCTGAGTTCCTGCGCTATGCGCGCGACGGCGGCCACACGGACGTCTCGCCGCTGGCCGCGCGCGAAAGCGTGGCGACCGGCTACCAGGCGACGAAGTCGCTGCGGAACGGCGGCGTGCCGCTGGCGGTGCCGCCGCCCGCGCCCGCCCTGCGGCGGTATTTCGCCTAGGACGCTGCGCCAGAGATGCCACGAAGGACACGAAGAGCACGAAGGTCGGATAGATCGCCTTGGTGCGCTTTGCGGTGCGGCGGTTACTCGGTCAGGTTGGATGGCAGGCTCGCGAAGACTTGGGCGCCGAAGACGAATTCCGTCCGTCCGAGCGCCGCGACGACCCGTGCGGCGCAGCCGAGATGGGTGAACTTGCGGCTGAGCAGGTTCTCCCGGTGACCCGGTGAGTGCATCCAGGCATCGACCAGGCTCGCGGCCATTTCCTCGGCGGTCGCCGCCCGGCCGTCGTGCACCGCAGGCTGGGACGCGACGTTTTCCGCCACCTCCGCCGGCCGCAGTCCGTGGCGCAACACCCGCTCGAGGACATCGTTCTGGTCGCGCAGCACGTTCTGGTGCTCGGCGCGGTGCATGAGCGCCATGTAGGACGCCTGGTCGGCGGCAGCGGCGGCGAGTTCGGGCAGCGGACGGAGCGGACGGCAGTGATGCGCCCGGCGCACGCGGTTGGTCTCCGCGAAGATCGCGGCCTCGAGCTGGGCCGGCGTGGCGGAGGTGCGCAGCACCGGCGCCGGTTCGGGGTTGTCCACGGGTTCAGCCGGGCGCGCAGCCGGCGCCAAGGCGACGGCGAGGAGGCAAACCAGGACCGGGATTCGGCGCATCGCGCCGCACTATGGGAGTCCGGGACGGATTGCCAAGCGAGGTTGGCAGATTGACCGGACGCCGGGAAAAGCCCGGCTCGCCAAGCCTCCCGGTTCGCCTAGGTTCCGGCCATGGCCATCGACGAATCCCTCAACCATCCGACGCCGAAGAAGCCGGCGTATCCGATCGTCGAGGGATTCCGCAATTACCTCGCCCGCTACAAGCGGGAGCGCGTGCTGCCCGTGACGTATGAGCGGATGCGGGATTTTCAGGAGGCCATTCCGCTGGCGGACGAACAGGGCCGGCCGACGCTCTGGGACAGCGTGATCTACCGGGCCGACGAGATGGCGGACCTGAACGAAGGCCTGAAGCAGATCTACGCGCTGCTGCGCGTCGACGGCGACTTGTCGATGATCGAGCACCTTTACATCGACCGCGTGGATTTCTGCAGCTTCGGCAACTCCACGCCGTTCCGGGTCCGGATCGTCAATGCGTACAACGACAACCAGGACTACTTCTATATCAAGAAGGCCGACGCGTCGCGCGCCTACGGCCTCGAACTCGAGCACCTGCTGTCGCCGAACCGGCTGAACTTCCTCACCTCCGGCTCAACCCTCGTGGAGGAGCACATCGCCGGCATCCCGGGCGACATCTTCATCGCGAAGTGGCTGGACGGCCACGACCTCAGCCCGGTTCGCGTGGCGAAGGAGATGGTGAAGTTCAACGAGCGCTGCTTCGTGCGCCTGCTGGGCGACATGCGCTCGTACAACTACGTCGTTGTGGTGACGCCGGACTTCGAGAGCGCGCAGGTCCGCATTCGCGCGATGGACTTCGACCAGCAGTCGTACAACGGCCGGAAGAACTTCTACCTCCCGCAGTTCTTCAAGGAGAACTACGGCGTCGTGCGCTACTGCATCAAGCACCTCCACCCGCGCACCGCGCTGCAGTACCAGCGCGAGGAACAGACGCTGATGCTGCACCGCGCGGAGCTGGCGAGCCAGCGGCTCGGTGCGCTGCTCGCGGAGATGGCGCGGGACCAGATCGCGCCGGTCGAGAAGGTGTACGAGCTGCGGCTCGGGCTCGCGGAGCATTTCCAGCGCGGCGAATACCTGCAGTGCGAGACGATGGGCGAGCTCGTGCGGGAGAACCTCACGTCCCTGCGCCGCATCATCGGCGGCGTCGGCGCGCCAGCGCCGACCGGATTCGCGTCCTGACGCGCCGATCATTTGGGTTGCGCCGCCCGGAAGGCGGCGCGAGTTTCAAACTAGCCCGCCGGTGGAAAGCTCTCTGTCTTCCGCCGTGATGCAGGCCGTAACAGCGAAACCGGAGACCCCACGCATGGCCAAAAAGGCAAAAAAGAAAGTGGCGAAGAGAAAACCGGCTAAGAAAAAGAGAAAGTAGCCGCGTCGTCGCCTAGCTCACATGAGCCGTCCCATCCGGGGCGGCTCATTTTTTTCGGCCGCCTACTCGATGCGGCCCTCGTCGAAGTCGATCAGGTCGGGCACCGTGCGAATCTCCCCGGCGCGGTCGGCGCAGCCCATCGCGGTGAGCGCCTCCTTGAGGAACTCCTGCCCCGCCGCGGTCAGGCCCTTCTGCGCCAGGTCGCGGTTCCACTTGGCCGCGCGGACGTCGGCCGGCAGCAGCGCGCGCAACCTGGCCTCCACCTCGTCGTCCGTCGACGACTCGAACACGATTTTCTCGACGGCCGCCGGATCGATGCCGAGGTGCAGACAAAGAAAGCGGTCGAGGCCCCGCTTGTAGTTCTTCGCGTAGCTCGCCGGCAGGGCGCCATGCGCCTTCACATACCGGCACTTCGCCAGGAAGCGCGGCAGATACAGCAGGCCGGTCGCGGGATGCGGCAGGTAGGGCGACGGCAGGCAGGTCAGGACTTCTCCGGTGGAGCCGGGGATGGGCTTGGAAGGCATCAGCTGCGATGGAAAGCAGCCCGTCCGCCGGGATGCAATCCCGGCGAACAGCCAGACCCAATGCGCTTCGTGCCCTAGCGGCTACCGCTGACCAACGATCCTCAGGGCAGGTCCGTCGAGCCCATCAGATACCGGTCACATTCCCGGGCGGCGGCCCGGCCCTCGTTGATGGCCCAGACGACGAGACTCTGGCCGCGGCGGCAGTCGCCCGCGGCGAAGACGCCGGGGATGCTGGTCGCGAACTTGCCGTACTCGGCCTTCACGTTGCTGCGCGGGTCGACCTCGACGTTGAGCTCCTTGAGGAGGGCCTGCTCGGGCCCGAGGAATCCCATGGCGAGCAACACGAGCTGCGCGGGGCGGGTCTTCTCGGTGCCGGGCTGCTCCTTGGGGATGAACTGACCCTTGTCGTTCTTCTCCCACTTGATCTCCACGGTCACGAGCTCCTTCACCTGGCCCTGCTCGTCGCCGACGAACTTCTTCACGGTCGTGAGATAGACGCGCGGATCGGCGCCATAGCGGGCGGCGGCCTCCTCCTGGCCGTAGTCCATCTTGTAGACCTTGGGCCACTCCGGCCACGGGTTGTCGGCGGCGCGCTCCATCGGCGGCTTCGGGAGAATTTCGATTTGGACGAGGCTCTTGCAGCCCTGGCGCATGGACGTGCCGACGCAGTCGGTGCCGGTGTCGCCACCGCCGATGACCACGACGTCCTTGCCCGCGGCGTTGATCGGGCTCGGGCCCTTGTTGGCGAGCACGGCCTTGGTGTTCGCGGTGAGGAACTCCATCGCGAAGTGCACGCCCTTTAGGCTGCGGCCCTCGATGGGCAGGTCGCGCGGCTGGGTGGCGCCGGTGCAGATGACGGTGGCGTCGTACTCCTTGAGGAAGATCTGGGGCTCGACGTTGTCGCCGACGTTGGCGTTGCAGATGAACTTGATACCCTCCTGCTCCATGTGCCGGATGCGGCGCAGCACGATCTCCTGCTTGTCGAGCTTCATGTTCGGGATGCCGTACATGAGCAGACCACCCGGCCGGTCAGCGCGCTCGAAGACCGTCACGGTGTGGCCCGCGAGATTGAGCTGCGCGGCGGCGGAAAGGCCCGAGGGGCCGGAGCCGATGACGGCGACCTTCTTGCCGGTGCGGACCTTGGGGGCCTGCGGCACGACCCAGCCCTCGTCCCAGCCGCGGTCGGTGATCGAGCACTCGATGTTCTTGATCGTGACCGGCGGGTCATTGATGCCGAGCACGCAGGAGCCCTCGCAGGGCGCGGGGCAGACGCGGCCGGTGAACTCCGGGAAGTTGTTCGTCTTGTGGAGCCGGGCGAGCGCTTCTTTCCAGAGGCCGCGGAACACGAGGTCGTTCCACTCGGGAATCAGGTTGTTGATCGGGCAGCCCGAGGCCATGCCGCTGATGAGCTTGCCGGTGTGGCAGAACGGGACGCCGCAATCCATGCAGCGCGCGCCCTGCTGGCGGAGCTTCTTCGTCTCCATGTGGTGATGGAATTCCTTCCAGTCACGCACGCGCTCGAGCGGCGGGCGGTCGACCGGCAGCTCGCGGAGGTATTCGATGAATCCAGTTGGTTTGCCCATGAGGTGATGGCTGTAAGCAGTAAGCGGTAGGCGCTAGGCGGTAGGCTGTAAGCTATTCCAGCGGGGGTTTGGTTGGTGGATGGGGTGTGGCCTGATGCTTTTTTGCCTGGAGCGGGCGTGTCCCTTAGTTGCCGCCGACCCGGGAGGTGTCGCGGGAGTTTTCCTCGAACGCGGCCATGACGGCCTCGTCGCCGGTGAGTCCCTGCGCCTCGGCCCGCGCGATGCAGGCAAGCATGCGCTGGTAGTCCTTCGGCAGGATCTTGACGAACTTCGGGACGTACTGGTCCCAATCCGCCAGGATCTGCCGGGCGCGTGCGCTCTGCGTGTACTCGAGGTGGCGCTCGACCATGGCGCGGACCTCGGCGATCTCCGCCGGGGTGGTGAGCCGGTCGATGCCGACCATCTGCTGGTTCACGCGCGCCGGGAAGTCACCGGCCTCGTCGAGCACGTAGGCGACGCCGCCCGACATGCCGGCGCCGAAGTTGCGGCCCGCGGGGCCGAGGACGACCACGCGGCCGCCGGTCATGTACTCGCAGCCGTTGTCACCGATGGCCTCGACGACCGCCTTCACGCCGGAGTTGCGGACGCCGAAGCGCTCGCCGGCCATGCCGCGGATGTAAACCTCGCCGGCGGTGGCGCCGTAGAGCGCGACGTTGCCGACGATCATGTTCGCCTCGGGCTTGAACGTGGCCGCGGCAGGCGGGCAGATGATGATCTTGCCGCCCGAGAGGCCCTTGCCGACGTAGTCGTTGGCGTCGCCCTCGATCGAGAAGGTCAGGCCGCGCGTCATGAACGCGCCGAAGCTCTGGCCGGCGGAGCCCTTGAACCGGATGCGGATTGTGTCGTCGGGCAGGCCCTTGGCGCCGTGCTTCTTCGTGACCTCGTAGCTGGTGATGGTGCCGACGACGCGGTTGACGTTGCGGATCGGCAGCTCGGCCACGACCTTCTCGCCGCGCTCGATCGCCGGGCGGCAGATCTCGAGCAGCGTGGTGAGGTCGAGGGACTTCTCAAGGCCGTGGTCCTGCTTGGTGGAGCAGAACCGGCCGATCTCCGGTCCGACATCGGGCGCGTAGAGGATGTTGGAGAAGTCGAGCCCCTTGGCCTTCCAATGGTCGATGGCCTGCTTCGGCTCGAGGCGGTCGACCTGGCCGACCATCTCCTCGATCGTGCGGAAGCCCAGCTGGGCCATGAGCTCGCGGACCTCCTCGGCGATGAACCGCATGAAGTTCACGACGTACTCCGGCTTCCCGGTGAACCGGGCGCGGAGCTTCGGGTCCTGCGTCGCGACGCCCGCGGGGCAGGTGTTGAGATGACAGACGCGCATCATGATGCAGCCCGTCGAGACGAGCGGCGCGGTGGCGAAGCCGAACTCCTCGGCGCCGAGCAGCGCGGCGATGACGACGTCGCG
>DAOQKI010000150.1:0-7854 GCA_035334485.1 Opitutaceae bacterium
TGCTGGACGCGGCGGGTCGCGCGCCGGCGATCTTCGTGACGGCGCCGGACGACCCCGGCGCGGCGGTGCAGGCGCTCCGGCGCGGCGCGGTCGACTACCTCTCGCGGGATGCCGGGCGCACCTACCTCACGCTGCTGCCGCATGCGATTGACCGCGCGGTGGCCGAGGCCCGGACCCGGGCGCAGCTGCAGCGCAGCCAGCAGGTCTGCCACCAGGTTTTCGACCAGGCGCCGATCGGAAAAATCCTCGTCGCGCTCGACGGCCGCATCCTCCGGGCGAATCTCGCGGCCGGGCGGCTGCTGGGCCGCGAGGAGTCGGAGTTGCTGGCCGGCGGCATCGACCTGGTGCTCGACGCGACGGACCTGCCGGATTTCCGCCTGCGGCTGCAATCGCTGACGGAGGGCGCGGGCTGCGTCTTCCGCGTCGAGCGCTCCTGCCGGCACCGGGCCGGGCGGACGCTGCGGCTGCTGTTCGACGGCTCGCTGGTCCGCGACGAGCAGCAGCGCCCGCTGGTCGCGGTCGTCCAGATCCAGGACGTGACCGGGTACCGCGAGATGGAGGCGGCGCTCCGGAAGAGCGAGGCGCGCCTCCGCCGCTGGCTCGACGCCCTGCCCGTGGCCGCGCTGGTGTGCGACGCCGGCGGGATGGTGACCTATTACAACCAGCAGACGGTCGCGCTCTGGGGCCGGCGGCCGCGCCTGCTGGACCCGGCCGACCAGGTCACGACGTCGATGCGCTGCTTCGAGCTCGACGGCGCCGCGGTGCCGCCGGAGCGGCACTGGCTGAACGTCGCGCGGACGGAGCGCCGGACGGTGCATGCCGACGAGCTCATCATCGACGTGGAGGGCGGGGCGCGGCGCACCGTGCTGGCATCGGCGAGCCCGACGCTCGACGCGGCGGGCGCCGTGTCCGGCGTGATCAGCGTTATTGTCGACATCACCGCGATGAAGCGGCTCGAGGAGCGGCAGCGCCTGCTGGAGGTGCAGCTCGGCCACGCGCGCAAGCTCGAGGCGATCGGCACGCTGGCCGGCGGCATCGCCCACGAGTTCAACAACCTGCTCACCGGCATCCTGGGCAACCTGCAGCTCGCCGAGCTGGATCTCCCGCGCGGCAGCGGGCCGAGCGCTTACCTCGCGGATGCCGTGCTGGCGAGCCGGCGCGCGCGCGACCTGGTCCAGCGCATGCTCGTGTTCAGCCGCGAGGCCGAGGGCGCGCGCAAGCCGGTGCGCCTCCGCGGCGTTGCCGCCGACGCGATCCAGCTCCTGACGGCCAGCCTGGTGCCGGGCGTGACCCTCGTGCTGGAGTCCGGCGCGGCGGATCCCGTGGTCGAGTGCAATGCCGAGGACATCCAGCAGGCGGTCATGCAGGTCGGGCTCAACGCCATGCAGGCGATGCGCGAGCGCGGCGGGCTGGTCGAGCTGGCCGTGACCCGCGCCGTGCCCTCCGCCGAGCTCCGGGCGCGGCACCCGCAGGTCGCGCCGCACCACGAGGTGTGCCTGACCGTGCGCGACAGCGGGGTGGGCATGAGCCCGGTGGTGCTGGACCGCATCTGCGAACCCTTCTTCACGACGCGCGACCCGGGCCAGGGCGCGGGCCTTGGCCTGGCCGGGGTCTACGGCATCATGCGGCGCCACGGCGGCGCGCTGGTGGTCGAGAGTGCGCCTGGGCAGGGCACGACCGTGCGCCTGTTCTTCGCGCCGGCGGAGGCCGGCGGCCTGGCGGAGGCGGGCCGGCCGCGGGTGCTCGTGGTGGACGACGACGAGACGATGCTCGAGCTGGCGCGCGAAGTTCTCCTCGTGCGGGGCTACGCGGTGGTGACCTTCACGCGGGCGGCGGACGCGCTCGCGGCGTTCCGCGCGGACCCCGGCGCCTTCCGCGTGGCCCTCGTCGACTACGTCATGCCCGGCCTGAACGGCCTCGATCTGGCGAAGGCGATGCTCGCGGTCCGGCCGGACCTGCCGGTGATCCTGACCAGCGGCAGCGTCCGGCCGCGCGCGCTGGATGAGATGGACAATGCCCCGACACTCCGCTTCGTAATGAAGCCGTTCGACGTGGCGTCCCTCGTGGATCTGCTCAGCCGGACGCAACCCCCCCGTGGATAGGTCCATGACCACATTGTGCGCGAGGCTGGCGGCACCGCCGCGTCGCCGCCGTGCCTGGCAAAAGTGGTGCGTGGCGGGCCTGACGGCGACCTTGGCCGCCGCCGCCCCGGCGGGCGTCATGCGGTACGTCCACAACGCCCCCGAGTCGGCGAACGACCGCCGCTACGTCTACCACTGGAAAATCCTCGAGACGGCGCTGGAGCGCACCCGGGCGGAATACGGCGACTATGTCCTCACCGCGGCCGAGCCGATGAGCGAGAGCCGCCAGACCTACGAGCTTCGCCAGGCGACGGGACTCCTGACCGTGATGTACCGGGGCACGACGCCGGAGATGGAGCGCGACCTCCTGCCGGTCCGGATCCCGGTCGACAAGGATCTCGGCGGCTACAGCGTCTTCCTCCTGCGGCGCGCGCAGCTGGGCCGCTACGCGGGCAGCCGGACCGCGGCCGACCTCCGGGGCGTCCGGTTCGGCCTCGGGCTGGGCTGGATCGACGTGGGGATCCTGCGCGCGGCGGGGCTCACGGTCGTGACCGGGTCGACCTACGAGGGACTCTTCGAGATGCTCAACAACGACCGCTTTGACATCTTCCTGCGGGCGGCGGTCGAGGTGCTCGACGAGCTGGAGACGCGCCGCGGGCGGTTTCCCGACCTTGTGATCGAGCCGGAGGTCGCCTTGTATTATCCCATGCCGATGTACTTCTGGTTCCCCCGGACCGACGAAGGCCGCAGCCTGGCGGCGCGCGCCGAGGCAGGCATGCGCGCGATGATCGCGGACGGCACGTACGACCGGATCTTTGCGGAGTACCAGGACTGGAAGATCCGCCGCCTCGACCTGAGGCACCGCCGCATCATCCGGCTCCCGAACCCGAACCTCGGACCCGAGACGCCCTTCGCGGACCGCCGGCTCTGGTTTGACCCGGAGACCTACTCGCCCTCCGGGCGCTGAACCGAGCCATGAAGCGCCCGCTGTCCATCGCCTTCACGGTCATTGCGTCGCTGGTCGCCGTGACGACGCTGCTGATGGTGCTGGCCGCGGTCCTGGGCTACCGCGCGATCGAGCGGGAGCTGCGGGGCAACCTCCGGCGGACGCATGTGACCGTGGCCGACCAGCTGGCGGTGGCGCTGGCCCTGCCGGTCTGGAACTTCGACTACGACCAAATCGAGCGCATCAAGCAGAGCGTGATCATCACGCGCGACGTCGAGTCGATCAACGTGACGATCGACCACCGCGACGCGCAGCCGGCCGCCCAGCGGCTGCTGGCGGTCCGGCCCGTGTCCCCGCCGCCGCCGGCGCCGGCGCTCTCCCCGCTGGAGCGGCTGCTCGAGTGGACCGGCCTCAAGGCCCGCAGCCGGCCCGATTTCTACCGCCTGTCGCGTCCGATCCAGGTCGGCGACCAGCGGCTCGGCACCGTGCAGCTCGAGGTTTCGACCCGGCTGCTTGAGGAGCGGCTGTGGTCGTACCGCATCGCGATGATCACCCTGACGGTCGCGGTCGACGCGCTGATCGTCACGGCGCTGTACGGCCTGCTCTGGCGCCTGGTGATCCGGCCGTTGCGCCTGCTGGAGGGAGTGGTGGCCCGCGAGGCCGGCCCGAACACCGCGGCGGAGCTGCTGCAGGCGCAGCAGTTCCGCGGCGAGCTGGAGCGGCTGCGCCGCGCGCTGGTCGAGATGACCGACCTCCTGCGGCGGCGGCACGGCGAGCTGGAGCACGCGAACGCGACGCTCGAGACCGAGAAGACCAAGCTGCGCACCCTGCTCGACATCGTTCCGGTCGGCATCGCGATCACCGACCTGCAGCGGAACGTGCGCGAGGGCAACCGGGCGCTCGAGCGCATGCTCGGGCTCCCGCCCGCGGAGACCCGGACCACGCGGCTGGTCGACCTGAAGTACCAGGACGTGAACGGCAATGAGCTCACGGCGGAGAATCTCCCGGCGGCCCGCGCGATCCGCGAGCAGCGGGAGCTGGTCAACCTCGAGCTGAGCGCGGCGCGCCCGGACGGCAGCAAGGTCTGGCTCCTGCTCAACGCCACGCCGCTTTCCGCGCACAGCGCCGCCGTGACGGCCGTCGACATCACCGAGCGCCGCCACACCGCCGAGCGGCTGCAGCTCCAGCTGGACGAATTGAAGCGCTGGCAGACCGTCACCCTCGACCGCGAGGACCGGCTCCGCCAGCTGAAGACCGAAATCAACGACCTCTGCCGCCGCCTGAACTTCCCGCCGCGCTACCAGGTGCAGGAGCCGATGTTCGGCCGGGTGACGGGTGAGCCGACGGACGGCCCCAACGGAGGCGCCGCATGAGCGCCGGAGGGACCCGTTCCCTTGACCGGTGGTGGGGCGCCTATCTCGGCGCCGGGCTCGCGCTGTACACGGCGGCCATCCCGCTGGCGTTCCGCCTGCTCGACCCGTCAGGGACGATTTCGAGCATCTGGCCCGCGATCGGCGTCGCGCTGGCGCTGCTGCTGCTGACCGAGCGGCGGCGGTGGCCGTGGGTCCTCGTGGGAGTGGTGCTTGTGACGTTTGCCTCCAACCTGATGGTCGGAAAGCCGCTGGCCGTGAGTCTGGTCTTCGCCCTGCTCGGGCCCGCGGAGCCGCTGGCGATCGCCCTGGTCCTGACCGCGCGCGGCCGCGACCGCGGCCCCTGCGACACGGTGGCCGGCGTGTTGGCTTTCATCCTGGCGGCGGCCGTGGGCAGCGGGCTGGCGGCCGGCCTGGCGGCAGGCCTGCTGTGGCCGCTGACCGTGGCGGGTCCCGTGCTCGTGTTCCGGACCTGGTGGACCAGCCACGCGCTGGGCCTGCTGCTGGTCACGCCGCTGCTCGTGGCCTGGGGCACGCCGCCGTGGCGGATCAAGGACTGGCGCCTCGGTCGCTGGTTCGAGGCGGTGCTGCTGGTCGCCGTCACGCTGGTGATCGTCAACACCGTCCTGGGCGCGCTGATGCGCGGCGCGACTTTCCCGCGGCCCTATTTCGCCTTCGTCGCGGTGATCTGGGGCGCGGTGCGGTTCGGGCTGCGCGGCGTCACCGCCGTGCTGGTCGGCATCGGCGTTGGCGCGGTCTGGGCGCTCTACGACGCGACCGCGTCGGTGGCGCTGCTGACGGGCATGGACGCGCTGACCGGGGTCCAGCTGTTCCTCGGGGTCGTGGCGGTGGCCGGGCTCGTGCTGGGCGCGAGCGTGACGGAGCGCGCGGACGCGCTCCGCAGCCTGCGCGAGAGCGAGGCGCGGTTCCGCGAGCTGCACGAGAGCGCGCTGCAGGCGATGGGCGTCGTGCGCGGCGGGCGGCTGGAGATCGTGAACCCGGCCTTCGCGCGGATGTTCGGCGTGCGTCCGCAGGCGGTGGCGGGCCGGTGGCTGCGCGAGTTTGTGGCGGAGGGCGACCGGCTGGAGCTGGACCGGCAGCTGGCGGCGCGCGGGCGGCTCGCGCCGGAGGGCGGCGGCGAGCTGCGCGGCCTGCGGCTCAACGGCGAGGAGTTTCCCCTGGAGCTGCGTCTCGGCGCGCTGTCGCGCGAGGACGCCGACGGTCTGCTCGCGAGCTTCAGCGACCTCACGGAGCAGCGGCGCGCCGAGCGCGAGTACCGGCGCGCGAACCGTGCGCTCCGCACCATCAGCAGCTGCAGCCAGGCCCTGGTGCGGGCCGGCAGCGAGGACGAGCTGCTGCAGGCGATCTGCCGGACCCTCATCGCCGACCAGAGCTACGTGATGGCCTGGGTCGGTTTCGCGCAGGACGACGCCGATCGGCAGGTGCGTCCGGTCGCGGTGGCGGGGCGGGACCAGGGCTACGTGGCCCGCGCCGCCGTCTCGTGGGGTGACAACGAACGCGGCCGCGGGCCGGCGGGCCGCGCGATCCGCACGGCGCAGCCGGTCGCCTGCCAGGACATGCTGGCGGATCCGGACTACGCGCCGTGGCGGGACGACGCGAAGCGCCACGGTTTCCGGGCCTCGATCGCGCTGCCCCTCCGGGACGGGACGCGGGCCTTCGGCGTGCTGTCCTTCTACGCGGCGGAAGTCGGCGCGTTCGAGCCGGCGGAGGTGACGCTGCTGCAGGAGATGGCGGACAGCCTGGCCTACGGCATCCTGGCGTGCCGGTCGCGGCAGCGCCAGCAGCAGGCCGAGACCGAGGTGCGGCGGCTGCTGCTCGACGAGGAGCGCATGCGGCTGGCGCTGCTCGGCATCCTGGAGGACCAGAAGCGGGCGGAAGAGGCGCTGACCGCGAGCGAGGAGCGCTACCGCAACGCCATGATGAACTCCGCCATCGGCATGGCCCTCGTCGGGCTCGACGGCCGCTGGCTCGAGGTGAACCCGACGCTCTGCCGCGTCACCGGCTACACCCAGCAGGAACTGCTCGCGACGACCTTCCAGGCGATCACGCATCCCGACGACTTGGCGGAGGACGTGACAATGGTGCGCAGCCTGCTCGAGGGGCGCCTCCCCGCGTACGAGCGCGAGAAGCGCTACGTGCACAAGGAGGGCTACCCGGTGTGGATCAACCTCAACGTCTCGCTGCAGCGCGATGCGGAGGGCAAGCCGCTGCACTTCATCTCCCAGGTGCAGGACATCACGGCGCGTCGCCAGGCGGAGGATTCCCTCGCGGAGGCGGCGGAGCGGCTGTCGGTGGCGCTCGAGGCGTCCAAGTTCGGCATCTGGCGCCACAATCTCCAGACCCACGAGACGGAGTGGGACGCCCGCATGTTCGCGATCTTCGGGCTCCCGATGGGACTGAAGGCGCCGCCCGTCGACGAGATCCTCATGCTGGTGGTGGAGGAGGACCGGCCGCTCGTGCAGCGGTCGTGGCAGGCGCTACCGACGTGCGACCTCGCGTACCACCAGCGCTTCCGGATCCGGCGGTCGGACGGGGTCCTGCGCTCGCTCGAGCTTCAGGGCCTGGTGCACCTCGACCGGCTGGGCCGGCCCGAGTGGTCGGTGGGCGTGGCCGGCGACGTCACGGACATCGTCGAGGCCTCGACCGAGGCGGAGCGGCTGCGCGCGCAGCTCCAGCAGGCCCAGAAGATGGAGGCGCTCGGCAACCTCGCGGCCGGGGTGGCGCACGACTTCAACAACCTGCTCACGGGCATCAACGGCTTCGTCGAGCTCGCGTCGACCAGCCTTGCGCCCGGCCACGAGGCGGCCGAGCTGCTGGCGCAGGCGCGGCGCGGCGCGCTCAGCGCGCGCGACCTGGTGCGGCGCATCCTGAATTTCTCGCGCAGCCGGCCGGACCAGCCGCGCGCGCTCGTCAACCTCGCGGACACCGTGCGCGACACCGCGCCGCTTCTGTCGGCGGCGATGCCCGGCAACGTCTCGATCTCGATCGCGATCGACTGCGCCGAGGCGATGGTGCTGGCCGATCCCGGCCAGATGCAGCAGGTGCTGATGAACCTCTGCACGAACGCCGCGCATGCGATCGGGTCGAACCCGGGCCAGATCCACGTGAGCCTGGAGGCGTGGGAGCTCGAGGCGGACCTGCTCCGGCGGCTCACGCCCGCGTGCGCCGCGGGGCGGTACATCCGGCTCGCGATCCGCGACAGCGGCTGCGGCATGAGCGAGGAGACGCGGCGGCGCATCTTCGAGCCGTTCTTCACCACGAAGAAGGAGGGCACGGGCCTCGGGCTCGCGATCGTGCGCGACATCGTGGCGGCGCACGAGGGCGGGCTGGAGGTCGAGAGCCAGCCGGGCAAGGGCGCGACCTTCGCGGTCTACCTGCCGTCGGCGACGGCGGCGCCGCAGCAGCTGACGCTGCCGGTCGCGTCGGCGCCCGCGGG
>DAOQKI010000151.1:0-7845 GCA_035334485.1 Opitutaceae bacterium
ATCGCGCCGCCGCCGCTTCCCGGCCATGGCAGCCCGGCCCCGACGCCGAGCCTGGCGACGCCCGCCGCCGCCGCTCCGGCCTCCGGCGAGATCAAGATCATCCAGCTCAAGCCGCCGATCGTCGTCCGCGACTTCGCCACTGCGCTCGGTCTCAAGCCGTTCAAGCTGATCTCCGAGCTCAACCAGGCCGGCGGTTTCGCCTCGATGAACTCCACCATCGACGAGGCCGTGGCCGTCAAGGTCGCCGAGAAGCATGGCTTCATCCTCGAGATCAAGCACCGCGGCGAGGCCGGCCAGCAGCAGGCGAAGGACAAGGAGAAGCAGAAGAAGCCGGTGGAGGATGAGTCGAAGTTCCTCGTCCCGCGCCCGCCGGTCGTCTGCATCCTCGGCCACGTCGACCACGGCAAGACCTCGCTGCTCGACGCCATCCGCAAGGCCAATGTCGCCGCCGGCGAGGCCGGTGGCATCACCCAGCACATCGGCGCCTACCAGGTCGAGCACAACGGCCGCAAGATCACCTTCCTCGACACCCCGGGCCACGCCGCGTTCTCCAAGATGCGCGCCCGCGGCGCCCACGTCACCGATATCGCGGTGCTGGTCGTGGCCGCGGACGACGGCTTCATGCCGCAGACCGATGAGGCCCTGCAGCACGCGCAGTCGGCCAAGGTCGCGCTCATCGTCGCCGTCAACAAGATGGACGTGAAGGGCGCGAACCTCGACCAGGTGAAGGCCCAGATGCAGCAGCGCAATATCGCGCCTGAGGATTGGGGCGGTGAGACCATCACGGTGCCCGTTTCCGCGATCAAGGGGCAGGGCATCGGCGATCTGCTTGAGATGATTCTCCTGCAGGCGGACGTGCTCGAGCTGAAGGCCAACCCGAAGGCCGAGGCCTCCGGCCTCATCATCGAGTCCGAGATCGATTTCGGCCGCGGCCCGATGGCCACGGTCATCGTCCAGCGCGGCACGCTCCGCGTCGGCGACGCCATCGTGAGCGGCGCGAATTTCGCCCGCGTCCGGGCGATGTTCGACGACAAGGGCGGCAATCTGAAGGAGGCGACCCCGGGCACCCCGGTGCGCGTCATCGGCTGGTCCGGCACGCCCGACAGCGGCGCCACGTTCAAGGTGGCCAAGAATGCCCGCGAGGCCGAGAAGCAGGCCGAGGAGGAGCAGCTGCGCCTCAAGCAGGTGGCCACCAGCGCCGCCGCCGTGCCCAAGGAGGTGTCGGTCGAGCAGCTCTTCGCCAACATCGCCGCGACCCAGGCCAAGGTCCTCAAGGTCATCGTCAAGACCGACGTCTTCGGCTCCACCGAGGCCATCCGCTCGATCCTCGAGGGCATCAAGAGCACCAAGGTTTCGCTCGAGATCGTCGGCATCGACGTCGGCATCATCACCAAGAACGACGTGCTCATGGCCAGCGCCGCCGGGTCCGTCATCATCGGCTTCCACACCAAGCTGGAGAACGGCGTGACGCCGCTCGCCAAGCACCACGGGGTGCGCGTCGAGACGTACGACATCATCTACGAGCTGGGCGACAAGGTCCGCGACATGATGGCCGACCTGCTCGACCCGGACCTGCGCGAGACGAAGACCGGCGTGGCCGAGGTCCGCCAGGTGTTCCCGCTCGCCAAGGGCTTCGTGGCCGGCTGCCTCGTCACCGAGGGCAAGATCAACCGCGGCACCTCCGCCCGGCTCCGCCGCGGCAAGGAGACCGTGCACGAGGGCAAGATCGCCACTCTCAAGCGCTTCAAGGACGACGCCAACGAGGTCCGCGCCGGCCTCGAGTGCGGCATCAAGCTCGACGACTTCAACGGCTACCAGGCCGGCGACCTCATCGAGTGCTTCGAGATCCAGAAGGTCCGGGCGTCACTCTGACCGCGCCCGGGCGCCGCACCGGGATGAGGGCCGCCGAGAATCCGAAGTCCGCTTCGACTTTCCGGCCGATCCGCCCTCATCTTCTGGCTTCAATCCCCGGCTCGTCCGCCCAAGCTTGAGGCCCGGCTCCCGCCACTCTTCCTTTCCTTCCTTCCGATCCCGCGATGTCCAACCGCACGCTACGCGTCAATGAGCTGATCCAGCGCGAACTGAGCGCGATCCTGCGGCAGCGCTTCCAGAGCGAGGCGGTGGCCATCACCTTTACCGAGGTTCGGGTCGCCCCTGACCTGCGCGACGCCCGGGTGTTCGTCTCGATCGTCGGATCTCCGGACGAGGTTGAGTCCAAGCTGCGGTGGCTCCGCGCCCAGTCCGGCGTGCTCCGGCGCGAGCTTAGCGGCCGGATCGTCCTCAAGTTCCTGCCGCGCTTCACGTACGTGCTCGACAAGTCCGCCGTCCGCGGCTCCCGCATCCTCAGCCTGCTCGACCAGGTCGAGCACGCCACCCCCGCGCGCCCGGAGGAAAAGGAGACCCCGTGAGCAAGTTCTTCCCGCATCTGGCCGCGAACTTCGGGCTCCTGCTGGAGCGCCTGCGCGGCCGCCGGGTGGCCGTCGTCGGCCATGCCCGGCCGGACGGCGACTGCATCGGCTCGCAGGTCGCGCTGGCCCGCCTGCTGGCGGCCGCCGGCTACGATGTGTGTTGCGTCAACGCCGACCCGGTCCCGCGCCGCCTGGAGTTCCTCGTCGCCGGCATGAAGTTCCGCGGCGCCGAGGACCTGCTGCGCGATCCCACGGACTACGCCGCTGTCTTTGTCGACTCCGCCGACCAGGCCCGACCCGGCGAACGGCTCCGGAGCCGGTTTCCCGCGCCGGTTGGCAACATCGACCATCACCTTTCGAATGTCGGCTATGCGGAGATCAATGTCGTCGACAACGGCGCCGCCGCGACCGCCGAGATCATCGGCGGCCTCGCCATGGACTTCGGCCTCGAGCTCGACGCCCAGGCGGCGAATGGGCTCTACGCCGGCGTCCTGACCGACACCGGCCAGTTCCGGTTCGCGTCGACCTCGCGGCGCACGATGCTCATCGCGGCCGAGCTGCTGGCCCGCGGCGCCTGCCCCCCGGAGGTCGGCTTCGAGCTCTACGAGCGCGAGTCGATGGGCAAGCTGGCACTGCTGCAGCACTACCTGGCCTCGCTCAAGCTCGAGTGCGGCGGCCGGGTCTGTATCGGCCGGCTGGCGAACGGGATTTTTGCCGAGACCGGCACGACCGCGGAGGACACCGAGGGCCTCGTGGACTACGCGCGCTCGATCGACGGCGTGGACATCGGCGTGCTCATCGAGGAGCGCGGCGACGGCAGCGTGAAGGCGAGCCTGCGCGCCAAGGAGGCCGCGTACCGGATGGATCTCATCGCCGCCCAGTTCAACGGCGGCGGCCACGCCTGCGCGGCCGGCCTGAACCTCAAGCGCGACACGGCCGGCTTCTACGAGCGGCTCGTCGCGGCGCTCGCGAAGCAGATCGCCGCGGTCGACCAAGGAAAGGCCGGCGCATGATCCGCCCGCCCAAGGAACTCGAGGGCGTGCTGCTCGTGGACAAGCCGCCGGCCCACACCTCGCACGACGTTGTCGCCCGCCTCCGCCGCAAGCTGAACATGCGGCGCATCGGCCACGCGGGCACGCTCGACCCGATGGCCACCGGCCTCCTGATCATGCTCATCGGCAAGGCTACCCGGATCTCGCAGTACCTGATCAGCCTCGACAAGGAGTACGAGGGCACGATCGAGCTGGGCAAGACGACCGACTCGCAGGATGCCGACGGCGAGGTCGTCGAGACCCGGCCGGTCCCGCCGCTGACCGAGGCGGAAGTCCGTCAGGCCATGCAGGGTTTCCTCGGCGACCAGTACCAGACCCCGCCGATGTACTCCGCGATCAAGATCGACGGCGTGCCGTTGTACAAGAGCGCCCGGAAAGGGGAGGAGGTGGAGCGCGAGCCGCGGTTCATTCGCGTGATGAGCTTCGACCTGACGCGCTTCGCCCTGCCGCAGCTCGATTTCCGCCTGCGCAGCACCAAGGGCACCTACGTCCGCACCATCGCGCACGACCTCGGCCAGCGGCTGGGTTGCGGCGCCCATCTCAGCGCGCTGCGGCGCACGGCCACCGACCGGTTCAACGTCTCCCAGGCCCTGACCCTCGACGCGATCGAGGCGCTCAGCCTGCCCGAGATCGAGCAGCGCCTGATTCCGGTGCACGCCGCGGCGCCCAGCGTGGCCCTGTGAACCCGATCCAACAGTTTGCCGGGCTCGAGCAGGCGGTCCTGCCGCCCGGCCCCCTGCATCTGGCGATCGGCATGTTCGACGGTGTGCATCTTGGTCACCGCGCGGTGATCGAGGCGGCGGTGCAGTCCGCTCGGCGCAGCGGCGGCACCGCAGCGGTCCTGACCTTCCATCCCCATCCCAGCGTGCTCTTCCGGCCGGCCCAGCCGACCCGGATGATCATGGACCTCGCCAACAAGGCCCGCGTCCTGCACCGCCTCGGCGTCGAGGTGATGATCACGCAGCCGTTCACGCCCGAATTCGCGCGGGTCGCCGCGCTCGATTTCCTCCCGTGGCTCCGGCAGCGCGCCCCGCGGCTGGCCGCGGTCTATGTCGGCGAGAATTTCCGTTTCGGCCAAGGCCGGGTGGGGGACATCTCGCTGCTGGTCGCGGAAGGCCGGAAGCAGGGCCTGACCATCTTCAGCGCCCCGCGGGTCAACTTCGACGGCGAGCCGATCAGCAGCACGCGCATCCGGGCGCTGCTCGAGGCCGGCGAGGTCGCCGCCGCCAATGCCCTGCTCGGGTACAGCTATTTCGCGGAGGGGCCGGTCGTGGCCGGCAAGCGGATGGGCCGCACGATCGGGTTCCCAACGCTGAACGTGGCCTGGGCGCCGGACCTTCGGCCCCGCTTCGGCGTGTACGTGGTGCGGGTGGCCGGGGCCAAGGCCGTCACGCCGCTGCCCGGCGTGGCCAATTACGGCCTGCGTCCGACACTGGAGCAGGCGGTGCAACCGCTGTTGGAAGCCCATCTCCTGGGCGAATGCCCGTTCGAGACGGGTGATGCCGTGACGGTGAAGTGGCTGCGCTTTCTGCGGCCGGAGCGGAAGTTCGGCGGGGTGGATGAACTGCGGGCGCAGATCGCCCGGGACCGGGCGGAAGCCGCCGCGGATTTTTCCTTGCGCTGAGGCGTTCAGACCGCGTTACTCGCCGACCTCAGATTTTTGGACCTTTAGCTCAGTTGGTTAGAGCGTTTCCTTGACATGGAAAAGGTCACTGGTTCGAGTCCAGTAAGGTCCACCAGTCTTCGCCGCCGCGACAGCGGCCAGAAGACTGCCCTCCGTAGCACGCGTGCAGCGGGCGTAGGAGGGCCGAGCACCCCGTAAGCGGCTACGACTCGGCGAGCCATGCCATGTGACGAAACGGACGTGAGTCCGAATGACATTGGCGGGAGCCGAAGTTGCATGACTTCAGGGATTCTCTCCCCGAAACCCCGTAAGCCCCGCTCCAGCAGCTCAGATACCGCAATTCCGCGAACTTTCGGCATTGAGACGATGGCACCTTTCCGCCAGCCTTGGGTCTTACCTCCCACCGTGAAAACGACCAACTACCTTGCCTTTGCCGTGGCCATTCCAGCCCTCCTGACCGGCTGCGCCACGAATACCGAGTCCCGTGTGTCCAATCCCAGCGCGCCCGGCCCGGCGGTCGGCAACGCCGTCGGCACGGCGGTGGGTGCCGTGGGCAGCAACGTGGTGGGCGTGGCGGTGGGCGCCGCGGAAGGCGCGGCCACCGCAACCAAGGCGACGTTCACCAACGAGCGACGCGTGATCCGCGTCTGGAAGACCGAGACGACCTCCGACGGGCGCACGATCCAGGTCCCGGTCGAGATCGAGGTCGACGAGAACGGCCGTCCGATCGAGAAGAAGTAATTTCCCGGCCCGAGTGGCCGCATCTCAGGCGGGGCGAATATCGCCCCGCCTTTTTGTTGTTCGGGAGAACGACGGCGGCTGCCAGCGGTCAGCAACCACCTCGCCGCGTCGCTGCTTTCTTTTGCGCCTTCTGCGCCTCCTTGCGGCCAAGAGGATGGTCCCGAGTCGATCGAGTGTGCCGTGGGGACGAAAAAAGGCGCACCTTGCGGTGCGCCCTTGAAGTGGGGACGGAACGAGGGTGATTACCAGCCGACCGAGCCGGCGCGGCGGGTCTGCTTGGCGATCGACTTCTCCTCTTCCCAGACGGTGAGGCCGGTCTTGGTCTGCACCAGCGACATCTGGAACGAGTAGGTGTTCTGCGTGACGTTCTTACCCTTGTCCGACTGCTGGATCAGCTTGGCGTACAGGGTGTAGTCGGGCACGAGGACCTTCTCCTTCTTGCCGCTCTGCATTTCCTCGAGCTCAGCCGCCTCGCTGGCGACGACGGCGCGCTCGCCGAGGCCCATGGTGTTCGTGATCGCGATCTTGCCCGTCTGGGTGAGCGCGACGCGGATCTTTTTGATCAGCAGGTCGGTGTCCACCATCAGCTGGGTGTTATTGATCACGCGGTCCACCGCGAGGATGGCGGGCGTGCGCGGCGCGTTGTTGAGCGCGTTGCTCGAGAGGAGCGACGCGACCAGCTGGTCGGCGGCATTGGCCCAGTCCTGGGAGTTGATGGCCGAGGTGTTGACGGCCTCGGGGCCCTTGGCGTCGACCGTCCGGGTTTCCTGGACGGTTTCGCAGCCGGTGAGGGCGAGCAGCGCGCCGAGGGCCAGCGCGCTGGTGAATGCGGAACTCTTGGTGAGTTTCATGGTGGTTGAAGGAGGAGGTTATTCGCGGAACTTCAGGCGGAAATCCACCGCGCGGGGGGTGATGGCCACCGTGGAGATGGTCTGGGTCTCACGGCCCTGGAACTGGATGGCCTTCCACGTCTCGTTGGGCGAGTCGACGGCCATGCCGTCCGCGTCCACCCACTCGAACTTGTAGTTCAGCGTGCGGAGGCTGCTCTTGAGGTTCTCGACCGTGGCCTGGATCTTGAGCAGGTTGCCCGAGACGGTGCCTTGGTTGATCGAGACCACGCGGAAGGTGCCCGCGAGCGTGTTGTCGGTGATAACCCGCTTGTCGGCGACGTAGTTGGGCGTGGCCTGTGACTGGGCACGCTCATAGGTGTTCACATTGGTGCAGCCCGTGAGGAGCAGCACCAGGCCGGCCACGAACAGGGACCCGGTCACCCGGAGTCGCGAGGGATTGCTGGTGTTCATTTGAGGACGAAGGTTGATACGAGCAGCGGCGACGTGGGAGACGCCGACTTCACGTATACAACATTAACCGCTCCAGGTTCCAACACAACGGTCTTGTGTTCGGTCCCGGCGGTCAGCGTCAGCTCCCGGTTTTCCGGGGTCGCGACGCGGGCGTACTGGAATTCCTTCGGGAGCGAGCGCCAGGTGCGGGTGTCGGCGATGTTGGTGCTGGCATTGACGCCGGAGAGCACCGCCGCGCCGATCAGGCCGGCCGCCCAGCCGCCGCGGTCGTTCAGCTCCTTCTGGATCGCGGCCTGGATGATGGCCTTGGTCGCGGTCGTGATGAGGGTCTTGGTGACGATCGTCGGCCACTCGTTCTTGAAGTCGTTGGCGACGACGCTGTCCATGCTCGCGACCGTGGCGGTCGTGTAGTTCTTGTCGCCGGCGGCGATGCCGAGCGAACCAATGAAGTTGCCGTCGAACACGAGCTTCGGGAACGAGGCGCCGACGTAGGCGAGGTTGCTCGTCACGACGAAGGTCGGGATGTCGACGCGGACCTGGGTGCGGGACGGCGCGGAGCCGGTCTCGAAGATGACGTAGGTGACGCCGGTCGGGGCCTTGCCCTCGGCGGCGTTCGCGGCGGCATCGAGGTCCTCCTTCAGGTAGGAGTTCTCGGGCACCATGCTGGCGACGCGCTCGAAGGACTTGCGGCCGCGCTCGAGGTCGGAGCCACCTTCACC
>DAOQKI010000152.1:0-7744 GCA_035334485.1 Opitutaceae bacterium
ACCTCGGCCAGTGCCGTGCTGAGCTGACCCTCGCCGGCCTCGACCACCGCGGGCTTCGCCGGGCCCGGCACCTTGCCGCCGGCCGCGGCGGCCACCTCGGCACGCAGCCGCGCCTGGCGGTCCTTGCCTTCGGTCAGTTGGGTCGGGTCGAGCTTGGCGGCCAGCAGGTCGCGCCCGGTTGGCTTGGCGCCGTTCTCCGCGGCGAGCGCGAGCCAGGCATAGGCCTCGGGCAGTGAAACCGGGAGTCCGCCCCGTCCCTCGGCGATCATGATGCCAAGGTTGTTCTGGGCCGGCGCGTAGCCCTGGAGGGCCGCCGCGCGGTAGTACTTGGCGGCCGCCTTCTCGTCGGGCGCCGAGCCGCGTCCGTCCTCAAGCATCAGCGCGAGGTTGTAGCGGGCGCGGACATAGCCCTTTTCGGCCGAGTCGCGGTAGAACTTCTGGGCCTGGGCCTCGTCCTTTGTGACGCCGCGGCCGAGCTCGTAGGCGAGGCCGAGGTTGTAGAGCGCCTCGGGGATGCCCTGCTGGGCGGCCTGGCGGAACCAGAGCGCAGCCTCGAAATAGTCGCGGGCGACGCCGACCCCGTTGGCGTACATGTTGCCGACGTTGTACTGGGCCGGGCCGAAGCCCTGCTGCGCCGCCTTGAGGTAAAGCTGGAAGGCCTCCGCCTTGTTCTCGGCCACGCCGCGGCCGAGCTCGGTCAGCATCGCTAGGTTGAACTGGGCCGGGGCGAAGCCGACCTTGGCCGCCTGGGCATAGCAGCGGATCGCGTCCGGGTAACTCTGGGCGACCCCCTGCCCGTTGGCGTAGGCGTTGCCGAGGGTGTTCAGGGCCTCGGGATCGCCCTGGTCGGCCTGGGCCCGGATCGTCGTAAGGTCGGTGGCCGCCCGGCTCACCCCGACCGCCGGTCCGAGGGCCAAGAGTGCCGCCGCGATCAGGGCGAGTTGACGCTTGGTCAGGATGGTGGCGGACGTCGGGACGGCGAAGCTACGCACGGGGTCCGTTTAAGGCGAAAACCCTAGCTGGGAGCAAGGCCGCATCCTGCATGCCGTGGATGATCTTCTTGTCCGGCGGGCAGAACGTCGCGAGCGCGCCGGCGAGCTTGGCCTGGCCGCCCTGGACAAAGTAGTACGGGCACAGCCGGAGGCGGCCGTCGACCTCGTGCGCCTGGTGCGGGGAGTGCTTGGCGTACACCCGGTGACGGACCCGTCGGGGTTTCCGGTAAGCCTGCAGGACGTGGAGGTTGGTCGGGGCGAGGCTCACGGCGCGCTCGACGCCCTCCTGCCACTCCTCGCGCGAGCAATCGCTGCCGAGCACCACGCTGCGCGCGCCCCAGGCGGTCTCGTGGTAGCCCGAGATCTTGATGATCAGGTCGCGCTCCTTCTGCGTCGCCCCCACCAGCTCACGCCAGTCGTGCAGCATGCGCCCGCCGGCGCGCGGGGCATCGAGCACGGCGCCCGGGGGCAGCGGCGCGGGGTCCATGATCCACGACGGCGGGATCAGCGCCCGCAGGAGCTTGAGCGCCCGGCCGCTCAGCGACTCAGCCCAGAACTCCTGCAGCAGGTGATGGTGGAACAGGGCCAGCGCGAGTTTCTCCTCCTGGAACGGGCGCATGGGCGGGGTGATCGTCACCTCGCCGGCGGTCCACGCCTCGAAGATGAACTTCGCGGTCCGCACGTTCGCGAGGTCGAACAGCTCGAAGAAGCGGTAGATGACGTCGATCTTCTCGGGATTGCCCTCGACGTCGACGCACAGCTGCGAGCCGAGCGGGAACAGGTCCTCCGGCGCGACGCAGAACACGCGGCGTCCGCGGAGCTGCAGCTCGCGGGCGAGCCACTGCATCTCGGGACGATAGGTGGCGGCCTCGTCGCTCACGACCAGCGCGATGAACGGGTTGTGCGCCTCCGGTCGCAGCGCGGCGAGCGCCGCGTAGAACTGCTCGACCATCGCGTCGTTCGCGCCCAGGACGCCGCCCGCGGCATAGAGCCGGTTCAGGAACGCCGTGAGACCGATGCCGCCGGGCACGGAGTCGAGCTCGGTCAGCGCAAAACCGTCGTCGGTCAGCAGCAGGTCCGGCCGCAGCACGGCCGGCAGCGCCCCGCGGTTGCGCGGGTCACGCGCATGCGCCACGAGCGCGGCGGGCTTGCCGCGGTCCAGATAGTCAGCCACCCACGGCGCCTGCAGCGGCTTGTTCCGGAGCAGGTTCTTGCCCGCCACCGAACGGAGATAGAGCGTCTCGAGCGCCTGGTGAAACTCCACGCACGCCGCACCAATCGCCTCCAGCTGGGTCAATTGGTCCGGCGGCAGCGGCCAGGCATCCGGCGACAGCTGCCACGTCTTCGCCTCGAACAGCGGCTGGCCGTCCAGCGCCGAGCGGATCTGTTCAAAAGGCAGGTTAGGCATTGCGGAAGTGACGAGGGACGAGTGGCGAGTGACGAGCGGAACGCAACGGAGGGCCAGAATTCAGATGCCGGTTGGCCGAAAGGGCAAACGGAGATTCGAATTATCGGCGGCTCGCCGTCTCGTCACTTGTCACTCGTCCCTCGTCACTTCCCTTTCACTCTTCCATCTGGATGTCCTTGTTCCGGTGGCGCGGGCAGCCGGCGCGGAGCCAAGCGTTGACGAAGCGGTCGAGGTCGCCGTCGAGCACGCCCTGCGTGTCGCTGGTGCTGATGCCCGTGCGGAGGTCCTTCACCATCTGGTAGGGCTGCAGCACGTAGCTGCGGATCTGGCTGCCCCACCCGATCTCGCCCTTCTCGCCATAGAAGCGGTCCATCTCGGCGCGCTGCTCGTCCTGCTTCTTCTCGTAGAGGCGGGCCTTCAGGACGTTCATCGCGCTGGCGCGGTTCTTGATCTGCGAGCGCTCGTTTTGGCAGACAACCACGATGCCGGACGGCAGGTGGGTGATGCGCACGGCGGAGTCGGTGGTGTTGACGCCCTGGCCGCCTTTGCCGGACGAGCGGTAGACGTCGACGCGGAGCTCGCTGTCGGGCACCTGGATGTCGATGTCCTCGTTGATCTCGGCGATCACGTCGATCGCGCAGAACGAGGTGTGCCGACGCTTGTTCGCGTCGAAGGGGCTGATTCGCACGAGCCGGTGCACGCCGCGCTCGGCCTTGGCGTAGCCGTAGGCGTTCTCGCCGCGCAGCACGAGCGTCGCCTTGGTGATGCCGGCCTGGTCGCCGACCTGGACATCCTGCACCTCGACCGTGAAGCCGCGGCGCTCGGCCCACCGGTTGTACATGCGGAACAGCATGTCGGCCCAGTCGTTCGACTCGGTGCCGCCGGCGCCTGATTGGATGGAGAGGATCGCGTTGTTGCGGTCGAACTGGCCGGTGAGGAACGACGCGATCTCGAGCTGGTCGAGTTCCGCGACGAGCGCCGCGACGGTGGAGTCGAGCTCCTTCGCGTAGGTCTCGCGCTCGGCGCCGTCGGCGGCCTCCACGAGCTCGGTCATGACATCCACGTCCTCGACCTTCTTGTGGAAGGCCACGACGGGAAGGACGGCGCGCTTGAGGCCGTTCAGCTTGGCAATGTGCTTCTGCGCGCGGTCGTTGCTATCCCAGAAGCCCGGCCCGCCCATCTGGGCGTCCATGGCCTCGATCTCACGCTGCTTTTGGTCGACGTCAAAGAAACCTCCACAAGTGGCCGGCGCGCTTCTTGATGTTCTCGATATGGCTGAAGGTCTCGGGAGCGATCATGGGAATTGGGAACGGGATACTGGAAACCCGAGAGTTTCAAGCCCGCTCCTCCGGGCCGCATCGCTCCGGTTCGGCATCGTGCGTTAGTCACTCATAACCGGGGATCTCCGGTGATTCGGAGTCACGGGTTGGAATGTGATTCTTGGCGCGATCGGTGGGAGGTTTGCCGCGAAGAGCGCGAAGGCCACGAAGCAGCAGACCAGGTTGGATTGGTCTTGGTGGCCTTGGTGCCCTTCGTGGTGAAGCAAATCCCGCGGCTGAGGGAGCCCTTGAGCCCGGGCGGGGCCAGTGATTCAATCGCAGCATGAAACCACGATTCACGGGGGTTCCGTTCTATGTTTATCCGGTCCGTTCGGTGGCGCGGGCGCGGCGGTTTTACGCGGGAGTGCTCGGGCTCAAGCTCGGGGCCCGCTGGAAAACCATGTGGCAGGAGTTTGAGCTGGGCGACCAGGTGATCGCCGTCTCCACGGCCATGACCGGCTGCAAGCCTGGCGCCAAGGGCGGCGCAGTGGCGCTGGAGACCGACCGCTTCGAGGCAGTCGTCGCCCATCTCCGGAAGCACCGCGTGAAGTTCCTGTTCGGCCCCACCGACACGGGAGTCTGCGACTTCGCCCGCTTCACGGACCCGGACGGCAACCACCTAGTGCTGCACCGGCTCCATCGGAAGAAGTGAGCGGTGGACGGGAGGCGGTCGGCAACCGACAGTGGACGGTAGACGGTTGGCGGTCGATCGCCTGCGCGCGAGTGCGCTGGTCGGCAACAAACCAGATTCGCCACAAAGGGCACTAAGCGCACGAAGAGTGTAGCGACATCAGGCGTCTAGCTTCGTGCGCTTGGTGTCCTTTGTGGCAAAAGCGCCACGTCCTTCGCGGCCGTAGCGGTCTTGGCGGTGTCACCTTCGCCTAGCCGGCACTCAGGCCTCGGGCGTGGCGGCTCTTTCGGCGCGGCGCTTCTTCCAGTCCCAGTACCACGCGATCCAGATGCAGGCCTCGTAGAGCACGTAGAGCGGCACGGCCATCGCGACCTGGGTAATGACCTCGGGGGTCGTCAGGACCGCGCCGAGGATGAAGCACAGCACGATGACGTGGCGGCGGTACTTGGCGAGGTGGTGGTGAGTGATCAGGCCGAGCTTCACCAGCAGAAGCACGACGATCGGGAACTGGAAGCCGAGGCCCATGCCGAAGATGAATTTGGCGACGAACGTGATGTACTCGTCGCCTCGCCAATCGAGCGCCTCGAAGCCGAGCAGGTGCGAGTATTCCACCGACGCGCGCAACGCCAGCGGCAGCAGGCCAAAGTAGGTCAGCAGCACGCCGGCGAAGAACAGCGCCACGCTCCAGCCGACCCAGCGGAAAAACAGGGTGCGTTCCTTGATGTTGAGGGCGGGCAGGAAAAACTGCCCGAGGAAGAACGCCCAGAACGGCGCCGAGAGCACCAAGGCGCCGTAGATGCCGACGTGAAAGGCGATGAAGAATGCCTCGGCGGGACCGAAATTGTGCAGGCGGATCTTCAGCGTGGGCGTGTTTGACGGGTCGGGCGGCAGCAGCTTGAGCGTCGCGACCTGCTCCTTGCCGACCTGGGCGGCGCCCAACTGGAACACCAACTGCGGCGCCTCGTCCGGCTTGATGCCCGGGAACTGCTCCGGCGTGACGACGTACGGGCCGAGGCGCGTCGAACCGATCATGAAGCTCACCGTCGGCTTCGGCTTCTCGAACATGTCGATCCGGCTGAGCGGGTACTCAAGGATCCAGATCAGCTTGTCGGCCATCAGCAGGCAGACCACCAGCGCAATGCCGATGGCGATCACCGAGCGCACCAGCGCCGTGCGGAGGTCGTTGAGGTGCGCCCAGAAGGATTTCTTCGGGGTCGATGCCTCCTCCTCGGTGATGAATGACTCGCTGTCGTCCATGGGATCAGTCGGCGCGATTCAGCGGAAAGTCGCCCGGAGAGGGAAGTCTAGAAAATGACGGGCACGACGGACAAACGGGGGCTTTTGACCACGGAATTCACGGATCGCACGGATCCAGACGAATCCTCGCGGTCAATCGCACTGGCCTGCGGCCAGCGCAATTGACCGCTCGGCGTGGTGGAGCTGAATACCTGAAGCCGCGGCGAGTGACCGTGGCTGCGTGTCTCAGGCTGTCAGCTCCCCAAGTCTTCGCGGACCGGGGTTCTGGCGGAACGCCAGGACTCCGGTCCGCGAAGATTCGGATTGGTGGGATCGATCCGTGCGATCTGTGAATTCCGTGGTCAAAAAGAGAACGCCAGCCCTACGACAGCGTCGGCCCCTCCACACGCGGCCTCAGGTCCGCAGCGTGCCGGCTGCCTTCTCGGCGAGGTAGCTCGCGTAGGTTCGCTCCACGCCTTCGCGCAGCGCGACGCGGGCCCGCCAGCCGAGGCCCGACAGGCGCGAGACGTCGAGGAGCTTTCGCGGCGTGCCGTCGGGCTTGGTGTGATCCCAGGCGATCCGGCCGGTGAAACCCGTGACCGCGGCCACGGTCTCGGTCAGCTCGCGGATGGTGACATCGGTGCCGGTGCCGACATTGACCCAGTCGGGCGGATTCTCGAGCCGCAGCAGGAACGCGCAGGCGTCGGCCAAGTCGTCGACATGCAGGAACTCGCGCCGGGGCGCGCCCGTGCCCCACGCCACAACCTCGGGACGGCCGGCCTCCTTCGCCTCGTGGAATTTCCGGATCAACGCCGGCAGCACGTGCGAATTCTGGAGGTGGTAGTTGTCGCCCGGCCCGTAGAGGTTGGTCGGCATGGCCGAGTGGAACATCACGCCATACTGCCGGCGGTAATACTGGGCGAGCTTGAGGCCGGTGATCTTGGCGATCGCATAAGCCTCGTTCGTCGGCTCGAGCGGTCCGCTCAGCAGGCAGTCCTCCGGCATCGGCTGCGGGGCATGCTTCGGGTAGATGCACGAGCTGCCGAGGAACAGCAGCCGCTTCACGCCATGGCGGTAGGCACCGTCGATCGCGTTGGTGGCGATGATCAAGTTGCTGAAGATGAACTCAGCTGGGTAAGTGTTGTTCGCGTGGATGCCGCCGACCTTGGCCGCGGCGATCACGGCGACATCAGGCCGCTCCGTGGCGTAGAACGCGTCGAGCGACGCCTGCGATGTGAGGTCCAGCTCGGCGCGCGACGGCGCGAGCAGCGTCACGCCGGATTCGCGGCTGAAGCGCCGCACGAGGGCGGAGCCGACCATGCCTTGGGCGCCTGCGATGAAGAGTCTCATGACGGGACTGAGGTTACGAGGTGAGGCGGCGGGTCACATCCACCAATTGTTGGGCGACGGCCTGGACGGCCTTCTGGGGCCGGGCCTCCTTGAGGGCGCCCTGTCCGTCAAACGCCTGATCGGCGTGCGGCAGGACACACTGGGCCGGGACGACATGGCAGCCGAGATGGGTCAGGAGCTGGCGAACCAGCTGCATGGAACGGACTCCACCGAAGATGCCGGGCGAGGCGGAAATGACGGCGGCGGTCTTGCCGATGAACGGGTTGTCGTCGGCGCGGGTGCACCAGTCGATGGTGTTCTTGAGCAGCGGCGTCATCATCGAGTTGTACTCCGGCGACGCGACGAGCAGGCCCTGGTGCTGGAGGACGAGCTCGACGAGCTTGGTGGCGTTGGCGGGCATGCCGGAGGCGTCCTCGAGGTCACCGTGGTAGAGGGGAAGCGGCAGGTCATTGAGATCGAGCAGCGTGACCTCCCCACCCGCCCCGCGCACCGCCTGGACCGCAACCGCGAGCAGCTTCCGATTGAGCGACTCCCGGCGCGCGCTGCCGGAAAACGCCAGGATGCGGGGAGAATTGGCCATGACGCAGCGAAGCAATTCGACGCCTTTCGGCAAGTCAGCTCGGGCATGTTTCCATTGCGGATTGCGAATCGCGAATTGCGGATTACCTGAGCGCCGGATCGATCTCGGGCGCTTCGGACCCAGCAAGGAAAAGTCGTTCTAGTTCGGCTGTCCGGACGAGCACGCCAGCGTCCGGACAATCCGCAATCCGCGATCCGCAATCCGCAATGGTCAGCGCCCCAAGGCGGC
>DAOQKI010000153.1:0-7647 GCA_035334485.1 Opitutaceae bacterium
GACCCTTGCCGAACATGAGAAGGCCCGCCATGAGGGCGAAGAGCACCAGCAGGAGCGCGAACTTGACCCGGGTCAGCCCACCGGTTGCCAGGTCCGAGCGCAGCCGCGACGCCACGACGCCGCTCGTCTCCATGAACTCGAGCAGGGTGCGGCAGCCGGCTTCATTCAGTCCGTCGCGCTGACGCGCGAGCGTCATGAGCGTTTGGATTGCCAGCGAGAACTCCGTCCCGGAGGGCGGCTCGGAAGCTGGAGGACTGGATGGCGCGGTGGCCATGGTTGAGCATAGCCGATTTCAACGATTAGCCGAAATACTTGCTGGCGCTCTCAGTCATGCCGCCGCGGCATCACGCCGAAGCACCCTCCAGCCGGACCCACGCCCGAACGCGGGCTAGCCACGGGGACGGAATCCTGTTCACTGTGTTTCCATGCCTGAATCACCGCTGGACTTCCGCACCGCCAATACGCTCTGGGGAAGCGTGCTCGTGGCGACCCTCGTGCGCTGCGGGGTGCGGCAGGCCGTGATCTCGCCGGGATCCCGATCGACGCCCCTGACGCTGGCGTTCGCCGCCAACCGGTCGGTCGAGTCGATCCCGGTGCTCGACGAGCGCTCGGCCGCCTTTTTCGCGCTGGGGCTGGCCCGGCAGCACAGCCGGCCAACCGTCCTGGTCTGCACCAGCGGCACGGCGGGCGCGAATTACCTTCCGGCGATCATCGAGGCCAAGGAGAGCGGCGTGCCGCTGCTCGTGCTCACGGCCGATCGCCCGCCGGAGATGCGGGAATGCGCCTCCGGCCAGACCATCGACCAGCAGAAGCTGTTCGGCGATCATGTCGGCTTGTACCACGAACTCGCGGTGCCCGAGGCGAGCGTCGCGCTGCTGCGCTACCTGCGGCAGACGCTGGTCCACGCCTGCGGCCGCACGCTCGCGCCGGTGGCCGGCCCGGTGCACCTGAACGTCCCGTTCCGCGATCCGCTCGTGCCCGAGGCGGGTTCGCCGGGCACGGGACTGGACTCCGCCGCCGACTGGCGCGCGTTCCTTGCGGAGGTGGCTCCGGCGGCAGCCGTCGAGACGGTGGCGGCGCTCCCGGCCTTTGCGCCGACCGACCGCGGCGTCATCGTGGTCGGGCCCAACCAGCCGGCGGATCCGGCGAAGTTTGCCGCGGAAGTCTCGGCGCTGGCGGCCAAGCTCGGCTGGCCGGTGTTGGCGGAGGGACTCTCGCCGCTCCGCAATCACCCGACGACGGCCACGGTGATCACCACCTACGACACGGTGCTGCGGCAGGCCGCGCTGGCGGCGGAGCTGAAACCGGAGCGCGTGCTGGGGATCGGCGCCTGGCCGACGAGCAAGGTGCTGCGGGCGTGGCTCGCGGCGGCGGACGCGCCGATGCTGCTGGTGGGTGAAGGCGGGCGCAACCGCGACGCGCTCCACGGCCGCACGCAGACGGTGTCGGCCAGCCTGGAAACGCTCGCGCGCGACCTGCCGGCGAGCTCAGGCAACGGCGCCTATGCGCGCCGCTGGGCGGCGCTCGAGCAACAGGCGCGCGGCGCGCTGGACCGGACGCTGGAGCAGGAGAAGGCGTTTTTCGAGGGCCGCGCGGCGTGGCTGCTCGCGCGACAGCTTCCACGCGGCACGCCGCTGTTCGTCGCGAATTCCATGCCGGTGCGGGATGTCGAGTACTTCTGGCCACGGAGCGAGCGGGGCATCGAGCCGCGCTTCAACCGCGGGGCGAACGGCATCGACGGCACGCTTTCGACCGCGCTGGGACTGGCCCATGGGAACCGTCCGACGGTGCTGCTGACCGGCGACCTCGCGCTGCTGCACGACGCGAACGGCTTCCTGCTGCACTCCCGCCTGCGCGGTTCGCTGACTGTGGTGCTGATCAACAACCAGGGCGGCGGCATCTTTGAGCACCTGCCCGTGGCGCAGTCGGGTCCGGCCTTCGAGGAGTACTTTGCCACGCCGCAGCGGATTGATTTTGCCAAGCTCTGCGCCGCGCATGGCGTGGAGCACGTCGCGGTCCGTGACTGGGAGCACTTCACCGCATTGGTCGCGACGCTGCCGCTGCAGGGCGTGCGCGTGCTGGAGGTCTCAACCGATCGTAAGCGCGACGCCGCGACCCGCAAGGCACTCTTCGCGACCATCGCCGCCGGCCTGAAATAGTCGGAGCCCGACTCGCGGCCGGCCCCGGCCGCAGCACGCTTCCTGTTACCTGAACCCTGCCCCCTGTTACCTGCCGCCCCGCCGGCCCTAGAGCTGCAGCGGCAGGCCGATCTCGATGATCTGGGACGGCGTGATCTGGTAATAATCCTTCACCGGGCGGGCATTGCGGCTCAGGAAACCGTAGAGGGCCTTCTGCCACTCCCACATGCGCGCGTTGCCGCCGGTGACGATCATCTCGCGGTTGAAGAAGTAGGTTGTGGCCTGCGGGTTGATCGGCACGCCCATCGCCCGGATTTGGGCCATGAGCTGGGCGACATCAGGGGACTCCATGTAGCCGTAGCGGCCGACCGCGCGCCAGATGCCCTCGCCGATCTCGCGCAGCGTGAGCTGCTCGGTGCCGCGCACGGTCGGGACCTCTTCGGTGAGGATGCTGAGCAGCACGATCGTCTGGTGCAGGCAGCGGTTGGATTTCACGTGGTGGAGCAGGGCGATGGGCGTGCCCTCGGGGGAGCCGACCATGAACACCGCGCTGCCGCTGACGCGCGTGACGTGCTTGCTGCGGGCGATCGTCGTCAGCTCGGCCTCGGTCACGTTGTTGCCGTAGACCCGCTGGAAAATCTCGGTCCGGCCGATCTTCCAGGTGTGCATGATCGCCATGACCGCCGCGGCGAGCGCGAGCGGGAACCAGCCGCCGTCGCTCAGCTTCCGGGCGTTGGCGAGGAAGAAGGCCACGTCGATGAGGAGGAACAGCCCGCAGAGCGTGGCGGCGGCGGCCAGCGACCACTGCCAGAGCCGGCGCACGACAAGGAAGTAGGCGATCGTCGTGATGGCCATGGTGCCCGTGACCGCGATGCCGTAGGCGGAGGCGAGGCGGTCGGAGGAGCCGAACCCGGCGACCGTGAGGATGCAGCCGACCGCGAGTAGGGCGTTGACGAACGGGACGTAGATCTGGCCGGAGTGCTCGGCGTTCGTGTAGTTGATCTTGAGGCGCGGGAAGTAGCCGAGCTGGATCGCCTGCCGGGTGAGCGAGTAGGCGCCGGTGATGAGGGCCTGGCTGGCGATGATTGCGGCGATGATCGACAGGCCGATCAGGAGCAGACGCGGCACGCCGTGCGGCACGAGATTGAAGAACGGGTTCTCCGTCACGTCCGGGTGCGCGAGCACATAGGCGCCTTGGCCGAAGTAGTTCAGCGCGAGGCCGGGGAACGCGACCAGGTACCACGCGAGCGAGATGTACCGGCGCCCGAAGTGGCCCATGTCGGCGTACAGCGCCTCGGCGCCGGTGATGGCGAGCACGACCGCGCCGAGCAGCCCGGCGATCTCGAGCGGATGGCGGGCGAGCAGCCGCAGGCCGTGCACCGGGTTGATGGCGGCGAGCACGGCCGGATGCTGGGCGACGTGGCAGGCGCCGAGGGCCGCGAGCACGGCAAACCAGAGCAGCATGACCGGGCCGAAGACGCCGCCGATGCGCTTGGTACCCTTGTGCTGGGCCCAGAACAGCCCGGCGAGGATGACGCAGGCGATGGCCACGACATACGGCCGGAAGCCGTCGCTGAGATTGAGGAAACCCTCGGCGGCGCTGAGCACCGTGATGGCGGGCGTGATGACGCCGTCGCCGTAAAGCAGCGCGGCGCCGATGAGGATCATGATCACGGCCGCGCCAAGACCGGCGCGTGGGGCGGCGGACCGCTTGGTGTGGATCAGCGCCATCAGCGCGAAGATGCCGCCTTCGCCCTGGTTGTCGGCGCGGGTCACGAAGAACAGGTACTTGAGGCTCACGACGAGCATCAGCGACCAGAAGATCAGGGAGAGCACGCCCAGGATGCCCTCCGTGCGGTCGCCGGCCGGCAGGTGCGCCATGCATTCCTTGATGGCGTAGAGCGGGCTCGTGCCGATGTCGCCGAAGACGACCCCGAGTGCGCCGATGCTGAGGGCAGCTTGGGCGCGGGCCGGCAGGTTAAGCGGTGGGCGGGTGGACATGGAACCCGCCTAGGGAAGCGGGACGCCGCGCCGGTTTCGAGAAAAATGCCGACGCCGCGGCGCCTCGCATCGACAAGCCGCCGGTTTTGCCTACGGTCCTGCGCATGAGTCAGATCACCTGGAAATCGGTCAAGACGTACTCGGACATCCTCTACCACAAGGCCGACGGCATCGCGAAAATCACGATCAACCGCCCGGCGAAGCGCAACGCGTTCCGGCCCGAGACCGTGGCCCAGATGCACGAGGCGTTCAGCGACGCGCGCGACGACGCGTCGATCGGGGTGGTGCTCCTGACCGGGGCGGGTCCGCACACCGACGGGAAGTATGCGTTCTGCGCCGGCGGCGACCAGAGCGTGCGCGGCCACGCCGGCTACGTGGGCGGCGACGGCGTCCCGCGGCTCAACGTCCTCGACCTCCAGAAGCTCATCCGCTCGATGCCCAAGGTCGTGATCGCGCTCGTGGCCGGCTACGCCATCGGCGGCGGACACGTGCTCCACCTGGTGTGCGACTTGACAATCGCGGCGGACAACGGCGTCTTCGGCCAGGTGGGCCCGAAGATGGGCAGCTTCGACGGCGGCTTCGGCGCCAGCTATCTGGCGCGCATCGTGGGCCAGAAGAAGGCGCGCGAGATCTGGTTCCTCTGCCGGCAGTACAACGCCGCGCAGGCGCTGGAGATGGGCCTGGTGAACAAGGTTGTCCCGGTGGCGGAACTCGATGCCGAGGGCGTGAGCTGGGCCCGCGAAATCCTGGGCCACAGTCCGCTCGCGATCCGCCTGCTCAAGAGCGGCTTCAACGCCGAGCTCGACGGCCAGGCCGGCATCCAGGAACTCGCCGGCAACGCCACGCTGCTCTACTACATGAGCGAGGAGGCGAAGGAATTCCACTCGGCCCAGCGCGAGAAGAGGAAGCCGAAGGCCCGCCAGTTTCCGTGGCTGCCGTAGGGCGGTGGCACGCGGCGGGCAAGTAACAGGGGACAGGTAACAAGTAACAGGAAGATAGCGGGAGAACGATTGAGGCTGGTCGAGTCGCAAGCCGGCGCCGCAGGCGCGGACTCTTCCTGATACTTGGATACCTGATCCCTGTCACCTGCGTCCGGCGCGCAGCGCGCCGGACGCCTACGCGCGCAATGCGCCACTCGTCAGCCCGCGGATGAAGGGCTTGGTGGCGTAGATGAAGAGCACGAGCAGCGGGATGCTGCTGATCGTCCAGGCCGCATAGAGTGTGGCCGGGTTCGAGGAGATCGTGGACGACGCCATCGTGTAGATGCCCGAGGCCACCACGTGGTGCCGGTCGTCGGTGTTCACGATGTAGGGCCAGAGGAAATTGTTCCAGGTGCCCAGGATGTTCATGATGATCACCACCGAGAACACGGGCCGGGACAGCGGCAACACGATGTGCCAGTAGAGGCTCCAGTGCCCGGCGCCGTCGAGGCGCGCCGACTCGAAAAGCTCTTCCGAGAGGCCCTCGAAGAAACTCTTGAAGACAAAGATCGCGAAGACCTGGCCGCCTGCGACGTAGGGCAGAATCATCGAGCCGTAGGTGTTCAGCAGGCCGAGCTCCTTCACGAGCAGGAAGCTCGGGACCAGGGTGAGCACGCCCGGGAAGACCATCGTCGCAAGGATGAAGGTGAACACGAACCGGTGGCCGACAAAGCGGTAGCGGGCGAGGAGGTACGCGGTGCCCGAGCCAAGGCAGCAGACCCCGAGCGCGGTCAGCCCCGAAACAAGGAAGGAGTTCAGCACGTAGCGCCGGAGGACGGTCCAGGCGAGCGTGGTGCCGGCCGTGAGCCGGCCGACGTAAAACCGCGCCGCCTCGGACCGCGACACGGTGTGGCGGTTGTCGAGCTCGTCGGTGATCACGACCGGGCGGTCGCGGCCCGCCAGCGCGTCGAGCCCCAGCCGCCCGAGATGGCGGACGGCCGACGGCATGCCGAACGTCCCATGGTAGAACTCGCTGCTGTCGCGGAGCGCGCTGTTCACCATGAAGAGAAACGGGATGAGCGTCAGGGCGAGCATCCCGACCAGGATGGCGTGGATCAGGAGCGTGGCCGTGCGCGGTTTCATGACGTGTGGCCCTGGACCTCTTCGGCCGAGCGGAAATAGCGCAGGTTGAGCATTGTCAGGGAGAAGATGATCGCGAACAGGACAACGCCGATGGCGCAGGCGTAGCCCATGCGCTGGTAGGAGAAGGCGTTGTAGTACATCCAGAGCCCGGGGACCATCGTGCGGAAGCCGGGTCCGCCTTGCGAGAGGACGAAGACGCCCTCGAAGCCCTGGAAGCCGCCGATCACGGTGAGCACCAGGATCAGCTTCAGCTGGCTGAGCACGAGCGGCACATCGATGCGGAAGAACTTCCGGATGCCGGTGCAGCCCTCGAGCGCGGCCGCCTCGTTCACGCTCTCCGGGATCGCGGAGAGCCCGGCGTAGTAGATCAGGATCTCGAAGCCGCCGGCGAAGGGGAAGCCGACGAACATGAGCGCGGCGAGCGCGGTGTGCGGGTCCGACAGCCAGCCGCGGACGAAGTCGCCGAGGCCGAGGAATCGCAGTGTCTCGCTCAGCATGCCGTAGTCCGCGTAGATGAGCCGGGCCCAGAGCAGCTGCACCGCGATGCCCGGCACGACGATGGGCACGAGGAAGCCGACGCGGTAGAGGTAGCGGGTCCGCTCGTTCGGCAGGGAGTGGATGAGCTTCGCGACGACCAGCGGCACGGTCAGGCGGGCCAGCACAAGAAAGCCGGTCAGCAGAAACATGTTCAGCATCGACGGCCAGGTCGGCGGATCGATGGTGAGGTACTCCACGTAGTTCTGCAGGCCGATGAACTCGGAGTCGCCGCCGACCTCGAAGCGGTAGAGCGACTTCACGAACGCCCACGCGACCGGCAGGTAGACGAACGTGAGCAGCAGCACCATCGACGGCAGCAGGAGCACGTGGCAGCCGGCGGCGAAGCGGAGGCGGGCGCTGGTCTTGGCGGCGATCATGGCGGCGGCGGCAGGTCGCGGAGACGCGCGCGGACCGGGGCGAGGCGCCGCCATTCCGCCTCGAACGGCGCGAAGTCGGGCCGCTTGCGGTCGATGAAGTTCTGCGTCGCGGCGCGCAGGTTCGACTCCTGCCAGGCGAGGAAGCCCTTGAGGTCGATGCCGCGGGTCAGGAACAGCAGCAGCATCCGGCGCGTGATGTCGTTGTACCGGAGGTCGAACGTGAAGGCCCACTTGGTCGAAGTGTAGCGGCGCTCGAGGATGCGCTCGAACGGGGCGAGCGGCTTCAGCACGGGCACGCCGACGATGTTCGGGATGAAGCCGGCGTACTCGTTGACGACGGTCTCGGCGTTCTCCGGGAGGCAGAGAAACTGGAGCAGCTGCACCGTGCGCTGGAGCCGCTCGGAGCGCTCGATCCGCTCGGCGAACGGCAGGCGCGGGTCGGTGTCGCCGACGGCGGAGTTGGTGATCTCGTACTGCGTGCCGGACCCGCCGATCACGCACATCGGCGCGCCGATGGCGTAGGGCGATTCC
>DAOQKI010000154.1:0-7590 GCA_035334485.1 Opitutaceae bacterium
CGCCCGCAACCTCGGCACGGCGCTGGTGGCCGTGAACGACGTCACGCTCTTCGCCACATCCCGTCTCGACCTGGGCCGGAATCACCCCGACGTGCGGATCCTGGAGCAGAACGCCTATCTGGGCCGCGTGCGGACACCGCGGCAGATGGTCACGGGCAGCGACGGCCTGAAGGCGCTCGACGGCACGACTGGCGCGTTCGTGAGCCAGAACCACACGCTCTTCTACGACCCGTCGCGCCGCGCGGGGGTGCTGCTCGGGTTCGAGCACGTGGACCGTTGGCTGCCGGAGTTCGCCGGGCGCATGACCGCCGCTTCCGGCCGATTGGCGTCGGGGCAGGACAACGTGGACGGCGCCGTGCGGGCCGGCTCGACGGCGAAACCGCCCGTCGCGGGACCAGTGCCAGGCTTCCGGGAATTCTCGGTGCGGCTCGATGCGGGCGACTATCCGCTCGCGCCTGGCGAGGAGCTCGCGCTCGGCGACTGGATGGTGGAGGCGGGGGCCGACCCGCTGGCTCTGCTGGCGGCGCATGGCAGCCGGATCAAGGCGCGAAACCGTTTTCGTGATCCGCCGGGCCCGCTGGCGAACTGGTGCAGCTGGTATCCGTACCGGCTTGGCGTGACGCAGGAGCGCGTGCTGGAGACGGCGCGGGCGGCGCGGGCGCGCGGTCTCGGCCGGCTCGGTTTGAAGTACCTCCAGGTCGACCTCGGCTGGGAGCGCGACAACATCCCGACCTATTTCGAGACGAATGAGCGCTTCGCCCGCGGGCTCGGCTGGCTGAGTCGCGGCCTGCGTCGGGAGGGCTTCGACCTCGGGCTGTGGGTCGGCGTGTTGTGCGTGGCGGATACGCACCCGATCGCACGGGAGCACCCGGAGTGGCTGATGCGCGGCGCGGACGGAAAGCCCTTCGAGAACTACCGGTGGTTCTGGGAGCCGTTCTGTCCGGTGTACGCCTTGGACGTGTCGCATCCGGGGGCGCAGGACTGGCTGCGGCAGAATTTCACGCGGCTGGCGGAGCAGGGCGTGCGCTACGTGAAATGGGATTTTGCCGGGGTCGTGACCGGCGAGAAACTCCGCGGGCGGCATGATGCGCGGATGGCGGCGCCGCGGGCGCGGGAGGCGGTGCGCACCGCATTCCGGATCGGGCAGGAGGCGCTGAACTCCACCGGCGAGCCGGCGCTGATGCTCGATTGCTCCGGCACCGACTATGCCGGCGCCGGCGTGATGGCGCTCTGCTACACCATCATGGACACCGGCAACAGCGGCATCGGCTGGCGCCACCTCCGCGAGGTGTACACGAGCTACGCCTGTCACCTGTTCAAGCAGCGCTGGGCGCTGCTCCAGCCGTCGTGTCTCGTCGTCGGCCTGCCCGGCACGCTCGAGGAGGCGCGGGCGCGCGCGACTGCCACGTTCATGGGTGCCGGCCATGTCGACATCGGCGACGACCTCACGAACCTGCCGGAAGACCGCTGGCAGGTGCTGCTGGCGACCCTTCCGCCCAACGACACACCGGCCACGCCGGTGGACCTGTTTCACCCGGTCTCCACCGGAACGCTGCCGTACCTGACCCTGATCAAGGCGAAGGAGCGCCGGCCGCGGCGCGACGATCCCGGGCTCGACCTCGAGCGCCTGCGCGAGCGCGAGCCGGCCGGGGCGTGTATCTGGACGGTGCCGATGCGGGCCGACTGGGACGAGTGGACGCTGGTCGCGGTGTTCAACTGGACCGAGTCACCCATCGAGCCGAGCTCGGGGGTGACCCTGGCGCGACGCTTCCAGGTGGAGTTCACTCGCCTCGGCCTGCCGCGCGGCGCCCGGCTCTGGGCGTACGAGTTCTGGTCGGGCCAGTTCCTCGGCGAAGTCCCGCGCCCGCTGCGGGCAAATGACGCCTACCGGCACCCGGGCGATTTCACGAACCCGATCCAGGAGTCGGCGCCGGGCGTGCTCGACCTCGGCTTCCACGGGCCGGCGGTGAAGCTGCTGGTGCTGCGCCGGCCGCGACCGCATCCGTGGCCCGTGGGCACGAGCTTCCACCAGAGCGGCGGCCGCGAGCTGACCGGCGTCCGGTGGCACGCCCGGACCCGCACGCTCTCCGGCCGGCTGCTGCGGCCGCGGGGGGAGAGCGGGTTCCTGATGATCGCGGGGCTGCCGGACGGCGGCGTCCGGCGGGTGCCGGTGACCGCCACGGCAGACGTGACATTCTGGTCGATTCGGTTTTGATCGCCCGGCGTGAACCCGTCGCCGTGCTACCCCACACTGCCGGAGCGTCCGGACGCCGAGATGATCGCGCGTTACCGGCGCGAAGGATTCCTCGCCTTCACCAGCGCGCTGTCGCCCGATGAGGTGGCGGCCGCCTCGAACGGCATCAACGAGCTCGTGCGCAAGTACGCGTTCAACGAGGAACGCACGGAGCACCACGGCGCGAAGTACGGCGGCGCGATCAAGAACGGCCGCGGCCTGCTCTTCAAAAGCCGGAGCTCCGACTTCCATTTCCAGGTCGAGGGCACCTACGAGGCGCGGCCCGACCGGCTCGACGAACTCGCGGACAACATCCGGAAGTTCCAGTCCTACACGCAGGAGCTGCCGATCTACGACTTCCTCGCGAACCGCCACCCGCGTCTGCGCAATCTCATCGAGTCCGTGCTGGGCCCCGGCTGCCAGCTCTACTCCAGCATGGCGCTCTGCAAGCCGGCGCACGGCGGGGCGGAGAAGCCCTGGCACCAGGACCTCGCGTATTTTTCCGTCAACCGCTTCGACGGCGTCTGCGGCGTATGGATCGCGCTCGACCCGGCGACCGTCGCCAACGGCTGCATGCACGTGATCCCCGGCGGCCACCGGTCCGGGCCGCGCCGGCATGAGTGGACGCGGGTCGACTGCGAGATCACGACGACCGAGATCGATCCCGCTACCGCGGTGGCCGTCGAGCTGCCGCCGGGCGGCCTGATGATCTTCGACGGCCTGCTGCCGCACGAGACGCCGGTCAACAACTCCGGGCTGCGCCGCCGCGCGCTCCAATTCCACTACCGCAGCGCCGCCACGCAGGTCGCGCCGCAGGAGGAATACCGCCGGAAGTTCGCCGGCCCCGACGGGCTGTTCATCGGCTGCGACTACTCGAAGCTCGAAACGACGAAGTAGGGCCTCGCACAGGAGGCAACGGAGGGAACGGAGCGAGATAACCGCTAATCTTCGCTAATTCCCGCTAATCTGGGATCGGAAACCCATTAGTGATGATTAGCGCGAATGAGCGGTTCATCCCCTCTGTGGCCTCCTGTGAATTTCCCCGCTATCGATCGCTGTAGGGATCGGCGGCGTCGCGCAGGGCGTCGCCGGCGAAGTTGAAGGCTAGAATGGCGACGACGATGAACAGCACGGGCGAGAGCAGCCACGGATAGTGGCTCACAGTCTGGAGATTCTGGCAGTCCTGCAGCATCACGCCCCAGCTGACGATCGGCGGCCGCAGGCCCAGACCGAGGAAGCTCAACACCGTCTCGCCGAGAATCATGCCCGGCACGCCGAGGGTCAGGGTCACAATGATGTGGCTGGTGAACCCCGGCACGAGGTGCCGGAAGAGGATGCGACTCGGCGAGGCGCCGAGCAGGCGGGCGGCGACCGCGTAGTCCTCCTCGCGCAGCGCGAGGATTTTGCCGCGGACCACGCGGGCGAGGCCGGTCCAGCTGATGAGGCTCAGGGCGACGGTGACGCAGAAGTAGACCGTGAGCGGCGACCACTCCGCGGGAAAGATCGCGCCCAGCGCCAGCCAGAGCGGCAGCTGCGGCAGGGCGTTGATGACCTCGATCGTGCGCTGGATGAGATTGTCCCAGCCGCCGCCGGCGTAGCCCGAGATGCCGCCGAGCACGACGCCGAGGACGAAGGTGATGATGATCGAGATGACGCCGACCGAGAGGCTGATCCGCGCGCCGTAGATCAGGCGCGACGCCGCGTCGCGGCCGTACTTGTCGGCCCCGAGGAGATAGAAGACGGCGTCGGGGTCGTGGGCGCGGCCGCCGCGCTCCAGCCGGTCGCGGTCCACGCCGAAGAAATGGCGGTCGGTCGGGAAGAGGCCGAGGACGCGGACCGGCTCGCCGCGCACGAAGAAGCCGAGCGGGATCCGCACGCCGGGGTCCTCGACGTAGGTGCGCGCGAACGTGACAGGGTTGTCGAGCCGGCGCATGGCGCAGACGTAGAGTCCGTCCGCCCACGAGACGTGCAGCGGCTGGGGCGGGCAGTACGAGTGGCGGAGGTCGCGCCACTCCCGCGTGGCCGGGGCGAAAAACTCGCAGCCGAGGGCCATCAGGTAGAGCACCACCAGCAGGAAGAACGACGCGAGGCCGAGACGGTGGCGGGCGAAGCGCGCCAGGGTGAGCTCCCACGGCGAGCGCGCGGCCTCGCTGCCGGCGGCCGGGAGGGGAAGGGCGGTGACGGCGGGCTCGCTCATCGGGCACCTCCCCCGTAGCGGATGCGCGGGTCGAGCCAGACCAGCAGCAGGTCGCTGAGCAGCGTGCCGAGCGCGCCGAGCACGCTGAGGACCATGAGCATCGAGGCCGCGAAGTACGTGTCCTCGTTCATCAGCGAGAGCAGGAGCATCGGGCCGACGGTCGGCAGGCTGAGCACCAGGGCGACGATCGCGCCGCCGGAGATCAGCTGCGGGAAGAGCACGGCGAGGCCGGAGACAAACGGGTTGAGCGCGATGCGCACCGGGTACTTCAGCAGCAGACGCAGGGGCCGCACGCCCTTGGCCCGCGCGGCGACGACGTAGGGCTTCTTCAGCTCGTCGAGCAGGTTGGCGCGCATCACCCGGATCATCACCGCGGTGCTGCCGACGCCGAGGACGAGGACGGCGACCCACACGTGCTGCAGCAGGTCGACCACCTTGCCCCACGACCACGCGGGATCGGCGGCGTAGCGCAGGCTGAACAGCCCGGACACGCTGAGGCCGAAGTACTCCCCGCTCAGGTACATCAGCACGAGGGCGAAGAGGAACGGCGGCACGGACATCCCGCAGAATCCGATGAGCGTGAGCACATAGTCCCCCCAGGTGTAGGGCCGCACGGCCGAGTAGATGCCGATCGGCAGGGCGATGAGCCACGTGAAGAGGATCGTGAGCAGCGAGATCACGAACGTGAGCGCGATCCGGTCGCCGAGGATCTCGTTCACCGGGAGGTTGCTCTCCATCGAGCGCCCGAGGTTGCCCTGCAGCAGGCCCGTGTCCGCCGGGTCGAAGCTCACGAACCACGGGAAACCCATCCAGTGCGCGTATTGCTTCCAGGCCGGCTCGTCGAAGCGGAAGGTCTCGCGGAGATTGGCCAGCTGCGCCTCCGCGTTCGGCTCGCCGCTGAGCGTGATCTCCATCGTCTTCGCGGTGATGAAGTCGCCGGGCGGCAGCTGCACGATGGTGAACACGATGACGGAGATGAACAGCAGCGTGGGCACGAGCGTGACGAGCCGGCGGCCGACGAAGGGATAGCGCACGGCCAGCAGCACGACCGCGGCGAGGCCGGCGGCGGTGAGCAGCCACCCGACCCAGCGCGAGGCCGCCGGGCCGGCCGCCGCGACGTCGACCCGCGGCAGGCGCGACGGATGCAGCAGCGACGCCTGGAGCTGGGCGGCGATCTCCGGCGGATCGTTGGGAGCGTCCCAGTAGAAGGTCTCCATGCCCATGTTCGCCGGGGTCATGTAGTAGAAACCGGCGAGCCCGCGCTCCGGCACGTTGTGCAGCCCGTCCTTCACCACCGCGAGCGCCGGCGGCGGCGTCGCGATGCTGATCGACCACACGTTGTCGGCGGCGAGGTCGAGGATCTCGTGGAAGCGGGCGATGCGCTCCTCCGCGGTCGGCGCGAGCTGCGCGAGGTCGTACAGCTCCATCGCCCGTCGCGCCGGATGGCCGGGCGGCGGCCCCTCGAGGTCGGGAATGGTGGAGGTCGGCGGGGCGCGGAGCCCGCCCAGCTGGTACCAGCGGCCCCACATCGGGGCGAAGAACGAGGCGCCGCCCGTCGGGACGAAGTACCGCGGGTCGAGCATCGGCATGAACTCCTCGAGGCCGGGCCAGTAGGTGAAGTCGTGCTCCCGCGCGGCCTGCTCCACCTGCCAGAGCGTGCGGACCCGCAGCTGGACGATCGTGCGCACGCCGACGCGTGACCACTGGTCGGCGACCATCTGCGGCGCGTCGGGCGGATAGCTCGCGGCCACGTTCAGGAACCATGTCATGCGCGAGCCGTCGGGGAAGGTGCGGAAACCCTCCGCGTCGCGGCGGCGGAGACCGAGAGCGTCGAGCAGGGCGTTGGCCCGCGCCGGGTCGAAGGCGGTGAAGGAGTGGAAGTGCCGCGGGTTTGAGTAGGGCGAGAGCGGCCCGGGCGAGTTCTGGGCCGGCTCGCCGACGCCGTAGAACACGGCGTCGATGATCTCCTGCCGGTTGAGCGCGAGCGACAGGGCCTGCCGGAAGGTGACCTCGTTCAGCAGGCGGTGCTTCCAGGCGGTCTCCGGCCGCGCCGGGTCGACCCGCCGGTTCAGGTTCGGGCTGATCTGGGAAAAGGTGCGCGTGGCGTTGAACCAGTGGCGCAGGTGGTAGCCCTGCCGCGGCGCCTCGGTCATGAGCAGCGTGTAGTCCTCGAAGTCGATGTGCCGCTCTTGCATCGAGACCTCGCCGCCGGCGACGGCGGCGCTGACCAGGCTCTTCTCGCGCACGTCCACCACGAGCCGGTCGAGGTAGGGCAGTTGGTGGCCCGCGGGATCCACCGCGTAGTAGTACGGGTTGCGCACGAGCGTCTGGGGCGCCGAGGGCCGGTACTCGCGGTACACCCACGGCCACATCCGCGGGTGCTCCGGGTTCAGCCGGTGCTTCATCCGGATGTAGACCGAGAGCGGGCTCGGCAGGTTGAGCGTGCGCATCAGGTCCGCGATGAAGGCCGGGTCGCCGAGCGCCGGGTGGAACTGCCGGAGGTAGTGAGCCGGGCGGAAGCAGTCCACCGCCCCGGCGAGGCGTTCCAGGAACAGGCTGTTCGGCTCCTCGAACTTGAATCGCACCGTGAGCGCGTCGACCTGCTCGAGGTCGCCGAGCTTCCCGGCGTTGAGCATCCAGCTGAAGTCCGAGCCGCCGGACGACAGCGAGCCGGCCTTGAAGTACTGGGCCTCCCACTTCCACCAGAACATGATGTCGTCGGCGGTGAACGGGTGGCCGTCCGACCACCGCAGGCCGCGGCGCAGCGTGAAGGTCCACACCCGCTGGTCCGGCGACACGGTCCACGACTTCGCCAGGTGCGGCACGATCGGGTACCCTTCGGGCGACCAGCGCACGAGGGTGGTGTACGAGAGCCGGGTGTGGAGGATGCCCTCGAGATCCTCCGGGCCGGTGGCGAGACGGTACCAGGTCCCGCCGTAGCGGCCGTTGCCCTCGACGCCCGCGAGCACCAGCGGCTCTGGCCCGGTGCGCTCCGCGACCGGCGGCAGCTGGCCGGCCTTCACCATGTCCGCCAGCAGCGGCGGCTCACCCTTCGGCCACCACGCCGCCCGCTCGCCCTCCCGATAGTCCACGTCGCGCCAGATCACGGTCGGGTGCTCCGGGTCGATGGCGAGCGCCGCCTTGAACGCCTCTTCGGCCG
>DAOQKI010000155.1:0-7371 GCA_035334485.1 Opitutaceae bacterium
GAGCTCGACCTGGTGTGCCGCGACGGCGACGCGCTGGTGTTCATCGAGGTGAAGGCCCGCGCCGCGGGCGCGCTCGTCTCGGGCTACGAGGCGGTCGACGCCCGCAAGCGGCGCGTGCTGCGGCGCGTGGCGGTGCAGTATCTCGCGCTGCTGCCGCGCCGCCCGCGCGCGATCCGGTTCGACATCATCGAGGTCGTCTTCCCGTCCGCCGGTGCGGCCGCGGGCGCCCGACCGGTCGTGCGGCACTACGCGAACATTCCGCTCTTCGCGAAATTTCAGGGCGGCTGAGCGGCGCGCGGACGCCAGCATTTCCCTTGCCCGGTCGGACCCCCGCCGCATGCTGCGACCGTCATGGCCGAGACCCCGCGACACCCGTTTCTCCAAGGGCTGAGCAAGCACCGCGGCGCGCCGCCCACCGTGGTCGTGATCTTCGGCGCGTCGGGCGACCTCACGGCCCGCAAGCTGATCCCCGCGGTCTACAACCTCGGCGTCGACGGCCTGCTGCCGGCGGACTTTTTCCTCGTCGGCTTCGGCCGCAAGGCGATCCCGGACGAGGAATTCCGGACGATGGCCCGCGACGCGATCAAGGAGTTCTCCCGTCGCGAGCTGCACCCCGAGAGCTGGGCGCGGATCGCGGCCGGCACGACCTACGTGGCGGGCGGGTATGACGACCGCGCGGCGTTCGACCGCCTCGCGCAGCACATCGCCGCGATCGAGGCCCGGATCAACCGCGAGGTGCAGACGCTCTTCTACATCTCGACCCCGCCGTCGGTCTTCGCCCCGATCATCGAGAACCTCGGCGCGTGCGGGCTCGCGGGCCGCTACCTGCGCCACGCGCACCACACCAAGGTCATCGTCGAGAAACCCTTCGGCCGCGACCTGACGTCGGCGCTCGCGCTCAACACGACGATCCGGCGCGTGTTCGAGGAGCATCAGGTCTACCGCATCGACCACTACCTCGGGAAGGAGACGGTGCAGGATCTCCTCGTGCAGCGCTTCTCGAACGCGATCTTCGAGCCGCTGTGGAACCGAAACTTCATCTCGAGCGTGCAGATCACGGTGGCCGAGGAGGTGGGCGTCGGCTCGCGCGGCGGCTATTACGAGCAGAGCGGCTGCCTGCGCGACATGATCCAGAATCACACCATGCAGCTCGTCGCGCTGACCGCGATGGAGCCGCCCGGCTCGTACGACGCGGAGGCGATCCGCGACGAGAAGGTGAAGGTGCTGAAGGCGATCCAGCCGTTGAACGTGATGCCCGGCGGCGATGTCGCCCGGGCGCAGTACATCGCGGGCATGATCGGCGGGAAGCCGGTGCCGGGGTACCTCGCGGAGAGCGGCATCGCGCCGACGTCCGCGACCGAGACCTACGCGGCGATCCGGCTCTCGATCAACAACTGGCGCTGGGAAGGCGTGCCGTTCTACCTCCGGTCGGGCAAGCGCATGGCACGGCGCGTGTCGGAGATCGCGATCAACTTCAAGCGTCCGCCGGGCACGCTGTTCGCCGAGAGCGGCGGCTTCAACCTCGCGGCGAACACCCTCTCGTTCCAGATCCAGCCCGACGAGGGCCTGAGCCTGATCCTGAACACGAAGATCCCGGGACTCGAGACGCGCACGCAGCCGGTGAAGATGAGCTTCCGCTATGCGACGACCTTCGGATCGAACACCCCGGAGGCGTACGAGCGGCTGGTGCTCGACGCGATGATCGGGGACGGCACGCTGTTCATCCGCGGCGACGAGGCGGAGACCTCGTGGAAACTGTACACGCCGGTGCTGGAGGCGTGGGCGGCGGCCGGCCGTGACGGCCTGGACCAGTACGTGGCCGGCTCCTGGGGCCCGCCTGCCGGCGACACGCTCCTCGGCCGCCAGGGCAACGTGTGGAGGCAACCCTGACCGCGCCGGGGCGCGGCAAACGCCAATGGCCAAGAGCGACAAACGCCAACCGAAGTGCGCGGGACGGTGGGAAGGCTGGAATCTGTTGAAGAAGGATCGCGCCGTCTGTTTGGCGTTTGGCAACCTGGCGTTTGGCGTTTCTCCCCACGATGCCTGACATCTTTGACGCTTTGCCGGGGCTGGAGGTCCCGGTGGATTCGATCTCGGCGAGTCTCGGCGAGATGTGGGCGAGCACCGCGGCGGCGGGCGGGCCGGCCCCGTCCACGGAGGACGCCAAGGCCACGCAGGTGAATTTCGTGCTCCACCTCGGCTTCCTCACCTCGGCCGAGGATGCCGCGGACCAGTTCCACACGGCGGTCGAGTTCTCCAAGCGCTACCCGAGCCGGATCGTCGTGCTCTGCCCGCAGTTTGAGGACGACGGCGGGATCGCCATGCGCGCCAAGATCTACGGCGAATGCCATCTCGGGAAGTCCAAGGGCGACAAGCGTTGCGTCGAGTTCGTCATGCTGAGCTACCCGCGCCGGGCCCGCCAGTTCCTCGAGAACCAGGTCTCCATCTGCCTCTCGACCGACCTGCCGCTCTACTACTGGGCGCACCGCTTCTCGGCCAGCAGCAAGCTCGCCGATTACAATTACCTGCTGACGCGCGCCCGGCGCGTGCTGATCGACAGCGCGGTGGCACCCGACGACGCCCTGACGTATCCGTGGCCGCATCCGAACGCCTTGCGCGACCTCGCGTTCGCCCGGCTGCTGCCCGTGCGCCAGAGCCTCGGCCAGTTTCTCAGTCGCTACCCGATGAGCGTGCTGTGCGAAGGGCTCGAATCCGTCACGCTGACCCACGCGCCGCAGTGGAAGGCCGAGGCGCGCGTGCTCCTCAACTGGCTGCGCGACCGGATCGGCGAGTGCGGCCGCAACCAGGCCACCTTCAGCCAAGCCGCGGGCGACGGATCTAGCCTCGCGGTGGAGTTCCGCTATGCCGGTGGCGCGAAACGCTTCGCGTGGTCGGGCGATTTCACGACCGGCCACGCGCTCTTCGACGCCGATTTCGGCACCGGCCCGACGCGCCTGCCGGCCGCGGCCAGCGTGCTGTCACCGGACGAGGCGCTGAGCCAGGCGATGTTTTTCTAGGGGCGGTCCGGCTGATTCGTATCCAGGAATGTACGGCCAAATAACCTCGGTCCCGTTCGTTCTTGGCAACGATACGAGGGCAGGTCCCTTCTTCTGATGCCACCGAGCGAACAGCTCTAGAGCAGATTCGTACTTGCGTGTCTGGCTCTAGGCCTCTTTGGCAGAAACATGCGCCTCACATACAGGATCCCGCCGCATGAGAGTGTTTCCTACCACTTGGAGTTTGCTCGTGAACAAGGGAAAAAGATCGTGCCGAGATGGATGCGTGAGGCTCTCGGGATTGTATTTCTGGGGGCGAATTTTGTGATAGCTCTTTGGCTTACGACATCCGTCGATCGGGCCTTGGCGTTAACAGTTCTGATATGGCTTGTTCACTGGTCATGGCAAAAGGGAGCCGCTCTCGTGTCTCGTAAGATGACGATACGTTATTTCGGTTCGCTTCCCGGTTCTGATATTTGGACGAGCGAAGTTACGGACGACCGATTGGTGGTTGGTAGTAGAGGAGTTTTGTACTCCTTCCCGCTGCCAGAGCTCTCTCGTCTTCATGAGAGAGACAATTATCTCTATCTTGAGTTTTCCACCCTTGGCCGCACGCGTATCCCGTTTAGTGCGTTTCAATCGGTCAGTGACCGCTTCGAGTTTGTCCGAATTCTCGATTTGAAGAGAAAGCCGAGCCAGTTGCCCGGGCCCACGGCACCCGGTCGAGGGTAGGGATAGGCGTTCGTCGAAATATGAAGTACATCTTTTTATTCCTCCTTCTAGTGCTTGGTGCAGCCGAGTCTTAGGCTGCATATGATAAACGGGCGGTGACGGGCGCCCTCGAAGTCGGGCTCTAGCGAGTCGGGGACGGCGCCAGATGGGCGCGGAGCCATTCGGTGAGGAGGGTCTCGGCGTCGCGTTGATCGCCCGCGGTGCGTCGCAGCCACAGGAGGTCGTTGCCCTGGACTACGTCGAGCGCCTGGGCCTCCGCTGAGATCAGGGTCGGGTCGGCGACCGACGGCAGCATCACCACGCAGTCCCAGCCGGGCTGCTTGAAGCTCTGCGACCAGTTCATGACCCACGCGTAGTCGTGGTAGTAGTGGTCGACGTCGGGGGCGTTCGCCTCGGCCGGCACGGCCAGAATGACGAGGTCGGGACGCGGCCGATCGGTGGGCTGATGAAAACTGGGCCAGCCGCGGGCCTCCGCCTCGTGCATGAGCGTGGCCAGGGATTTGCCGGCCACATCCCAGGAAACCACCTCGACCTTCAAGCCCGGGTCGATCCGCCGCAGGGCGGGACCGATCAGGGTGTCGAAGGGCTTCATGGCGACCACGCGAAGCGCGGCCCGGGCCTGCAGCTGCGCCTGGACGCGGGGCAGGGCGGGGCTGCGCGGCGGCAGGGTGGCGAGCGAGACCCGCTGGCCCGTCAGCCGTCCGACGACGGTTTCGGCGATGAGCTCGTGACCCCGCAGGTTCGGGTGGATCGCGTCGCTCATCAATCGGGCCCGCGCCATCGGATCCGCGGCACAGTCGGCGGCGAAGGCCGCGTGGGTGTCGACCACCGTGAGGCCGAGATCGCGTCCCACCTCGCGGATGATCGCGGCGTATTGGGCGACTTTCTCCGGCGGGCGCTGCGCATCGCCGGGAAACGACGGCGTCGTGGTCAAGAACGCCACCTCGGCGCCGGCGGCGTGCGCCCGGCGGTGGATTGCCACGAGATTGGCCCGGAACTCCTCCGGCGGAAGGTGGGCGACGTCATTCATGCCGAACATGACGAGCACGAGGTGCGGGTGGGTGGCGAGGACATCGGTGTCCATGCGCTGGAGCGCGTTCACGGTCGTGTTGCCGCTGACGCCGGCATTGATCATGGCGAGGTCGGCGCGCGGGTACACCTGGCGCAGGCCGAGGCCGACGAGATCGCACCAGTCGCGGTGGCCGCCGGTGTGGTAGTAGAGGCCGGTAATGCTGTCGCCGAAGCAGACGATGCGGGTTGGCTCGCCCGCGCGGAGCCGTGACAGCGCGGCGGTCTGGGCCTCAACGGCGAGGGGAGCAAGGAGCAGGGCGAGGAGGAGACGGAAGCGCAGGGGCATGGGGGGGACGAAAGTCGGGGCGAAAATCACGAGTAGTTTCGCAACTGGGCCCGGGCAAGCCACGGGTCGATGCGGGTGAGCAGCAGGCGGGCGCAGAAGCCGCGGAAGCGGGTCCACCAGGTCTGCTCGGCGCGCCAGGCGGCGAGCGTGATCTCGCGCGACCGGGTGAGGTCGGCGGCGAAGGCGGCGCGGCCGGCGGCGGCGAGTTCGGGGTGGTGGCTGCGCACCATGACCTCGTAGTTGATGCCCGCGGATCGGGAGTCGAGATTGGCCGACCCGACGAAGACGACGTGGTCCACGATCGCCAGCTTGGCGTGGAGGATCTGCGGCTCGTACTCCCAGATGCGGATGCCGGCGCGAAGCAGCGGACCATAGCCCGCGCGCGCGGCGCGCTGGACCAGCGGCACATCGCTGCGTCCGGCGAGCAGCAGTTCCACGCGTCCGCCGCGCCGGGCCACCTGCCGCAGCGCCCGCCGCAGCCGGAAGCTGGGGAGAAAGTAGCTCGCGACCAGCTGTACGTGGCGGGCCCGGCGCAGGCGGCGGAGCAGGTCGGCGCGGAAGCGGTTCCGGCCCAGCCCGGGGCCGATGAGGTAAACCGGCCCGGCGCGTGTCCCGCGGAAACGCCGCGCGAACAGCCGGCGCAGACGGGACACGAGCCGCTCGGATTTACCCGCGGCCAGGAACATCCCGTCGAATGCCGCGGCGAGCGGCCGGATAACCAGCGGCGAGTGGAGCTCGAGCCCGAGGTCGCGCCAGCCACGGCTGACGCCGTCGCCGTCGTACTCGTCGGCGATGTTGAACCCGCCGACGAATGCGACGGCATCGTCCACCAGAACCAGCTTGCGGTGATCGCGGAGGGAAAAGAGCCGCCAGGAGATCGGGTTGAAGACCCGGACGCTGCCGCCCGCGGCGAGCAATTCACTCCAGAAAGTATTGGGCAGGCTGGAGGAGCCGAAGCCGTCGACGAGCACGGAGACGCGGACCCCCCGCCGGGCGGCGGCGACCAGCGCGGCGCGGAACCGGGCCCCGGTGGCATCGGGGGCTACGATGTAGAACTCGAAGCGCACCGAGACGCGGGCGAGGCCGATCGCCTCGAGGAGCCGGGCGTAGGCCGTGGCGCCGTCCGGCAGCCAGCAGGCGTGCGGGCGGGGCTGGTCGGGCGGAGTGGGCGCCATGTCCCGATACGAGACTTGAAACGGCGGCATTTCAAACCCTGCCGACTGGCTCCCAAACGGACTCGACCCGCCGGTGGCGTGGGCTATCAAAAGGCCACCCCATCGCCGGCATGAATCCTCCCGTCATCGACAGCCTGGGCCAGGTCGCGCTGACCGTGCGCGACGTCACGGCCGCAAAGCACTTCTACACGGTCGTGCTGGGCCTGCCGCTCCTGTTCGACGCGGGTCCGAACCTGAGCTTCGTGTCGCTCGGCAACGTGCGGCTGATGATCACGACCTCGCAGGGCGCGGGCGAGCCGGGCAAGAACTCGACCCTCTATTTTCGCACGGGATCGGTCGCGGAACTGTATGCCGCGGTGGTCGGCCGAGGGGCGAAACCGGAACGCGAGCCGGCTCTGGTGGCCAAGCTCCCGGATCACGAACTCTGGATGGCCTTCGTGCGCGACCCGGAGGGAAACCTGGTCGGCCTGATGGAGGAGCGGCGCTGACTAAGTGGGCCGGGGGGAGTCAGAGCCGGATGTCGTTGGTAAGGACGAAAGGGAGATCCGGTGTTCGCCCCTGCTGTCATCCTGAGCGCAGCGAAGGATCCAGTGCGATACGGCAAGGCGCTGGACGGGGCCCCACTGGATCCTTCGCTGCGCTCAGGATGACAAGCAGCTGAGCGGGACTGGTCTGTCCGCGAGACCGCTCAGGTGACGGACAGGACCGTGTAGGTGCGCTTGCCCTTGCGCAGGAGGACGTGCTTGCCGAACAGCAGGTCGGCGGACGTGACCATGCGGCCGGCCTCGGCGGCTCGGACATTGTTCACGTAGATGCCGCCGCCCTCGACGTCCTTGCGGGCCTGGCCCTTGGACGGGCAGAGGCCGGCGTGGACGAGCAGGTCGGTGAGGGCGGTGCCGGCGCCGTCGAGCTTGGCGCGCTCGAGCGGCTTCGTCGGCACCTCGCCGACGACGTCGGCGAAGACGGACTCGCTGATGCCCTCGAGCGAACCGCCGAAGAGAATCTCGCTGGCCTTGATCGCGCCAGCGAGGGCGTCGGCGCCGTGCACGAGCTGCGTGAGCTCGCGGGCGAGCGCCTTCTGGGCGGCGCGGGCGCCGGGGTTGGCCTTCAG
>DAOQKI010000156.1:0-7294 GCA_035334485.1 Opitutaceae bacterium
CAGCAGCGCCCAGGCACCCATCGGCGGCGTGCCGACCGCGGCGCGTGGGGCGCCCTCGGCCTTGCCCCGGGCGCGCAGGCGCAGGAGCAGGTCGGGAATCGGGATGTTTACTGGGCAGACCTCGTTGCACGCGCCACAGAGCGACGACGCCTTCGGAAGATCGGCGAGCTCGGGGAACTGTTTGCCGGCGAGCAGCGGCGAGAGCACGGCGCCGACCGGGCCGGGATAAACACTGCGGTACGCGTGGCCGCTGGCCTGGCGGTAGATCGGGCAGACGTTGAGGCACGCGCCGCAGCGGATGCAGCGGAGGATCTCGCGGCACTCGGACGCGAGCACCTCGGTGCGGCCGTTGTCGACGAAGACCACGTGCATCTCCTCGGGACCGTCGGGCTGCGTCGCCGCCCGAGGACCGGAGATGAACTCCGTGTAAACGGTCAGCTGCTGCGCGGTGGCCGAGCGCGCGAGCAGGTTGAGCAGCACGCCCAGGTCACGGTCGCGCGGCACGAGCTTCTCGATGCCGACGAGAGCGATATGGACCTTGGGTGCGGCGAGACTGAAGCGGGAATTGCCCTCGTTGGTGACGAGGACGATGCGGCCGCTCTCGACCGAGACGAAGTTCGCGCCGGTCAGGCCGACATCGGCGGCGAGGTACTTGTGGCGAAGGAATTTCCGGGCCCGCCGGGTGATGGTCTCGGGATCGTCGTTGTAGTCGCCGAGGCCCTCACGCTCGAAACTCTGCGCGATCTCGCGGCGGTTCTTGTGGATGATCGGGCGGACGATGTGGCTCGGGTGGTCGTGGTCGATCTGGACGATGAACTCGCCGAGATCGGTCTCGAGCGCCTCGATGCCGTGTTTCTCGAGGTATTCGGCGAGACCGATCTCCTCGCTGACCATGGTCTTGGCCTTGACCATCTTAGTCGCGCCGCGGGCCTTCATGATCCCGAGGACGGTGGCGCAGGCGGACTCGGCGGTGGCGGCCCAGTGGACCTTGGCGCCGTTGGCGGTGAGCTTCGCCTCGACGATCGGCAGGTAGGTGTCGAGGTTCTCGATCACGTGCTGCTTGATCTCGCCGGCGGTGGCGCGGAGGTGGTTGGGGTCCGCGAAGTGGTCGAACAGGAGCTTGGTGCGCTTCTCGTGCGTCGCCTTCGTGCTCTGGTAGACGGACGCCCGCTTGTCGGGCGGCAGGTCGGCGGCGAAGCGATCGATGAGCTGCGTGGCCATGGGATCAGACGCGTTGACCGGCGTTCACGAGGGCGTCGCGCAGGATCTGCGCGAGGTGGCGGGTCCGGATCGGCTGGCCGTCCTTCTCCGCCAGCCCACCCATGTGCATGAGGCAGCTCATGTCGCCGGAGACGAGATAGTCGGGCTTGGCGGCCCGGATGTGCTCGAGCTTGAGGTGACCCATGCTGCTCGAGAGATGGGGGAACCCCACCGAGAACGTGCCGCCGAAGCCGCAGCACTGCTCGGCCTCGCCGAAGGGCACCACCGTCAGGCCCTCGATTGACTGCAGCAGGGTGAGCGACGCCGCTTCGCTGGCGGTGCCGCGGTTGTGACAGTTGCGGTGAAAGGCCACCTTGCCCTCGAGCCGGCCCGGCCAGCGGGTGAGCCCGAGACCGTTCACGAGGTAGTCGGCGAGCTCCCACGTCTTGCGGGCGAGGTGCTGCACGGCGGGCAGGTCGGCCTCGTGCTCGAACTCCAGCAGGGCGCCGTGGCGGAGCATCGCGGCACAGGAGCCGGAAGGCACCAGCACGGGCGTGTCGCCCGCAAAGGTCTTCACGGTGTGACGGACGACCTTCCGCGACGACGGCCAGTCGCCGCCGTTGAACGCTGGCTGGCCGCAGCAGGTCTGGCCCTCGGGAAACTCCACCGTCACGCCCGCATGCTCCAGGACCTCGACCGTGGCTTTCGCGACATCGTCGTAGAACGCGTCGCAGAGGCAGGTGGCCATGAGCTGGACCCGGCGCGCGGGGCCGAGGGGCAGGCGGGGGAGCTGGGAGTACGAGGCCATGCGACGGGTCGGGGATCCTTGATCGCAGAATTACTTCCGCTGGGCAAGATGCTCCCGCTCGTACTTTTGGACGGTCGGCAGCCACGCGCGGTCGCCGGGAACGTTCTGGCGGCGGCAGTGCTCCGCCCAGACGGCGGCGAACGGCAGGGTCTTCAGCTCCTCGAGCAGGACGAGTCGGCCGGTGTGGTCGCCGGCGGCCTCGAGCTCGCGCAGGCGCGCGGATGGCTCGAGCAGGGCGAGCAGGAGGCACTTGAGGGCGTTGCGCGTGCCCAGCACCCAGGCCGCGACGCGGTTGATGCTCGCGTCGAAGTAGTCGAGCCCGATGGCGGTGCGGGGCAGGAAGCCGCCGCGGACCAGTTCCTCGAACAGCGCGCGGGTCGGGTCGTCGAGCAGCACGACATGGTCGCTGTCCCAGCGGACACCGCGGCTGACGTGCAGCAGCAGGTAGGGCACGTACTGGAGCACCGACGAGACCTTGTCGGCGACGGACTCGGTCGGGTGGAAGTGGCCCATGTCGAGGCAGAGCGTCTTCTTCCGCGTGGCGGCGTAGCCGAGGTAGAACTCGTGCGAGCCGACGACGTAGCTCTCGGAACCGATGCCGAAGAGCTTGCACTCGACGGCGTCGCGGTGGATGCGCTCGTCGATCGGCTCCTTGAACACGGCGTCGAGCGAGGCCTCGAGGCGCTCGCGCGGGCCCTTGCGGTCGGCGGGCAGGTCCTTGTGGCCGTCGGGGATCCAGACATTGGTCACGGTGGGCGTGCCGAGCGCCTGGCCCATGGCGGCGCCGATGCGGCGGCAGGCGATGGCGTGCTCGATCCAGAACTGGCGCACGGCGGCGTCGCGGTGCGACAGCGTGAACCCGTCGTTCGCGAGCGGGTGCGAGAAACAGGTCGGGTTGAAGTCGAGCCCGAGACCGCGCTGCTTGGCCCAGTCGATCCAGCTCCGGAAATGGCCCGGCCCGATAGCGTTGCGCTCGACCTTCTTGCCGCCGAAGTCGCCGTAGATGGCGTGGAGGTTCAGGCGGTGCTTGCCCGGGATGAGCGAGAGGGCGGTGTCGAGGTCCTGGCGGAGCTCGGCGAGCGTGCGGGCCTTGCCGGGGTAGTTGCCGGTGGCCTGGATGCCGCCGCCCTCGAGGGTGGCGCCGACGCGCTCGAAGCCGCCGACATCGTCACCCTGCCAGCAATGGAGGGAGATCGGGGTCGCGGCGAGGGTGGCGAGGGCCTTCTCCAGATCGACGCCGATCGCGGCGTAGGCCTCATGGGCCAGGGCATAGGCGGGGGTGCTCATGGGAGATGATGCAATAAATGAAGCGGGGCTTCGGGGGTGAGGGAACGAGGTGGAACGTGCATGTTAGCAGGAAAAGACCGGGCTTGGAATTCATGCCCTGACCTCAAAGATACAAAAAATGAGCCAGAAGCGCCGCCAATCCAGTTACCACCGTTACCTGGCGGAGTCACCGGGCTCGGAGCCGTGGGGGCTGGCGGTGACGGCGGCGGGCCGGCAGGCCAGCGAGGCGGGCGCAGCCTATCCGCCGGCGGGCCACCCGGCGGACCATGCGTTCTCGTGGGCGAAGGGCCGGGTGCTGGGCGCCTGCCAAATCCTGTTCATCACCGCGGGCCGCGGCGAATTCGAATCCCGGGCCACCGGCCGCCGCACCGTGCGGGCCGGCACGGCGCTGATCATCCTGCCCGCGGTGTGGCACCGTTACCGTCCGGATCCCGCCACCGGCTGGGTCGAGCATTGGGTCGAGCTGCGCGGGGCGGTGGTGGAGAACCTGCGGCGGGCCGGCATCCTGACGCCGGAGCGGGCGGTGGTGTCGGTCGAGCGGCGACTTGAGCTGGAGGGAATTTTTGAAGGTGTACACGCGCGGCTCGCCGCCGGGCAGTCGCTGGCCTGCGATCCCGAGCGGGCGGCGCTGGGGCTGCAGATCCTCGCGCTCGTCACGGGCGCGAACGAGCGGCGCGAGTCGCCGCGGACGATCTCCGCGGCCGTGGGCCAGGCGGAGCGGCTCATGGCGGACCTGCTCGACCGGCCGCGCTCGATCCCGGCGGTGGCGCGCGGCCTCGGGGTGGCGTACTCGTACTTTCGGCGCGAGTTCAAGCGTCACACCGGACTCTCCCCGCACCGCTACATGAACCGCCTCCGGCTCGAGAAGGCGCGGCGGCTCGTGGGCGCGACCGACGAGCCGCTGAAGGCGATCGCCGACCGGCTCGGCTTCAGCTCGCAGTATCACTTCTCCTCGGCCTTCAGGCGGCACTTCGGCCTCTCGCCCCGCGCATGGCGGCGCCGGATTGACCCGAACCAGGCGTGACCGAGGAGCCTCAATAGGGGCCGTCTCGCGCCGCGACCGCTGCTCAGTTGGAAAATGTCCAGAGGCGCTGACCCCAGATCCCGGAGTTTCTGCCCACGGAATACACGGAACACGCAGAAGAAAGCCCCGGACAACGAAACAGGCTTCCGCGTATTCCGTGTGTTCCGTGGGCACCCAAGACGGATCGCCTAGCGCACGGGAATTTGGATCACCTCGGCGCCCTTGGAGAAAAATACCTCGGAGAGGAGGAGTGCCCGGTCGGCGGTCTTGGGGTCGTTGGCGGCCTGGCGGATGGCGGCCTCGACCTTGGGGCGCTGACCGAGTCCGGTGACCTTCCCGATGAAGGCGAAGAATCTCAGGTCTTCGACGTCCGGGTCGGGGTTGAGGAAGATGCTCTGGCGGGCGGCGTCCCACGCGGGACCCGGGAGTTTCGCGTCGGCCAGCAGGCGGGCGTAGAGACCGTGAAGTTGCCAGTCCCAGGGATGCGAGACCGTGAGAGCGGTGAGATGTTTGCCGGCCTGATCGGCGGCCTGGGGTCGGTCGAGTTCGTGTTCAGTGAGGTAGACGATCGCGAGGGCCTTCTGGGCGAGATACTCGGGCGTGGCCTTTTGCCGCTCGAAGAGCGCATCGCCGACCGCCTTGGCGAGTTCGACCTTGGCGGTGGTCGGCGAGGCGAGGACGCCGATGAGCCATGCGGGCTTCTGGAGCGCCTCGAGCTTGGCCTTGAGCCGGTCGAGCTGGTCGACGGTCGACTTGGACGGCTTGGCGTGACCGGGCGCCCAGCTGCCCTCGATCTGCCGGTACAGCCGCCACGCCTCAATCAGGTCCGGCGAGTCCGGGATCCGCTCGGCGTCGACCAGCCGGCGCAGGTCCTTGATGTTGGTCGTGCCGAAAGGGTAGAGGTCGGACGTTGGCGCCGCTGGTGCGGTGAGGGCCAGGCTCATTGCCACGCCCAGCAGGGCGAGCGGTTTCATCACGCCAATCAGGGCCGCGAGAGATTCACGAGGAGGGCGCACGCTGCCGCAGATATCGCGGCAAAACGTAACTGAGACAATCGCCGATTCGGCTGGGCTCGCCCTTGCAAGGAGCCGCTCTGTTCAGAATCGCTGCTGGGTGTGACTCAGCCGATGGCCCCGAATTCCTTCACGGACTCGTAGAGGACGTGGAGGTTGTCCATCCGGGTGCCTGGTAGCAGGTCGCCAGAGATCAGGGTGAGCGGGCCGCTCCGCTTGAGGCGGTCGGTGAGGAGGGACTTCACCGCATAGCGGACGTCGTCCGCGGTGCCCAGGTTCACGATGCCGTCGGAGATCAGGGCGATGAGGTGGGCCTCCGGTCCGACCTCGCGCCGGATGCGCTCGATGTCCAGCAGCGGGTAGGTGAGGGCGTGCAGCGTCTGCAGCTTGAAATGGCGGCTGACGATCGGGAACAGGTGCTGGCCGCGGCCGCAGTGGTGGAAGACCTGCGGTTCGCTGGTCCGGCCGCGGTTCTTCTCGAGCAGGATCGGCAGGATGAATTTCTCGTACATGGCCGGCGACAGCATATCGATGCCGTGGTCGGTGAGCGGGAACGGTGCGTTGCGCTCGGTGGGCGCGGCCCAGCGGCGCGTGAGGGCGTCGCTCCAGTCGGCGACCTTGCGGAGGAACCGGTGCGCGAAGGCCTCGTCCTCGTACATGTCCGCCATGATCGCCTCGCCCCGGAGGTCCAGCGCGAGGCTGAAGAAGCCGCTCGTACCCATTCCGTTCTGGATCCGGTCCACGACCTTGCCGAGGTAGACCAGCTTGTGTTCGTAGCGGCTGACGAGGTGCTCGTGGAAACGGCGGATGGTGCCGATGAAACCCCCGTCCTCGACGCTCGGCATGACGAGGGCGTCGCACTCCTCGCGCGAGAGATGGCGGGAGCGGTTGGCGATCACGGTCTCCCGCCGGTACATGAGCTCGCAGTCGAATGCGCCGGGCGCGACGGCCGGCCAGAGGTCCACGCCGGTGAACCAGCTTTCGCGCGGTGGCGCGCCGAGGATGATGTCGTGCACCGGGATCTCGCGTCGGCGCCGCGCGGCCTCCAGCTGCACCTGCAGCATGAGGTCGGGGTTCGTGTAATAGTCCCGGTAGTCGAGCCCGACCTCGTCGGCGTAGAAGCCGTGCTGCCCGACCCATTCGCTGCACTTGAAGAGCACCCGCGTGGGCCGGCCGGCGTCGAACGCGTCCTGCGCGGCCTGGACCTGGGCGTTGTGCCGCCGGATCGCCGGATCATCGGGATTGACCGTGAAGGCGGTGCTCAGGTTCATGCCGGTGACCATAGCACTCCGGGCCGCCGCAGGGAATGGCCGCGCTTACGAATCCATGTCAAAATCACAGCCGCGAAGGCTGCGCATAAATTGGTGGAGGTGGCGGGAGTTGAAATCGGATGGAGTATTTTCAGAAACCAAGCTCGACCTGCGCATAGAGAGAAACTCATCGAGGGGACACAAGGTGTGTCCGGCAACAGGCAGCAAAGATAGGCAAGAAATAGCCCGAATATCCGATACAAAAACGATACAATCGATACACGAGAGATAAGGGGGCGGGGGGGGGGAGACCGATTTGGCCTCGAGGATACCGAGCTACGGATTGGGTAGCCGGGATTTTTCTCGAAAAGAGGAGTAATTAGCGTGGCGTCTGCATTGTTCGACTGCCCATACACGAGAGTCGTCCTATGTCTCCATGAGCACTGGTTGAATTGAGCTCCTGATGCTCTCCCGTTTCAGCCAGCTGGATCTCTCGGAAGGAGCCCGATTTTTGTACTGCTCCAGAGACGATCTGGGCGGACTGTCGATGCTGTTACAAGTGATGCCGGTTGCGCTCATTTGGCTAAAGGCGCCCGACTAGACGGGCCTGCCAGGAGCCAAGGGAAGCTTGAGAATGCCCGCGTTCTCGGCCGGTATTTGTTAGCCACCCAAATCTTTCGCACGCCGAACAGTACGTGAATCAAGCTAGCTA
>DAOQKI010000157.1:0-7248 GCA_035334485.1 Opitutaceae bacterium
CGCTCGCCCCGGCGGGCGGCGTCGCACCAGGCGGCCTGCAGCGCGCCGCCGAGCGCCGCCCCCTCGTCCTCCGTCATCTTCACCACCGGCACCCCGAAGACATCGGCCATGATCTGCCGCCACGCCGCCGACTTCGCACCACCCCCGGTCAGGCGGATCTCGCGTGGCCGGATGCCGAGCTCACCCAGGCGGCGCAGACCGTAGTTCATGCCCATCGTGACCCCTTCCATCGCCGCCCGCATGAGGTGACCCGGCGGCGTGTTGTGGCGCGTCACGCCGAACAGCACGCCGCGGCCGTGCGGCAGGTTCGGCGTCCGTTCGCCGTCGAAATACGGCAGGAGCAGCAGGCCGTCCGCCCCCGCCGGCACCGCGCCCACAGCCCGCTCCATCGCCGCGTGGTCGGCGCCGAACAGCTGGCGGATCTGCTCGGTGACGAGCGTGACGTTCATCGTGCACAACAGCGGAAGCCAGCCGCCGGTCGAGGAACAGAATGCCGCGATCTCGCCCTGCGGATCGACCACGGGCTGGCGGCTGAAGGCGTAAATCGTGCCGCTAGTGCCGAAGGACGCGGTGACGACGCCCGGCGCCACATTGCCGGTGCCGATCGCGCCCATCATGTTGTCGCCGCCGCCGGCCGCGACGACGACCTCGCCGGTGAATCCGAGGCGCCGCGCCAGCTCCGGCTTCAGCACGCCGGCGGCCTCGCGCGAGTCGCGGAGGGTGGGCAGGCAGGACAGCAGCCGGCGGTCGATGGCGGCGCAGACCCGGGACGACCAGCGCCGACGGCGGACGTCGAACAGCGCGGTGCCCGAGGCGTCGCCCGCCTCCATGGTGTAATCGCCGGTGAGGTGGAAGTTCAGGAAGTCGTGCGGCAGCAGGACGTGACGCAGGCGGCGGAAGTTCGCCGGCTCGTGCCGCTTCAGCCAAAGAATCTTCGGCGCCGTGTAGCCGGGCAGAAACGGGAGGCCGGTCTCGCGGATCACTGCGCCCGGGCCGCCCAGTTTCCGGGTGAGGAGCGCGCACTCCGGCGCGGTGGACGTGTCGCACCAGAGCTTCGCGGGCCGGATCACCGCACCATGCTCGTCGAGCGGCACGAAACCGTGCTGCTGGCCCGAGACGCCGATGCCCCGCACCCGCGACCCGTCGACCTTGGCCGCAACCTCCGCAAGAACCAGCTCGAGCGCGGCCGCCCACTCCTGCGGATGCTGCTCCATGTGCCCCGGGGGCAGCCCGCCAATCAGCTGATGCGGCGCCCGCGCCTCCGCGACCACGCGGCCCGCGTCGAGGTCGTACGCGACGCACTTGGTGCTCTGGGTGCCACTGTCGATGCCGAGGTAGATGCTCATGGTGAAAGGGTCCGGGCCTCACGGAAGGCGCCGCGCATGAAAAACAACGCAGGTTCGCTCGCCCTGGTGCCCAGGACAGGACTCGAACCTGCAAGCCTTTCGGCAACGGCTTCTAAGACCGTCGTGTCTGCCAATTCCACCACCCGGGCAAGGGGGTACTCCGTCGGCAGATTGCGTTTTCCCCCTCGCCCGAGGCAAGAGAGTTCTCGGACCGCCGGACGCGGTGGCCGCCAGATCGCGCTTCCGCTCGGGACCGGGGCGGGGTTTAGTCGACGGAATGAACCCAACAACGGGACGATCCGGCCCCGCGGCCTGGCCGCAGCGGGCCCACGCCATCGCGATGTGGGATTTTTCCTGGCTGCTCCGCCATCATCCCCAGGGGGGCTTTGAACACTGGGACCGCGTGCTCGACGACCTCATGGACCGGGGCTACGACGCGATCCGCCTGGATGCGTTTCCCCAGTTCATCGGCCGCGCCGACGACGGCTCGAGGCTGGACGAGATCCGGAGCGAGGTGGAACCCGGACGGCCGGTCTCCTGGGGCAACCAGGTCGATGTCACCGTGAGGCCGGAAGCGAGCCTGCTGACCTTCCTCGGCCTCTGCCGCGACCGGGGGCTCCACGTCGCGCCCAGCGCCTGGTTTCTCGGGCACGGTACGACGCGCACCCGCGCATTCAGCGGTGCCGATGGATTCGTGCGCGCCTGGGATGACGTCCTCCGGCTGCTCGACACGCACGGCCTGCTCCGCGACGTGCTGTACGTCGACCTGCTCAACGAGTTTCCGCTGTGGCACGACTTTGTCTGGCTCAAGGACGAACTCGGTCGCGCCGGCGCGGGCGCCGGCTCGGGCGCCGACGCGCACGTCTGGCGGCCCGGCACGCGACTGACCCCGGCCCAGGCGGAGCTGGCACGCGGCTTTGCCCGGGAGGTCATCGGCCGGCTGCGCCGTTCCTGGCCTTCGCTGCGGTTCACGACCTCGCTGTCGTATGCCGAGCACGTGCCCTGGCAGGAAGCAGCGATGGACGGCTTCGGGGTGCTCGATGTCCACGTCTGGGCCACCCATCACCCCGCCTGCGCCACGCAGACGAACTACTTCGAGGAGGTTCATCCGCTGCACCCGGACGGTCGGTACGCCGCGGCGCAGGCCGAGCTTCGGCGCTGGTGGCGCGACGAGCGGGCTGAGATCACCGCGTTCCTCGACGCGGAAATCGGCACCACGGCGCGTCGGGCGCGGGCGCTCGGGATTCCGGCCGGCAACACCGAGGGCTGGGGCCCGATCAACTGGACCGAGCGGCCCGATCTCGACTGGACGTTCGTGAAGGAGGCCGGGGCGCTGGGGGTGTCGCTGGCGCGCCAGCACGGATTCGGGTTCATCTGCACCTCGAATTTCACGCATCCGCAATTCGCCGGGCTTTGGGCCGACGTCGGCTGGCACCGGGAAATGACCAGCGAGATCCGCCGGACGTGAGACGACCGGCGCTGGGTCCGTTGCCAGCTCAGCCGGCCACGCCGAGCCGGTCGCCCATGCGCGCGTAGGTCTCGACGTGCTGCGCGCTCTGGGTCACGAGATCCGCCGCGAAGGTGATCCGGCCGCGCGCGAAAAGCGTGACCACGCACGAGCCACCGAACGCGAAGAACCCTTTCTCGCCTCCCTTGGCCACCGGGCGGCCGGCGATGTGCGACTGCTGGATGCTCCCGACATTCGTCGCGCCGATCTCGATCATCGCGACCTGGCCGAACCGGGGCGACTCGATCAGGGTCACAACGCGCTTGTTCTCCACCAGATACCGCAGGTTGCGCCGCAGCGCCACCGGACTGACCGAGTACAGCCAGCCGTTGATCAGCCGCGGCTCGCCGGGCGTGCCCGCGACCGGGAAGTGAAAGCGGTGGTAGTCCACCGGACAGAGCCGCGAGATGAGCATCGCCCCGCCCGCATACTCACGCGCCAGCGCCTCGTCGCCCAGCAGCTCCGCGAGCGTGAACTTCATGCCCTTCACGTAGAAACCGTCCGCCGCATCCACGTCCGGGAACGCCAGATGGCGTCCGTCCGCCGGCAGCACCGCCACGTCGCCGTCCGCCACGATCGGGCGCGACTCAGGCTTCAGCGCGCGGAAGAAGAACTCGTTGAAATTCTTGTAGTCGAAGGCCGACTTGGTGAACTCGTCGACGTCGAGGTTGTAGTCCGCGATGAAGGGCAGGATGTACTGCGCGCTCGCCGCCTTGCTCATGCGCCGGCCGTACATCTTCGAAAACCAGATCCGCCGCGCGAGCAGCCAGACGAGGCCGCGCCCCACCGGGTTCTCGTAGGCCAGCCGCAGCCAGCGCTCGCCGTAGACCTTCTCGGTCAGGACGGTCTGCTGGTAGCGGTCAAAGTAGCGGATGGGTTCGGCGGCCATTCTTCCCCACCCTCGCCCAACCGGCCTTCCGCGCAAAGGGAAAAATGCGGCCCGTCCGTCAGCGGCCGGGATCCGCGGCGGTCGGCGGAGCTTGCTGCCGCACCCGCAGACTGCGCTCGCGCAGCGCCTCGTAGATCGGGGTATCTCGCAGTCCCTCCGCCACGCCATACGCCGCGAGGCAGCACACCAGCAGCGGCAACATGAAGTCGTATTTGCCGGTGAGCTCGATCATCAGCACGATGCCGGTCAGCGGCGCGCGCACGATCGCCGTGAACAGCGCGCCCATGCCCAGGACCGCGAACACCGCGGGCTGCGGCGCCAGCGCCGGCAGGAAGTGGTGCGCGAGCCCGCCGGTTGCGAGGCCGCCGAACGCCCCCAGGACCAGCAGCGGCGCAAAGATGCCGCCCGCCGCACCGCTGCCATAGCTCACGATGGTCAGGACAAAGCGCGCCAGCAGCAGCAGCGGGATCCACCGCAGCGCCACTTCGCCAAGCAGCGCGCGCCCGGCCAGCAATCCGCCGCCACCGCTGAGCTCCGGGAAAAATCCCGCCACCACTCCAACTAGGAGCCCGGTCAGTCCGCCGGCCGCCCACGTCGACCAGCGCCGCCGTTCGAACCAGTCGAGCCCGCCAAGCAGGGCGCGGTTGAAAATCACGCCGCCCAGACCGGCGCCCGCGCCCAACACCAGCGCCACCGGGAGGGTTGCCAACGTCGGCGCCGGCATCGCGCCAAGCGAAAAGACCGGCAGCTCTCCCGTCAGCACCCGCGCCACAATGTCCGCGCCCACCGAAGCGAGAAAGGCGGCAACAAACACCACCGGGGTAAAGTTGCCCTGCAGTTCCTCGAGCACGAACATCACCCCGGCCAGCGGCGCATTGAACGCCGCCGCAAGGCCGGCGCCCGCGCCGGCGCTGATCAGGGCCTTGCGCTCACCCTCGCCCGGCTTCACCCGGAACCAGCCGGCCACCATCAGGCCCGTCGCGCCGCCCATCTGGATGGTCGGGCCCTCGCGCCCCAGCGCGAGCCCGCCGCCGATCCCCACCACGCCCGCTGCAAATTTCACCGGCAGGACCCGCCACCACGGCAGGTCGCGCTCACCGAGCACCACCGACTTGAGATGCGGGATGCCGCTGCCCGCCGCCTCCGGTGAAAACCGTCGCACCAGCCAGAGACCCACGATGCTCGTCACGACCGCCACCCCGATCGACGCCGCAAGCCGCCAGCCCAGCGGCTCATGCTCCAGCCAGGTCACGCGATGGGTCTCCACCCACTGCAGCGAATAGCGGAAGGCCGAGGCCACCAGCCCGGCGACCAGCCCCACCACGAGCGCCTTGGGCAGGATGTGCCGCCGCCTTACCTCCTCGGTCCCGAGGCCAAAACCGGATGTGGGCTGCATGCGGTCACAGTAGATCCAGAATTCAGCCCCCGGCCATGGATTTCTTCCGCCTCTAGAAGGACCGGTCGGGAGCCAGGCACCCGGCCCGGCGCGCGCCTCGCGCACCGAACCTCAAATACCCGGCTCCCGGCACCGGTTACTTCTCGCCCTTCATCACGAGCTCGTCGCCCTTGACCGTGAACTTGACCTCGGTGCCTTCCGCGATCTCGCCGGCGATGAGCGCCCGCGCCAGGCGGGTCTCGAGGTGCCGCTGCAGGAAGCGCTTGAGCGGACGCGCGCCGAAGACCGGGTCGTAGCCCTTCTCTGCCGCCCACTCGCGCGCCTTCGCGTCGAGCGCCACCGTCACGCGGCGGTCCGCGAGCCGCTTGTTCAGGTCGACCAGCAGCAGGTCCACGATGCTCGTGATCTCCTCCAGCGTGAGCGGCTTGAACAGGATCGTCTCGTCGATGCGGTTCAGGAACTCCGGGCGGAACGCCTTGCGCAGCTCGGCCATCACGCTCTCGCGGACGGATTCCGGGATCGTGTCGCCGGTCACGCCCTCGAGGAGGTAGCGCGAGCCGAGGTTCGAGGTCATGATGATGACCGTGTTCTTGAAGTCCACGGTGCGGCCCTGCGAGTCGGTGATCCGGCCGTCGTCGAGCACCTGGAGCAACACATTGAACACGTCCGGGTGCGCCTTCTCGATTTCGTCAAACAGGATCACGGCGTACGGCTTGCGCCGGACGGCCTCGGTAAGCTGGCCGCCCTCGTCGTAGCCGACGTAGCCCGGGGGCGCGCCGATCATGCGCGCGACGCTGTGCTTCTCCATGTACTCCGACATGTCGATGCGGACCATCGCGGCCTCGGTGTCGAACAGCGTCTCCGCGAGGGTCTTCGCCAGCTCGGTCTTGCCGACGCCGGTCGGGCCGAGGAAGAGGAAGCTGCCCACGGGACGGCGGGGATCCTTGATGCCGCTGCGGGCGCGCAGGATCGCCTCGGTCACGAGGCTCACGGCCTCGTCCTGGCCGATCACGCGCTCATGCAGTACGGACTCGAGGCGGAGCAGCTTCTCCTTCTCGCCCTCGACGAGCCGGGTCACGGGCACGCCGCTCCACTTGGCAACCACCTCGGCGATCTCCTCCTCGGAAACCTCCTCCTTGAAGAGGGTCGTGGTGTTGCCGCCCTTCTCGAGCTTCTTCAGCTCGGTCTCGAGCTGCGGGATCTTGCCATGGCGGAGCTCGGCGACCTTGTTGAGGTCGTAGCCGCGCTCGGCCCTCTCCATCTCGAGGCGCGCGGCCTCGAGGTTCTCGCGGATCTTCCGCACGCGCTCGACGGAGGCCTTCTCCTTCTCCCAGTGGAGCCGGATGCCCTTCGCCTTCTCGCGCGCCTCGGCGAGCTCGGCCCGGAGCGACTCCAGGCGGCGCTTGCTGGCGTCGTCCTTCTCTTTCGCGAGCGCGGTCTCCTCGATCTCGAGGCGCAGCACGCGCCGCGTGAGCTCGTCAAGCTCCTGCGGCATCGAGTCCATCTCGGTGCGGATCATGGCGCAGGCCTCGTCCACGAGGTCGATCGCCTTGTCGGGAAGGGAGCGGTCGCTGATGTAGCGGTTGGACAGCGTCACGGCGCTCACCAGCGCGTTGTCCTGGATGCGGACGCCATGGTGCAGCTCGAACCGCTCCTTCAGGCCGCGGAGGATGGAAATGGCGTCCTCGACGCTCGGCTGGTCGACCAGCACCGGCTGGAAGCGGCGCTCGAGCGCGGCGTCCTTCTCGATGTGCTTCCGGTACTCGTCGAGCGTGGTCGCGCCGATGCAATGGAGCTCGCCGCGGGCGAGCATCGGCTTGAGCAGGTTGCCCGCATCCATCGCGCCCTCGGTCTTGCCGGCGCCCACGATGAGATGGAGCTCGTCGATGAAGAGCAGAATTCGCCCCTCGCTCTGGCGGATCTCCGCCAGCACGGCCTTGAGCCGCTCCTCGAACTCGCCGCGGTACTTCGCGCCGGCCACGAGCGCGCCCATGTCCAGGGCGAAGATCGTCTTGTCCTTCAGGCCCTCGGGGACGTCGCCGCGGAGGATCCGCTGCGCGAGGCCCTCGACGATCGCGGTCTTGCCGACGCCCGGCTCGCCGATGAGCAC